>CACHCM010000017.1 GCA_902578325.1 uncultured Pelagibacteraceae bacterium
AAACAATATTTGTGATGAATGCAAAGAGGAAGACGAGAGTGTCACTCAAAATTTAATTCTTACTGGATTTAAATTATGTAAATCTTGTAGAGTATCTAAGACGATTTTTCCACTTTAACTGATTTGACTAACTGGAAGCATATTCATTCTACTCATCACAAACGAGATAGATAAAAATGCAATAATTAAAAAAGATAAAAGTACTATCCCAAAAGATTTAAAATTAGATTTTAAACTTAGTATTTGTTTTGTTGAAATTATTAAACCTGCAAAAATCCAAAACTGGGTAAGAAAAATTATTGGTATCATTAAATCTGGTGTGACTGCAAAAAATCTTAATAAACCAGGAGCATGCGCAAATCCAACAGCTGTTAAAACTTTTTTGAATGAAACTTTGGTTTGTTTATCAGGAAATAATTTTACTCCAATTACAAAAATAAAAATCGCCCATATTAGCCAAGTAATTATTGCAGTTAGACCAGACATTGCAATGGCTGTTTTAATAATCGTATTTGCTGCTACTGCTCCAGCAATACCATCTAGTATCATTATAATCCCAGCAAAGTAAATTGACGCTTCTCCAAAATTTTTATTATCTGAATAAAGAGTTTTATCTAATTTTATTGACTTAAAAATTATATTTAAAAATTCAGCAAACATTATTTTTTTCTGTTTTTATTTTTTTGAGCTTTATAAGAAACAATTAATGGAAATATTATTAAAGCAATAGCAATGATAATGCAAACTGCTATTAGAAAACTTTTGGTCATTAGAATTGAAAAGGGGAGCTGAAATTAGCTCCCCCATAATAAATTTTAGCCTTTTACAACTTCTCTTGTATTTGCGTTGAAAGACTCTTTGAATGGAATATCCACAACTACAGCATCTACAGGTGTTCCTGGAGTATCTGAGTATTTTTCTGGAAGATGAACCTTAAACTTAGTTCCAACTTTATTTTTTGGAAATCCATTAGGATTTAAAGTTCCATCAAACGGAACGTATCCCATAGCAATGTTGGTTTTCTTCTCAGGATGCCACCATGGTGAAGTAAGAAATCCAACTGGATCTCCACCACTTTCTGGTGATACTAGCCAAAAGTCTGGCGCATAATCGTCAATGGGTTTACCGCCTAATTCCATTCCAACTAATTGAAGTTTATATGGTTTTTTTCCAGCTTTTATATCTGCTCCCATTTTCTCTAAAGCAGCCTTTCCAACATAATCTGCTTTTTTATTCCATTCACCTTTACCTGATAATGAAACTTGATAACCTAAATTACATTGAAATGGATTATGTTGTTGATCCATGTCTTGCCCCCAAGAAAGAATACCTGCTTGTATTCTTCTATGGTGTGCAGGTGCAATCACCATCAATTTATGTTTTTTTCCTGCATCTAATACCGCATTCCACATATCTTCAGCATATAAAGTGGCATTTCTTAAATATATCTCATAACCAGCTTCTCCTGAAAAACCAGATTGAGAAATTATACAACTTCTTCCACCAACTGTTGCTTCTGCTAATCCATAGAAAGGCATATTATCAAAATCAACTTGGTCACCACAAAGGTCTTGCATTAAAGCTTTTGATTTAGGACCTTGAATTTGTACTGGACATGCATCAATTTCTTCAATTGTACAATTAAATTTTCCATCTGCATTTACACCTTGTAAATACATTCCAATATCAGAGTCTGATAACGAAAACCAAAATTCATCTTTTGAAATTCTTAGAAGAATTGGATCGTTTAAAACTCCTCCGTAAGCATTACATAATATTACATATCTTGCTCTCATAGGAGAAATTTTTGTTGCATCTCTAGTTATAACGTAGTCAGTAAATTTTTCTGCATCTGGACCTTTAACTCTTATTTGTCTTTCAACAGCAACATTCCACATTGTTACATGGTTCACAATTGCATCATACTCAACCATTGCTCCACCATCTTCAGGTTTTACATAGCCTCTTGGGTGATAAATTCGATTGTATACAGTTGCTCTCCAACAACCTGCCTGCATTGATAAATGCCAATAAGGTGACTTTCTTACCCTCGTTGAAATTAATAATTCAACTTTAGTTGGCCCACTTTGTCTTAAATTGTATGGTACTTCTCTGTCAGATTGATCAACAGAAGTAACATGTTGTACTTTAGTATAGTCAAATTCTTTAGACATAACTATTCTCCTTCAACCACTTGTTAGTTTCCTTCAAGCCGCCGAATGTATAAATGTGGAAGTTATCAGTATGCGATTTAACTTTCCCAATTAAATCATTAGGGTCTTTAGGTTTCAATAAATCTAATGCCTTAGTAAAATTAGATTTAAGAAAGTTAATGGAATTTTTTGCCCCTACAATATTAGCAAATTTAATTAAGCTAGATATTTTTAAAGGTCCAGTAATTCCCACATGCACTGGTACGCTTTGCTTAGAAATAAAATCTATAATAGGCTGAGGATCTAGCAACCATTGAGTTACAATGTAGTCAGCATAAGGCTTTTTATCTATCATAGCTTTTTCTAAATCTGAGTCGGATATATCAGGACTCCCCTCAGGATGTCCAGCAATTCCTATTTTCATTTTTTCAAAGTAACCTGTCTCCAAAAGTTGAAATGAACTATCAAATTTACCTGCTGGCTCTCTCCCACCTCCAATAATTAAGGCTTGCTTCACCCCTCCATCTTTGCATATAGAAACGTAATCTTTTAGTTCTTTTTCATCATGCATTGATCTAGCAGGAAAATGAGGTACAGGGTTAAATCCTTTTTTTACAAGTTCTACTGCTTTATCAGCAGTTTCTCTATAATCACCTCCAGGTAGCATCGTTATATAAATGTCAGACAACGCTGGAACTGTATCAAGCTCTGTTTTAGGGCCTATTTCCAATGAAAAATTCATATGGAAGATCTTTATTTATTTTGAAATGTGAGTCTAGAAAATTCGATTGAGACTTATTTACTTTTTTAACTGACCTCTGTGCTTTTGAATTCTTTGTCCGTACTGTTGAGTTACTCTATCAAAGATAATTGCTAGAGCTACGATTGCTAAACCATTCATCATTCCAAGTGCTAAATACTGGTTGGAAATAGCCTGTAAAATTGGGACTCCCAAGCCTTTTACACCTATCATTGAAGCTATCACTACCATTGCTAAAGCCATCATAATCGTTTGGTTTATCCCAGCAAAAATAGTTGGTAGAGAAAGAGGGATTTGGACAGATCTTAATTTTTGCATTGGTGTTGCCCCAAAAGCCTCGCTAGCCTCTAAAGTCTCTTTATCAACTTCTCGAATTCCAAGGTTTGTTAATCTAACAATTGGAGGTAGAGCATAAATACAAACTGCGAGCAGACCTGGAACTTTACCAATACCAAGAAGCATAATTATTGGAATCAAATATACGAAGCTTGGTATTGTTTGCATCATATCTAAAACAGGTAAAATTGCTTTTTCTGCTCTTGCTGATTTTGACATTAGCACTCCAATTGGAATTCCCACAACAATGCAAACTAATGTAGAAACGGAAATGATTGCAACTGTAGCCATACAATTTTTCCACATTCCAAAGTAGCCAATTACCAAGAAACAAACCACTGTACCAATTACAAGCTTAATACTTCTTGAACCAATCCAAGCCAACAGAGCAAATGCTCCTATGACTAAAGGCCAAGGACTATTTACTAATAACTTTTCTAACCAAATTAAAAAATATAGTAGTGGATCAAAAAAACTTTCTATTCCATCTCCATAAGCTCTTGAAAAATCTTTAAAACTTAAATCAATACCCTTTTTCAGCTCCCTAAGAGCCGTTCTATCCATTACAGGAATTTTATTTAAGAAGTCCATAATTTTTATTTAATCAAACCCGCCGAAGCGGGTTTGACAATATTTTTAATTAAAGTGCTTTTTTGATTTTTTTTGCAGCATCACTTGAAACCCATTTACTCCAAACACTTTCTTGTGTTTTTAGGAATTCAATTGCAGCATCAGCACCTTCTGCTTGGTTTTCACCCATCCAAACTAACATACCGTTCATAACTGGACCTGGGTATGTTCTCTTCTTAAAGTATTCCATACCATCACTTCCAGCTGTATTTTTGAAATTGTCAGTTACGATTGTGTAAACTTCAGATTTTGTCCATGAAGTTGCTTTAGGGTCTCCACATTCTTGTTCTGGTAAAACTATACATTTATCCCAGTTATCTTTTCCACCCCAAGCTCCCATGTCCACAGCTCTCATATCATATTTACCAATGATAGCTGTTGGTGACCAATAGTAACCAAACCAGTTTTCACCTCTTTCAGCAGCTTTAGCAATTGATCCATCTAATCCTGCAGCAGAACCTGTTTCAACAATAGCCCAACCTTTTGCTTCCATGTCAAAAGCTTTGTAAAGATTTCTATTACTTAGTTCACAGTTCCATCCTGGAGGACAAATATGAAACCCACCTTTTGATGGATCCTCTGGATGAGGAAATAGATCCGGTCTTGCCAAAATTGCTTCAGCAGTTGTAAGTTCAGGATGTTTTTCTAAAGTAGCAGGTAACACCCACCATCCTTCACCTAAACCAGTAATAGGTGCTTTATTAAGTGAGTGCATTCTTCCTTCATCAATTGCTTTATTTAAAGCAATGATTGCAGCGTTAGCCCAAAATTCTGGGGCTACATCTGGTTCACCTTTTTCTTGCATAGATGCAAAAGTTGGCTGAGTTGCACCAGGCACAAGCTCAACATTACATCCATAACCTTCTTCTAATATGATTTTGTCAACTTCAGCCATGAAGTTTGCAGAAGCCCAGTTCATATTAGCAATCGTTATATTTCCACAAGCTGCATTTGCAACACTTCCAAAAGAAGTAAGACCAAACACAACAGCTAGTGAAAGAAGTATTCTTTTAATCTTCATTATATCTCCCTACATTTGATTCATTTAAAAGTTAAATTGAACATATCGAGGCCAATAATGCAAATTTAATTCAACTATTGGTTGCAGTAAAATTGTCTTTAACTGACCAAAATTTTTGTTTAGAATTTTAGTATGATTTTTTCTGCAAATTTTTTTTTCAAAGAATTTGTTTATATTTTAAATTGCAAAACTGTTTTTCAACAAATCATAATTAGAGAAAGATAATTTTAAGCCTCGATTAATTTTTTAATTAATTAAAAAAAAGGAGGTTTATGAATTTAAATAAAAAATTATCAGACATCTTAGATCCCAATAAAATAAAAGTTGTTAAAAATCCTATAGAGAAAGCTCATGGATTACCTAATGAATGTTATTTGAACAATGATTATTTAGAGTTTGAGAAAGAAAAAATATTTAAAAATAATTGGACGATGATTGGGGTTGCAAGTTCTGTACCAAATCCTGGCGACGCTAAACCTTTTAATCTTTTAGGGATACCAATACTAATAGTTAGAAACAAAGAGAATGAAGTAAAAGTTTTTCATAATGTTTGTAGTCATAGAGGTTTCAAATTAGTTGATCAGGAATGTAAATTAAAAAATGTAATAAGATGCCCTTATCATTCTTGGTCCTATGATTTTAATGGAAAATTAACTGTTACTCCACATATAGGGGGACTAGGAAAACATGAGGTTGAAGGGTTTGATAAAAACAATAGTAACTTAAAAGAAATTAAATCAAATATTTGGATGGATTTAATTTTTATCAATATAAATTCTAATGCAAAACCATTTGAAGATTTTATTAAACCTTTAGAGGATAGATGGTCTAAGTTTATTTCTAAAAAAGATCAAAAATTAATAAGACATTCGACTGATAACGGATATTTTAATATGACAGTAAATAGTAATTGGAAATTTGCAATTGAGAATTATTGTGAAAGTTACCATTTGCCATGGGTACATCCAGAACTAAATAAAGTTTCAAATATTTCAGATCACTATCATATTGAAGATGAGAATTTAAATTTTTCAGGACAAGGAAGTAATAAATATTCACAACAGTTTGATGGAAACATTAAATTTAAATGCTTTCCTAACTGGCCTACTGAACTTTCTGAAAAATCTGAATATGTATCATTATATCCAAACGTAATGTTAGGAATACATATTGATCATTTCTATGCATTTTGGTTAGAGCCAATTTATAACAACCAAACCAAAGAACATTTTGAATTATATTATGTTGGAGATGAAAGTGCCTCTAGTGATGAATTTAAGGATATAAGAAAAAAAAATTTTGCATTTTGGCAAGAAGTTATGAATGAAGATGTAACTGCAATAGAAGGAATGCAAAACGGACGAAATTCCCCAGCTTACAATGGCGGGAATTTTTCACCTGTAATGGATACTCCTACTTTGATGTTTCATAAGTGGGTTGCAACCAACTTAACAAAATGAGAGGGTAAATTATGAAAAAAGATCTTATTACTAGATTAAATGAAGGTCCAATAATGTGTGCAGAAGGCTATCTTTTTGCAATGGAAAGAAGGGGTTATCTTTCAGCAGGTCCATTTGTTCCAGAAGTTGTTATGGAACATCCTGAGGTAGTAACTCAATTACATCGAGAATTTATTAGAGCAGGTTCTGATGTTGTTCAAGCATTTACTTATTACGGTCATAGAGAAAAGCTTCGTATAATTGGTAAAGAACATTTGTTAGAACCAATGCAAAAAGGCGCTCTTAAAATTGCAAAAGATACTGCAGCTGAGTTTAAAGATTTAGATCTTATGGTTTGCGGAGACGTGGCAAACACAAATGTATTTGATCCAGGGGATCCTAATACTCACAAACAATGTCAACAAATGTACGAAGAGCAAATTGCTTGGGCAAAAGAAGCTGGTGTTGATTTTGTAATAGCAGAAACAATAAATTGGACAGAAGAAATGAAAATAGCATTAAAAGCAATTAAGGATGCAGGACTTATTGCAGTTTGTAATTTTGCAATTCCTAGAGGGGATAAAACTAGAGAAGGTCATACTGCTGAAGATGCGTGCAAAATGATGGAAGATTTAGGTGCAGATGTAGTTGGTTTAAATTGTTACAGAGGACCTGAAATGACAATGAAATTATTAAAAAAGGTTAGAGAAAAAGTTTCATGTCATGTTGCTGGACTTCCAGTACCTTATAGAACAACAGAGGAAGAACCCGGTTTCTTAAATATCACTGATCATGGTTGCGACTGTATTCCAGGTGGAAATGCATTCCCAGTAGCTTTAGATAATTTGTTTTGTAACAGATTTGAAATGGCAGAGTTCGCAAAAGATTGTGTAAAAAATAAAATAAATTTTATTGGTATATGTTGTGGAGCAGAAGCACATCACGTAAGAGAAATGTCAGTTGCAATTGGAAAGAAACCAATTTCAATGAAATATATGCCAGACATGAGCAAACATTTCCATCATGGTACAGATAAATCTCTTAAAAAAGTAAATAAGGAGATCAAATACTAATAATAAATATGAAGAGAAAAATTTTTTTTGACTCTAGAGACAAATATTTATCATTTGTAAACTCAACTAATGAAAAATCAAAAATTGCTTTTTATTTATTTAAAAAAATAGAAAAAATCAGTACTCGGTCACCAATTTTTAACGTTTTAGACGCGGGTACTGGAGAGGGAACAATTATATCTACTTTTTTGTCAGGTCTGCATAAATATTTGCCAAATAAACCTATATTTGTTGTAGGTAAAGAAATAAGTATAGATGATATTAATGTGCTTCTAAGTTTTTTAGGGGATAGATTTGCTGAACATAAAACTTTAATTTTTAATATTACCAATTGTAGCTATAAAGATATAAATAATTCTACATCTGACAATATAAAATTTGAAAAATTAGAATTAGTTGGAAAAAAAGGTATTGATTTTACTAAGATCTTAATGAGTTTAAGTCCTTATATTAGAAAAAATTGGAAATTATCTTTTAATAAAAAAAATGGTTCAATTAAACCCAAGTCAAAAATTTTTTTGACTATTTACAGAAAAGATCAAAAAAAAAAATTAAAAGACTTTATACCTAGAAATATAAGTGAAATTCCAAAAAAATATGATTTTATTATTGCATCTCAATGTTTTAAGCTTCGTACTCCTTTAACTCAGACTGTAAAAAATGTTATTAAACCTCTTTTATCTTTGTTAAATTTTAAGGGAAAAATGTTCCTTATATACTCATCAGGAAAGGATTTTACAGGATCATTTCTCAAATATTACTATCCAAGGAATGGTTTTTATAAAAATTCAGAACCTAAAAAATTAATATCTCAAATAAAAAAAAATATAGAAAAAGATAAATTTAAAATAAAAATAGATAAACTAAAATATACCTTCAATAATTTATCTATCAATTTGAAGGAATTCTCACTAAATAATATTTTTTCTGTCTGGAATGCAATTAACTATGTGGGACAAGTTTCTGAAATAGAGCAAAAAAAAGTTTCATTTAGTAAAAAAAATATAAATATTCTTCAAAAGAGATTATCCAAATTAAAAAATATTTATTTTGAAGACAATATTTTAAATTTTGAAAAAGAAAGGTTATAAATAATTTTATGGAGAAAAATGCTAAAGTTGTAATCATAGGTGGTGGTGTGGTTGGTTGTTCTATTCTTTACCATTTATCTAAATTTGGATTAAAGGATTGCATTTTACTTGAGAGAAACGAACTTACCTCAGGATCGTCTTGGCACGCAGCGGGAAATGTTCACGTGATTTCATCTGATCCAAATATTTCACGGATGATGGCTTACACAATAGGATTATATAAAGAGATTGAAAAAGAGTCAGGTCATTCTGTAGGCTTTAAACCTAGTGGAGGTTTTTATTTAGCTTCAAATGAAGTGTGGGCTGATTATTTAAAGAGAGAAAGATCAAAAGCAAGATACATGGGACTTGACCAAGAATTTATTTCTCTAGAGGAAGTTAAAAAGAAAAATCCTCTAATTGATCCATCTAGATATTTGTTAGCCTTATGGGATCCTATAGATGGTGAAGTTGATCCTTCAGGAGTTACTTACGCTTTTGCAAAAGCTGCAAAAGTTCATGGTGGAAAATATTACACTCACACTGTCGTAAAAGATACGAAACAAAAAGAAGATGGAACTTGGGATGTGTTTACGGAAAAAGGAAATATAAATGCTGAAATAGTAATAAATGCAGGAGGACTTTGGGCAAGAGAAGTTGGACAATTAGCTGGATTAAATCTTCCTGTACAACCAATGGAGCACCATTATCTAATCACTGAATCCATCCCTGAAATTGAAGCAATGGGTGATCAAAGATTACCAATAGGAACTGATTTTGAGGGAAATATTTACTTTAGACAAGAAGGGAAAGGGATGTTGCTTGGAACATATGAACCTAAATCAACACCTTGGAAAGTTGAAGGTACACCAATGAATTTCGGTCATGAATTATTGGAGCCAAAGTTAGATAATATTGAAGATAGATTGGCAATTGGATTTGAGAGAATGCCAGCATTAGAGCGTGCAGGAATAAAAAATATAGTAAACGGTCCTTTTACCTTTGGTCCAGATGGAAGTCCTCTTATTGGTCCAGTACCAGGTATGAAAAATTATTGGGTTGCAGTTGGTGTAATGGCTGGTTTTTGTCAAGGAGGAGGTGTTGGAAAATGTATAGCTGAATGGATTATTGATGGTGAACCATCAATAGATGTTTGGGCAATGGATGTTGCAAGATTTGGAGATTATGCATCCCCTCAATATGGAACAATAAAATCTTCAGAAAACTATGAACGAAGATTTATTATGACATTTCCTAATGAAACTTTACCAAAAGGAAGAAAACAAAAAACTACTGCGTTGTATGATCGTTTTGTAAATCAAGGTGCTGTTATGGGAGATAGCTTTGGATTGGAAAATGTTTTGTGGTTTGCAAATAATAAAGAAGATGCTCATGAGGAACCAACAATAAAAAGATCAAGATCTCATGATTATGTATCAAAAGAAGTTATTAATGTAAGAGAAAATGTTGGTTTAATCGAAGTTGCAAATTTTTCAAAGCATGAGTTCAAAGGACCAGATGCTAGAAAATTTTTAGATCATATAATGGCTGGAAGACTCCCAAAACCTGGAAGAATATCTTTATCACCAATGTTATCATACAGAGGAAAATTATGTGGTGATCTAACTGTGACATGTTTAGATGAAAATGAATTTATGGTATTTGGCTCTGGCGCTGCTCAAGAAATGCATAGACGTTGGTTTGAAAGTCACTTAGATAAATTTAATTTAAATTATAAAAATAGATCTGATGAATTCCATGGATTATCAATTGCAGGACCTAATTCAAGAAAGGTTTTAGAAAAAATAGTAAGAGATGATGTTTCAAATGAAAAATTTAAATTTAGAGATTCTAGAAGGATGTTTGTTGGAGGAGTTCCAGCAATAATAAATAGAATTTCATTTACTGGCGAACTCGGATATGAAATTTATGTAGCACCTCACTATCAATTAAAACTTTACGAAGAATTAATGGAAGCTGGAAAAGAATTTAATATCAAACCCTTTGGCGGAAGAGCATTAATGTCAATGAGGTTAGAGAAAAATTGGGGGGCTTGGACATTAGATTATAGACCAGATTTTACAGCAAAAGAGACAGGTTTAGATGCTTTTATTAATTGGGATAAAGAGTTTATTGGTAAAGAAAGTGCACAAAAGGAAAATTCTTCAAATAAACTTATACCATTAATTGTTGAAACAAATGATATTGATGTAACAAATAATGAAGCTGTTATGAATGGAGATCAAAGTATAGGTTACGTTACTTCAGGTGGTTTTGCTCATTTTGTAAATAAAAGTGTGGCGTTTACTTTTGTTGATCAAAAAAATATTAATTCTGAAAATAAAATTCAAGTAGAGATAAATGGAGATTTATTTAATTGCTCAATTATTAAAGAACCACTTTATGATCCAAGTGGTCAAAAAATGAGAAGCTAATGGCACAAAAAGATGTAGGAAACAAAATTCCAATTTATAAACTTAAAACTACTGATGAAGTTATGAGGTACTACGATGAGTGGGGAGAAAAAGATAAGTATAATAAAGATATGGTTGATTGGAACTATACAGGCCCAAAGGAAACCGTAGCAACTTTCAATAAGCACGAAGATAATAAAGACACACTAATCTTTGATGCAGGCTGTGGAACAGGTCTAGTTGGAGTTGAATTAAAAAAATATGGGTTCGAAAATTTTCATGGAGCCGATTTATCTCAAACTTTATTAGATACTGTACCAAAAGACCTTTATCAAAAATTAGTAAAGGTTGATTTAAATAAACCAATAGAGGTTGAGGACAACTTTTATGGTGGAGTTATGTGTGTAGGAACATTTACTTTTGGGCATGTAAAACCAAATGCATTAGATGAATTTATAAGAATAACAAAACTAGGTGGTTTAATTTGCTTCACGATTAATGAAGGAATTCATGAAGAGTATGGTTTTGATAAAAAAATTGATATACTAAAAGATAGCAAGAAGTGGGAAGAAGTAGAATTTTTTAAATCCGACTATATTGCAAGCAAAGATGTCAACGCATGGTTAGGATTATATAGGGTATTATGAGATTTAGTAGAAAAATAGCTCCCGAGATAAAACCAAGACAAAATTTTATTACTAAAAAAAGATTAAGAGAAGACGAGATTGATTTTGATAAATTAAGATCATATCGTTTAGACAGGGTTAGAAAAGAATTAGTAAAAAACAATTTAGAAGCTTGTATTCTATTTGATCCAGTGAATGTTCGTTATGCTTTAGATACTGTGAACATGAGTGTCTATAATATGCATAATTTAACAAGATATTGTTTTGTACCGGTCAATGGACCAACTATTCTTTATGAGTATTTTAATTGTGAAATATTATCGAAGCATTTAAATCTAATTGATGAAATAAGACCAGCAATTACATGGGATTATTTTAGCAATGGAGATCAAGCAGACAATCAATTATTAAAATGGATAAATGAAGTTAAAGATTTATCAAAAAATTATTTTAAAACTAAAAAAATTGCAATCGATGTTTTAAATGGTCCTGCGGTTACAGCTTTAAATAAAGAAGGAATTGAAGTTGTAGATGCAAAATTGATTTTAGAACAAGCAAGAGTAATAAAATCACCTGATGAATTGACTTGTATGAAAGCAGCAATAGAAGTTGCAGAAAAAGGTGTATCAAAAATGAGATCAGATCTTAAGCCAGGAATGACTGAAGATGAATTGTGGTCAATTTTACATAAAACGAATATTGAAAATGGAGGTGAGTGGATTGAGTGTAGGATTTTATCGTCTGGTGAAAGAACAAATCCATGGATGCAAGAGAGTAGTAATAAAGTTATTCAACAAGGAGAAATTGTTGCTTTTGATACAGATATGGTTGGTCCCTATGGATACTGTGCTGACATATCAAGAGCATTTGTGGTTGGACATAAATTTAATGATGAGCAAAAAAAACTATATTCAATGGCTAGAAATCAAATTGATCATAATTTTAGATTAATAAAACCAGGAATGAGTTTTAAAGAATTTATAAAAAAATCTTGGGTTTTGCCTGATGAGTATTATGGAAATAGGTATTCATGTATGGTTCATGGAATTGGGTTGTGTGATGAGTGGCCTCAAATAAGATATCCGACTGATGGTGGAGAAGAAGGTGGAACTTTTGAGAAGAACATGACAATTACACTTGAGAGTTATATTGGTAAAGTTGGTGGTAAAGAAGGTGTAAAACTTGAACAACAGTATCTT
The DNA here is from genome assembly GCA_902578325.1 of uncultured Pelagibacteraceae bacterium. Classification (GTDB taxonomy): domain Bacteria; phylum Pseudomonadota; class Alphaproteobacteria; order Pelagibacterales; family Pelagibacteraceae; genus Pelagibacter. The sequence goes on from CACHCM010000017.1 coordinate 12,722, forward strand.
GTAGGTGAAAATGGACTTGAATTAATGTCCCATCATCCGTTAGAAGATATTTAATGAAAATTATTTTAGTAATGGGTTTGCCTGGAGCTGGTAAAACAACTCTAGCAGATGAAATGGCACCACTTTTAAATGCAAAAAGATTAAATGCAGACGAGGTAAGAAAAGCTGCAAACGATTGGGATTTTTCTGAAGAAGGAAGGGTAAGACAGGCAAAAAGAATGGCTGAGGCAGCTTTAAAATTAAAAGCAGAAAGTCATTATGTAATTGCAGATTTTATTGCACCAACTCCCGAAGCAAGAAGTTTGTTTCCTGCAGATTTTACAGTGTGGGTAGATACGATTAAAGAAGGAAGATTTGAAGACACTAACCAAATGTTTGTTAATCCTAAGAATTTTGATTTTCATGTAACAACTCAGGATGCAAAAAATTGGGCACCAAAAATAATAAAGGAGATAAAAAAATGAAACACCAATGGGATAACAAAAAACCAACAGCACAAATGCTAGGAAGATGGCAACCTTTTCACGATGGACATTATACTTTGTTTAAAGAAATTATTAAAAAAACTGGACAAGTTTGTATTCAAATTAGAGATGTACAAGGTGTAGATGATAATCCTTTTGATTTTGAAACAGTAAAAAAAAATATTGAAGACAGATTAAATCCTAAGTTTGAAGGACAATTTAAAATAATGTTAGTACCTAATATTACAAATATTTGTTATGGTAGAGGAGTTGGATATAAGATTGAGGAAATAGTTTTGGACGAAGAAACTCAAAAAATATCAGCTACTAAGATAAGAGCAAAAATGAGAGAAGAAGGAAAGTTAAAATAAATTTAAATGAACGATAGACTTAAGACTATTGTAGATCTAGAAAAATATCCGATACACGATTTAAACTCACCAATAATTAAAAATCTAATTAAAAAATGTAAAGAAGAACTTGATCAACATAGCTGTTCAACAATTCCAAATTTTATTTTACCCAGATCACTCAAAGTAATGAATACTGAGTTAGAAAAACAATTAGATGAAGTTTACATGTCTAAAGAGAGTATAAATGCTTACTTGTATGCAAAGGATGACCCTTCATTACCAAAAGATCATCCAAAAAGAACTTTTATGAATAGATACAATGGATATTTAAATTCAGATTGTTTTTTAAAAGACTCAGAGATGAAATATCTATACGAAACTGAAGAACTTTTAAAATTTGTATCTGCTTGTTTAGACATTTCTCCTATTTACAGATGGGCAGATCCTTTAGCATGTCATGCATATAATGTTATGAAACCAGATGGAGTACTCCCATGGCATTTTGATAGTTGTGAATTTACACTTAGTTTAATGATACAAAAACCTGAGAAGGGAGGAGTATTTGAGTACTGTCCAAATATTAGAGAACCAGGAAATGAAAATTTCGAGGAAGTTCAAAAAGTCATAGCAGGAGATAGAACTAGAGTGAGACAATTGAAATTAGAGCCAGGAGATTTACAAATATTTAAAGGTAGATTTACTTTGCATAGGGTAACAAAAGTTGAAGGCCAAAAATCAAGATATATATGTATTCCAGCTTATGTTTTAGATCCATGGAGAGTAAATACTCCAGAACATTCTAAAGCAATTTATGGTAAAGTTTTACCAATTCATATAGAAAGAAATCAGGCTAGATCCGATGGATTAACTGATTAAATGACTAGTAACATCAAAATTAAAAAAATTAATAACGAGGTTTCATCAATTATTATTGATGAAAAAAAAACTTATAACTCTTTATCATTCAAAAATCTTTCAGATTTATTAAAGGCATTAAAAAAATTAGATGCTGATAAAAAAGTTAAGGTAATAATATTAGAGGGTGCAGGTAAAGGGTTCAGTGCAGGTCATAATTTGAAAGAAGTTAGAGCTCTAAAAAAGAGAAATAAATATTTAAAATTATTTAATCTTTGTTCAAAAGTAATGCTTCAAATTGTAGAAGGTAGAAAACCTGTAATTGCTAAAGTTCATGGAGCTGCATTTGCAGCTGGCTGTCAATTGGTTGCAAGTTGTGATTTAGCTTATAGCACTAAGGACGCATTGTTTGCTACTCCTGGTGTAAATATTGGTTTATTTTGTAGTACACCTATGGTTGCTGTCAGTAGAAAGATAAATCGAAAACCTATGATGAAAATGTTGCTAACTGGAGAACCTATCAAAGCTAATTATGCAAAAGAAATAGGGTTGATAAATGATAATTTTTCAAAAGCCAAATTAAATAACGAAGTGTTAAAAGTAGCAAATAAAATTGCTTCTAAATCTAATTTAACAATAAAAATTGGAAAGCAAGCTTTTTACAAACAATTAGAAATGCCATTAGGTAAAGCTTATGCATATACAAGTAAAATGATGACACTAAATATGATGGCAATGGATGCAAAAGAGGGAATTTCTGCATTCCTCGAAAAACGAAAACCAAAATGGAAAAATAGATAATGAAAAAGAATATTTTAATATTTTTTTTTGTTATTATTGGAATTCTTGTAATTTATAATTTTAAAGATCATAATCAAAAAAGAGCGATAGAGGCATGTGTAGCTGGAAGTAAAACATTGGAAAAACCAATGACCGCTTCTGAAGCTAGAATATTTTGTGAGAAACAGATTAAAAATAATTAATGAGTGATATCAAAGAAATTCTTACAAAATATAAGACTATTGCTATGGTAGGAGTAAGCAATGATCCTACTAAAGCATCAACTATTGTAATGAAATACATGCAAGAATATGGATATAAAGTTTATCCAGTTAACCCCAGAGCAGAGGGTCAAAAAATTTTAGGGCAAAAGGTTTTTGCTAAAATATCAGATATTAAAGATCATATTGATATTGTAGATGTGTTTAGACCATCTAAAGAAGTCTATGCCATAGCAGAGGATACAATTAAAATTGGGGCTAAAGTTTTATGGTTACAGCTCGGTATACGAGACGAAAAGGCAAAAGAATTGATGGAAAAAAATGATATTAAGTATATTGAAAACAAATGTACTAAAATGGAATATCAAAAATATTTTTTAAATGTTAGACAAGCTTTTCCAGTTTTAAGTGACTAATGAGCAAAATAATTAAATTTTTAGACAGCACATTTTTAGATTTGGGTCGTCAATTTAAATGGACTTATTTACCTCCATTAATGGTTTATATGGCTGCGGGTATTTCTGGTTTAACAGGTATTGTTGGTACATTTTTTGTTAAAGATTATTTAAATTTATCAGCAGCATTTTTAGCAGGCCTAGGTTTTTGGGCTGGAATTCCTTGGGCATTAAAAATGCCTTTAGGACATTTAGTAGATCTAATCTGGGAGAGAAAAAATTACATGGTCTATTTTGGAGCTTCATTGATAGCTCTTAGCTTACTAATAATGTATGGATTGATTATTCATACTGAAGATATGGCCCAGGTATTTTCGGTAGAAACATGGTTTGTGATAAGTGTAATTTTAGCTCCAGTCGGTTATGTGGTTCAGGACGTTGTGGCCGATGCTATGACAGTTGAGGCAGTTCCTTTGGTTGATGAAACAGGAAATGATTATTCTAAAGATCAAATAAAAATAATGCACACAACAATGCAAACACTTGGAAGGTTTGCTATTATTGGCGGTACAGTACTTGTTGCATTAGTTAATGTAATATTGTTTAGAGATGTTGAAAGCCTTGAGCAGGCCGATAAGATAAATTTATATGGAACTATCTACATTTATGCTCTTGTAATACCTGTGGTTTCAATACTGGGTGTAATTTTAGCAAATTATTTAAGACATAAAAAAATACAAAATTTAAAATCTAAAGGTCTAGAATTTAAAGATGAAAGAGGTGATGAGAAAACAAAGATAAACTGGTGGATATTAGGAGGAAGTTTAGTTTTTGTTATTTTCACATTGTCTATTGGTTCCTTTAAGGTTCCGTTTGCACAAGAAATTGTGTTTATTGGCTCAGTCATAATCATTTTGTTTTTAATGTTTAAACTTATTAAGGAATTACCTCAGGAACTAAGATTAACAATTGTAGGTACAGCAGTAATTATTTTTGTATTTAGAGCCATGCCAGGTCCTGGACCAGGATTAACTTGGTTTGAAATTGATGAGCTTGGATTTAATGAACAGTTTTTTTCTGTTCTATCATTATTGGCATCAATTTTAACATTAGCAGGAATTGTATTGTTAAGACCTTTTATGGCAAATAATTCAATTGCTAAAATAATTGTAGTTCTAAGTATTGCCGGTGCGATTTTGTTTTTACCAAGTGTTGGAATGTATTATGGTTTTCATAACTGGACAGCCTCGTTAACAGGTGGAGTTGTTGATGCTAAGTTCATCGCATTAATAAACACAGCTCTTGAGTCTCCTTTGGGACAAGTCTCAATGATTCCTCTTTTGGCATGGATAGCAAAAAATGCTCCAGCACACTTAAAAGCAACATTTTTTGCAGTTTTTGCGTCCTTTACAAATCTAGCGTTATCAGCAAGTGCACTAGGAACTAAATATTTAAATGAAATTTTTACGGTTACAAGAGAAGTAAAAGATAAAGTTTCAGGTGAAATTCAAACTACAGCAGATTATTCTGAGCTTGGGATTTTATTAATTGTTGTGACACTTTTGACATTAATTCTTCCAATATTATTTGTAATTATTATCAATAATAGTAAATACAAAACATCAGAGTAATTATTTTTAAAATGAAAACTGTCTTTAAAGTATTAATTTTTTTATTTATATTTTCGACTTTTTCAAACGCTGAATTATTAAATCCAAATAGCAACATTAAACCAAAAGAAGTTATAGAGATACAACTAACTGGGCTTCAAAAAAATGACTCAAAATTCAAAGATAGTGGAATTGAACAAACATGGAATTTTGCTCACCCAAACAATAAGAGAGTAACAGGACCATTAAGCAATTTTAAGATGATGTTAAAAAGTGACTCTTATGGGATGATGATTAATCACTTAAGTCATACAATTACTGAGCTTGGAAGTAGTGACAAATGGGCACAATTTGAGGTAATCATTCTTGATAAAAACAAGATTTATCATAAATTTAATTGGCAAGTTGAAAAGTATACTTTGGATGGAAATTTAAAAGACTGTTGGTTAACTACAATGGTATCTAGCCCGATCCCTCTAGGAAGCTCAATTTGATTTTAAACATACATTTTTGTTTCGTAACAATTAAAAATTTAGTAGGAATCGCAGAATGAAAACAAAAACCAAAGTTGTAGTAGTTGGTGGAGGAGTCGTGGGTGTTAGTGCTCTTTATCACTTAGCAAAAAAAGGTTGGTCCGATGTTGTTCTTGTTGAGAGAAAAGAGTTAACCTCAGGATCAACTTGGCATGCCGCTGGTTTATTGCCTTTGTTTAATATGAGTTATTCTGTAGGACAACTACATAAATATGCAGTAAATCTTTACAAAACATTAGAGGAAGAAACTGGAAAAAATGTCGGCTTTAGCGTTGTTTCAAATATTCGTTTAGCAAGTACAAAAGATAGAATGGATGAGTATCATCAATATGCAGGTGTTGCTCGAACTATTGGAGTAGATGTAAAATTCTTGAAACCGGAACAAGTAAAAGAAATCTGGCCTTTATGTCATACAGATGACTTAGTTGGTGCGATACAACACCCTGAAGATGGATATATTCAACCAGCAGATTTAACACAAGCATTAGCAACAGGTGCAAGAAATAGAGGAGCAGAAATTTATAGAAACACAACTGTCCTATCAATGAGGCAAACTAAAGATGGATGGATTGTGGAAACAGATAAGGGATCAATAGAGTGCGAACATGTTATTTCTTGTTCTGGAAATTTTGCGAGACAAACAGGTGAAATGGTAGGATTAGATATTCCAGTAATACCTGTTGAACACCAATACATTGTTACAGAACCTCATCCTGCAATTCAAAAAAGAAAAAAAGATGAATTACCAGAAATGGGAGTTTTAAGAGATAGTGATAGCAGATGGTATATGAGAGAAGAAGCTGGAGGATTAATTTTAGGCCCTTATGAAGATGGTGCACCAGCTTGTTATGTAGAAGGGCCATCAAAAAATTCTGAATATGAATTATTCCAAGAAGACTTAGATAGATTAGCTCCACATATAGAGGGAGCAATTCATAGAGTTCCTGCATTTGGAGAAGTTGGAGTAAAGAAAGTTTATAATGGAGCAATCTGTTATACTCCTGATGGTAATCCAATTGTTGGTCCTGCATGGGGACTTAAGAATTTTTGGATTAATGAAGGACATAGTTTTGGAATAACAGCAGCAGGTGGTGCAGGTTGGCAACTAGCCGAGTGGATAGTTGATGGTGAACCTACAATTGACATGTTAGGAGTTGAACCAAGACGTTACGGTAACTATGCAACTAAATCTTACTTGAAAGCAAAAAATGAAGAAGCATATAGTCATGTATTTATTGTCCATTATCCAGATGAAGAAAGACCAGCAGCAAGACCATTAAGAACAGCTCCTTGTTATGAACGAATGAAAAATTTAGGAGCAGTTTTTGGTCAGAAATTTGGATGGGAAAGACCTAATTTTTTTGCAACAGATGGAATGGAGCAAAAAGATGATTGGTCATTTAGAAGATCAAAATGGTTTGATGCAATTAAAAAAGAATGTCAAAATGTAAAAGAAAATGTGGGTCTTTTAGATATGACTGCGTTCGCAAAGTGTAGAATTAAAGGGCCTAAAGCAGAGGAATTTTTAGATTATTTAGTTGCAAATAAACTTCCAAAAAAAATTGGAAGGATAAATCTGTGTCATGCTTTGAATACCAAAGGTGGAGTGCATTCAGAATTTACGATAATGAAAGAAGCAGAGAATAGTTACTATTTAGTTTCTGCTGGAGCAAATTTAAGATTAGATCATGACTGGATACAAAAATGGATGCCAGATGATGGATCTGTAATTTTTGAAGATCTAACTAATAGTACAGGGGTTCTGGTAGTAGCAGGACCTAAAGCTAGACAGTTAATGCAAAAGGTTTCAACAGATGATTTTTCAAATGAAAATTTCAAATGGCTAACTGCAAAAAATGTAAATGTTGGATACGCTCCAGTAAATGCAATGAGAGTAAACTTTGTTGGTGAGCTTGGTTGGGAATTACATCATCCAATTGAATATCAAAATCATATTTTTGATAAATTAATGGAAGCGGGAAAAGATTTAGGAATTAAACCTTTTGGAATTAGAGCTATGAATAGTTTAAGAGTTGAAAAATCTTACAAGCTAGTTGGAACAGAATTATCAATTGAATATTCACCATATGAGTCTGGTCTTGATAGATTTGTTCATCCAAATAAAGGAAACTTTATTGGGTTAGAGGCACTTAACAAATGGAGAGAAAAAGG
>CACHCM010000018.1 GCA_902578325.1 uncultured Pelagibacteraceae bacterium
AGTGTCTGTGTTGCGTTTCTTATTACAACAATGTCATTTTATGTTTTTGGTTCACAAAATTTAGAAAAATTTAACAATCAAGATGTAAAAAATCTTGACTATAAAATAAGAATTTTGAGTTCAAATATAAGTATAGATAGATTTTACAACAATATTGATCCTATAACTGCAATAGAAGAACTAATTGAAATTAGCTCACCTAAAAAAAGTGAAAAAATAATTTTTATTTGGCCAGAGGGTATTATTCCAGGTATTTCACAAGACCAACTAAAAGAATACAAATGGTTATTTGAAAATAAATTCAACGAAAATCATTTATTAGCAATTGGAATTAATAGCAAAGAAGATAAAAATAAGACTGTAAAATATTTTAATTCATTATCTATTTTTGACCATCACCTCAATGTAATAAATTCATATAAAAAAATTAATCTTGTCCCTTTTGGAGAATTTTTACCTTTTGAAAAATTATTAAAAAGTATTGGTTTAAAAACAATTACTAATGACTACCAATCATATTCAAAAGGTGAAGAAAGAAACATAATTGATCTTACATATAATAATTTATCAGTGAAAATATTGCCCCTTATTTGTTACGAAATAATTTATTCAGGTAAAATTTTCACTAACAGTAATTTTGACTATATTGTAAATATTTCTGAAGATGGTTGGTTTGGTAAATCAATTGGCCCAGAGCAACATTTTACTCATAGTATTTTTAGAGCCATAGAGACTGGGAAATATGTTTTAAGATCTGCAAATAATGGGACAACAGCAATTATCAACCCAATGGGAGTTATTGAGCAAAAAGTTGATATAAATAAATCTGGTTATATAGATTTAAGTGAGTCTAGGAAAATAGAGATGACTCTATTTGCAAAATTTGGAAATAAAATTTTCGGATTTATAATTTTGTTGTATATTTTTTTAATATTTTCATTTAAGAAACTTAAAAATGAGTAATTTAAAAAATTATCTTTTCACAAGCGAGTCTGTTTCTGAAGGTCATCCAGATAAAGTATCTGACAGGATTTCAGATATGGTCGTTGATAGTTTTATTTCTGGAGATCCATACTCTAGAGTTGCTTGCGAAACACTTACTACGACAAATAAAGTTGTTTTAGCTGGAGAAGTAAGAGGGCCTGAAATAAAAAAAGACGAATTAATTGAAAAAGTAAGAAATTGTATAAAAGACATTGGTTATGATCAAGAAGGCTTTACTTGGAGAGAAGTCACAAAAATTGAAAGCCATTTACATTCTCAATCAGCTGATATTGCTATGGGTGTAGATTCTTCTGGTAACAAAGATGAAGGTGCCGGAGATCAAGGTATCATGTTTGGATACGCATGTAATGAAACAGATGTTTTAATGCCAGCACCAATTCATTATTCTCATAAAATTTTAAGATTGATGGCGGAAGATAGAAAGTCAGGGAAGTTACAAAATATTGAACCAGATTCAAAAAGTCAGGTAACATTCGAATATGTTGATGGGAAACCTTCAAAAGTCAAATCAGTAGTAATATCTTCACAACATTCAGCTGATGTTAATCAAGCACAAGTCAGAGATTTACTTAGACCTTATATGTTAAAGTCTATTCCTGAAAATTTTCTTAATGGTTTCAATGAGGATGAGTTTTATGTAAATCCAACAGGAAATTTCGTAATTGGTGGTCCAGATGGAGATTGTGGTTTGACAGGTAGAAAAATTATTGTTGATACTTATGGTGGAGCTGCACCTCATGGTGGCGGTGCTTTTTCAGGTAAAGATCCAACTAAAGTTGATAGATCAGCAGCTTATGCGGCAAGGTATATTGCTAAAAATGTTGTTGGTTCTAAAATTGCTGAAAAATGTTTAATACAGTTAGCTTATGCAATTGGCGTATCAAAACCATTATCTATTTATGTCGATTTATTTGATAACGATCTAGATAAAAATAAATTTGTTGTAGAAAAGATCAAAGAAAATTTTGATTTGAGCCCTAGAGGTATCAGAGAAATGTTGAATTTAAATAAACCAATATATGAAAAAACAGCCGCCTATGGTCATTTCGGTAGAGCACCTGAAGAAAATGGCTCGTTTTCATGGGAAAAAACTGATAAAACTAATGTTTTTTCTAAATAGTTTCTGTTGAATTAAAAAAAAACTTTACTATATTGCAACTACATTGTTGAACTTTACAAAATGGGCTCTAGCCCATTTTTTTTTGGAGCAAACAAAATTATGTTAAATAAAAGAGCAGACAAACTTGAATTATTAAGAATTGCTGAAGCTGTAGCTTTAGAAAAATCAATTGATAAAGAACTAATTATAAGTTCTATGGAAACGGGTATCGCTAAAGCTGCAAAATCAAAATTTGGACAGGAAAATGAAATTAAAGTTTCTATCAATAGAGATAGTGGAGATATTGAGCTTTTTAGAAAATTGATAATCGCCGAAAATCCTGAAAATTCAAATACTGAGATTAAATTAGAGGATGCAATTAATTTAAATGAATTAAACAAAGATAAGTCTATTGGTGACGAAGTATTACAGCCACTTCCTTCATTTGATTTTGGAAGAATAGCTGCGCAAACCGCAAAGCAGGTGATTAGTTTTAATGTAAGAGAAGCTGAAAGAGAAAGACAATTTAATGATTTTATTGATAAGAAAGAATCAATTTTAAGTGGAATTGTAAAGAGACTAGAATTTGGAAATGTAATTGTTGATTTAGGAAGAACTGAAGCAATAATTCAAAAAAATGAATTAATACCCCGTGAAAACATCAAAGCAGGTGATCGTATAAAAGCTTATTGTTATGATGTCAGAAGAGAACCTAGAGGGCAACAAATATTTCTATCTAGAGCTCATCCTAAATTTATGGAAAAGCTTTTTGTTCAAGAGGTTCCAGAAATTTATGACGGACTAATAGAGATTAAATCTTCTTCAAGAGATCCTGGAAGTAGAGCTAAAATATGTGTTAAAGCAGTTGATACATCTCTAGATCCAGTCGGTGCTTGTGTAGGTATGAGAGGTTCAAGAGTTCAAGCTGTTGTAAATGAACTTCAAGGAGAGAAAATTGATATAGTTAATTGGTCAGAAGACCCTGCAATTTTGGTTTCAAATGCGTTATCTCCAGCTGAAGTACAAAGAGTTAACGTTGATAGTGAAAGAAAAAAACTTGATGTAATTCTTACCGAGGAAAATTTAAGCAAAGCAATTGGAAGAAGAGGTCAAAATGTAAGACTTGCAACAAAACTCTTAAATTATGAAATTAATATAATGACAGATGCAGAAGATTCTGAACGAAGACAATTAGAATTTAAAGAAAAAACAGAGAACTTTGTAAAAAATTTAGAGTTAGATGAAACGTTGGGTCAGTTACTTGTTGCTGAAGGTTTTTCAACTATTGATGACATCAAAGATAGTTCAGCTGAAAATTTAATGAAGATTGAAGGTATAGAAGAAGATACTGCTAAAGCACTGATAGAAAGAGCTAAAGAGTTTCATGAAAAAGATCAAGAGGATATTTCTCAGAGAATTAAAGAATTAGGTCTGGAAGATGCCTTGATTAATTTAAAGGGATTAACACCAGGGATGTTAGTCACACTTGGTGAACAAAAAATTTTAAGTTTAGAAGATTTTGCAGACTTAGCATCTGATGAATTAACTGGTGGTTATGACGTGGTTAAAGGTGAGAGAGTGAAAATCCAAGGTTATCTGGAAGATTTTGCTTTATCTAAAGAAGAAGCGGATCAACTAATTATGTCTGCCAGAAACATTGTTTATAAAGATTGAGTGATGAGGTATGGAGAAAAAAACAAAATTAACAATTTCAGGCTCAGCCAAAAAATCAATCAAGAATATTGAGATTGCTAAATCTCAAGGAAAAAATTCTGTAGTAATTGAAAAACAAACTGGAAAATTATCGAGTAGAGGAGGATCATTTAGATCTAGTACGAATAAGCCAAGAATAACCTCAACTTTCAACAGAGGAACACCATTAAAACCTTCATTTAATCCTAAATCACCACCTATAACAAACGATTTTGAAAAGAGAAAACTAGCAGAACAAAGAGCAACCAAAAGACTTAAAGGAGATAGTGAAAATAAAGATAGAAAAACTTTAAAAGCAGGAACAAAGAAGAGAGAATTAAAGTTAACTGTATCAAGAGCTTTGAGTGATGAGATTGATGCAAAACAAAGAAGTTTAGCATCAGTAAAGAGAGCAAGACAAAAAGAAATTAAAAATGCTACAAAAGATGATTCTCAAAAAAATTTAAAACCAATTAAAAGAGATGTTAATATTCCTGAAGCAATCACAGTAAGAGAACTTGCAAATAGAATGGCTGAACAGTCAAGCAATGTAATTAAGCATTTATTTGGAATGGGTGTTAATGTGACTATCAATCAAACATTAGCTGCAGACACTGCAGAATATTTAGTTAAAGAATTTGGTCATAATCCAATAAGAGAAGAGAAAGCAGAAGAAATAATTCAAAAAATAAAAGCTTCAAGAACAGAAAATTTAAAAAATCGACCACCAATAGTTACTGTTATGGGACATGTTGATCATGGTAAGACTTCAGTGTTAGATGTGCTTAGAAGTGCAAATGTAGTATCAGGAGAATTTGGAGGAATAACTCAACACATTGGAGCTTATCAAATTGAAAGCCAAGATAATAAATTAACTTTTATAGATACTCCAGGCCATGCTGCTTTTACAGAGATGAGAGCAAGAGGATCAAAATTAACAGACGTGGTTGTTTTAGTAGTTGCTGCTGATGATGGAGTTAAACCTCAAACAGTAGAGTCTATTAAACATGCTAAAGCCGCAAATGTTCCAATAGTTGTAGCAATAAATAAATGTGATTTACCAGAGGCAGATCCTCAAAAAATAAAAAATCAATTATTAGAACATGAATTAATTGCTGAAGATCTATCTGGTGATACTTTAATGGTTGAGATTTCAACTAAAACAAAACAAAACTTAGACAAATTAGTAGAGTCGATTATACTACAAGCAGAGATTTTAGATCTTAAAACGGATTATAAATCTAATGCTACAGGTATAGTTTTAGAGTCCAAAATTGATGTTGGCAGAGGTCCAGTTGCAAATATAATTGTAACAAGTGGAACACTTAAGAGAGGTGATTTTTTTGTAAGCGGTTTAAAGTGGGGAAAAGTAAGAGCTATTATTAATGATAAAGGCAAAAATATTAATGAAGCATTACCTTCTACTCCTGTTGAAATTTTAGGAATAAATGGTGCAGCAAAAGCCGGAGATGATTTTATTGTTCTTGATACAGAAAAAGAAGCTAAGACACTGAGTGAAAATAGAGCTCAAGAGAGTAAAGATGGAAAAAATCCATTAGCTTTTGTAACTCAAGATTCTGCTTTTTCAGATAAATCTACAGAGGAATTAAATTTAATTATTAAATCTGATGTTCACGGATCATCAGAAGCAATTAAAAATGCAATTAGTCAAATCAAACATGATGAGGTTAAACCTAAAATAATTTTGGCAGATATTGGAATGGTAACAGAAACAGACGTTACATTAGCTAAAGCTTCAAATGCGGTATTAATAGCTTTCAATGTTAAACCAAGTAAAGAGGCAAAAAAACTTGCTGAAAATGAGAAGATAAAAATATCTTCTTACAATATTATTTATGAAGTTCTAGACTATATTAAACAAAAGATGTCAGGTTTGTTAGCACCAGATGTACAAGAAAAAATTACTGGTACTGCACAAATTTTAGAAATATTTAAAGTTTCAGGTGCAGGTAAAGTTGCTGGCTCAAAAGTAACTGAAGGAGAAATTAATAGTACTTCAGATGTAAGAATTATTAGAGATGGTGCTATTATTTATACTGGAAAAGTTTCAACAATATTTAGAGAAAAAAACCAAGTTAAACAGGTAAGTGATGGTCAAGAATGTGGAATAACCGTTAAAGATTATATGGATTTCCAAAAAAATGACACAATAGAAGCATTTAGTATTACTTCTACTGAGAGGTCAATTTAATGGCAGATAGACTAGGAAAACCAGTATCTCAAAGACAGCTTAGGGTAGGTGAAATGATTAAGCAGTCTTTAAGCATGATTTTTATAAGAAATGAGGCTAAGGTGCCAAATTTAGAAACAAACACTATAACGGTTACTGAGGTTAGAATGAGTCCTGATTTAAAAATTGCTAAAGCATATGTTCTTCCATTGGGAGGAAAAGATGCAGATAAAACAATTGATGTTTTAAAGGAATACTCATTTTTAATTAGAAAAATTTTATCACAAAAAGTGGTTATTAAATTTTTACCAAAATTACTTTTTAGAAAAGATGAATCTTTTGAGTATGCGGAAAAAATAGAAAACTTAATAAAACAAACAAATAAATAAATAGGAAGAAAGAGGCATGAACAAAAAGGCACAAGAGTTAGCAATGCACGATAAAGATACTGGATCTTCAGAGATACAGATCGCTTTGCTAACAGAGAAAATTGAAACTCTCTCTAAACATATAAAGCAATTCAAAAAGGATAAACATTCATCTGTTGGATTGTTGAGAGCGGTAAATAGAAGAAAGAAATTGTTAGAATACCTGAAGAAAAATAAAATGGATTCTTACAAAAATGTACTGTCGAAATTGAATTTAAGAAAATAGAAGTCAAGGTAGATAGAACGGAATGGAAAGAAACGAACGAAACGAAATGGAAATGAAATGTTTAAAGTATACAAGAAGGAAATTGAAGTAGCGGGAAAGAAGATAAGTTTAGAAACAGGTAAAGTAGCAAGACAGGCAGACGGTGCAATAATCGCAACATGTGGAGAGACAGTCGTACTAGCAACAGTAGTAGGAGCAAAAAAAGTAAATCCTGATATGGATTACTTTCCATTATCTGTAAATTACCAAGAAAAATATTATGCAGCTGGAAAAATTCCAGGTGGATATTTTAAAAGAGAAGCAAGGCCAACTGAGAGTGAAACATTAATCTCTAGATTAATTGATAGGCCAATCAGACCTTTGTTTCCTGATGAATTTAAAAACGAAGTTCAGTTGTTACCAACTGTAATTTCTTATGACAAAGAAAATGAACCAGATATTTTATCAATCACTGCATCTTCAGCAGCATTGGCTATATCAGGAATGCCATTTATGGGTCCTGTAGGAGCTTCAAGGGTTGGATTTATTGATGGAAAATATGTTTTAAACCCATCTAAAGCAGAGTTAGAAAAATCGAAATTAGATTTAGTTGTAGCAGGTACAAAAGATGCTGTACTTATGGTTGAATCTGAAGCAAGTGGTTTAACTGAAGATGAAATGCTAAACGCAGTTAAATTTGGACATGAAGGATTTGTTCCAGTGATTGAAATGATCGAGGAACTTGCAAAAGAATGCAGAAAACCTGAGTGGACAGTTGAGAAAAAAGATTTATCTGAAGTTAAGAAAAAACTTGAGAAAACTTTTACTGAAGATCTTAAGAAAGCTTTTGCTACAAGAGATAAACAAGATAGATCAAATCAAATTTCTGAAATCACTGATAAAGCTAAAAAACTTTATGAGGAAGATGAAAACTACACAGATCTTGATGTTAACAGTCAGCTAAAAAATTTAGAAAAATCAATTGTTAGAACGGATATTCTAAAAAATAAAAATAGAATTGATGGCAGAGGTTTATCTGATGTAAGACCTATCGAATGTGAAGTGGGTGTTTTACCAAGAGCACATGGTTCTGCATTATTTACTAGAGGGGAAACCCAAGCAATTGTTGTGGCAACTTTAGGAACATCTGATGATGAACAAAGAATTGAAAGTTTAGATGGATTACAAAGAGAACGATTTATGCTTCACTATAATTTTCCTCCTTTTTCAGTTGGAGAAACTGGAAGAATTGGAACAGGTAGAAGAGAAATTGGTCATGGTAAATTAGCTTGGAGAGCAATTAACTCATCATTACCTCTAAAAGAGGCGTTTCCATATACTTTTAGAGTAGTTTCAGAGATTACAGAATCTAATGGTTCTTCTTCAATGGCTACTGTTTGTGGAACATCTTTAGCATTAATGGATGCAGGGGTTCCAATTAAAGAGCCAGTTGCTGGTATTGCAATGGGATTAATTAAAGAAGGTGATGATTTTAGTGTCCTATCAGACATTTTAGGTGATGAAGATCACTTGGGTGACATGGACTTTAAAGTTGCTGGAACTAAAGATGGAATTACTTCTCTTCAAATGGATATCAAAATTACAGGTATTACTTTTGAAATTATGGAGCAGGCATTAAGCCAAGCTAAAGATGGAAGAGTTCACATCTTAGGAGAAATGAATAAAGCATTGTCAGCCTCAAGATCTGATGTTGGAAAACACACTCCAAAAATGGAACAAGTTAATGTTGATAAAAAAGACATTGCTGCTGTCATTGGAAAAGGTGGTGCAACGATCAGAGAGATAGTTGAAAAATCAGGTGCGAAAGTAGATGTAAATGACGAAGGTGTGGTAACAGTTGCTGCTCCTGACGAGGAGTCTAGAAACATTGCAATGCAAATGATTAAAGACATCACTGCAAAAGCTGAATTAAACAAAATTTATTCAGGTAAAGTAATGAAGATTATGGAGTTTGGTGCATTTGTTAATTTCTTAGGAAAACAAGATGGACTAGTTCATATTTCAGAACTTGCAGATAAAAGAGTGGCTAAAGTTACTGACGTTGTTAAAGAAGGTGACGAAGTTAAAGTTAAAGTAATTGGTTTCGATAGAGGTAAAGTTAAACTTTCTATGAAACAAGCTGCTGAGTAATTTAGCTCAATTTGAAATTATAAAGCCCTGGAATGAAAATTCTGGGGGTTTTTTTAATTAAATTTAACTATATTTAGGTAATATTTTTAGGATCTGGCATCCCAACCTTGTTGTATCCAGCATCTACATAGTGAATTTCACCAGTAACACCATTTGAAAGGTCACTTAATAGATATAACGCTGAATTTCCAACATCATGGATATCTACATTTCTCTTAAGGAATGAATGGTCTTCATTCCATTTATATAAGAATTTTGCGTCTCCAATTGCAGAGGCTGCCAATGTCTTGATAGGTCCAGCACTTATAGCATTTACTCTCATACCTTTGGCTCCTAAGTCTCTTGCTAAATACTTAACACTTGCCTCAAGAGCTGATTTACAAACACCCATTACGTTATAATTTGGAATAGCTTTGGAAGACTCGTAAGTTAAAGTTAATAAACTTCCACCTTGTTTCATTACCTTTGAAGCTTCTTTTGCTACTTCAGTAAATGAAAAGCATGAGATTAACATACTTCTTAAAAAGTTTTCTCTAGTCGTATTTAAATATTCACCTGATAACTCAGATTTATCAGAGAAAGCAACTGCATGAACTACAAAATCAATTTCACCCCATTGCGATTTGATATCTTCAAATAATTTTATAACTTCTTCTTTTTTTTCAACATCACAACTAAATGTAATGTTTGAGTTTAATTTTTCTGCTAATGGAACTACTCTTTTTTTTAAAGCGTCACCTAAATATGTAAATGCTAGTTCAGCACCTGCTTCAGCAAGTTTTTGAGATATACCCCAGGCAATAGATCTTTCATTGGCGACACCCATGATTAATCCTTTTTTACCTTTCATTAAACTCATAAATTAAACCTTTTCAAAAATTAAAGCTGCGTTAGTTCCACCAAAACCGAAACTATTTGACATTACTGTATTTAAAGTTGCACCTGTTTCAGTTTTTGCAACAATTGGAAATTTTTTAGCATCTTCATCCATTTCAGTGATATTTGCAGACCCTGTAATGAAATTATTTTTCATCATTATTAAACAATAAATTGCTTCATGAACAGAAGCCGCTCCCAAAGGATGACCTGATAAAGATTTTGTTGAACTTATTTTTGGTATATCTTCTCCAAAAGTTTCTTTAATAGCATTAAGCTCAGTTATATCTCCAACAGGTGTAGATGTTCCATGAGTATTAATGTAATCAATTTTATTTTTAGTAGTTGCCATTGCCATTTTCATACATCTTACAGCACCTTCACCTGATGGAGCTACCATATCATACCCATCCGAAGTTGCTCCATAACCAGTTAATTCTGCGTATATTTTCGCACCTCTTGCTTTGGCATGTTCGTACTCCTCAAGCACTAATACGCCTGCACCACCTGCAATTACAAACCCATCTCTAGTTTTATCATAAGCTCTAGATGCAGATTGTGGAGTGTCATTATATTTTGATGATAAAGCCGTCATAGCATCAAACATTGCTGTCATCGCCCAATGAATTTCTTCACTTCCGCCTGCAAAAACAACATCTTGTTTACCCATTTGAATTAATTCCATAGAATTTCCTATGCAGTGTCCACTAGTTGCACATGCAGAACTCATTGTGTAGTTAGTTCCTTTAATTTTAAATGGTACGGCAAGTGTTGCTGAGGCAGTGCTGGCCATTGTTCTTGGAACAATAAAGGGCCCCATTAGTTTTGGAGTTTTAGCTCTTGTTTTGTCTGCTGCAAGTATTACGTTTTCAATTGATGGGCCACCAGAACCCATTACAATCCCAGTTTTAAAATTACTGACTTCATTTTCTTCTAATCCAGAGTCTTCAATTGCCTCTTTCATTGCAATATAATTATAAGCTGAGCCTGAACCCATAAATCTAATTGTTTTTCTATCGATATGATCTTCAAGTTTAATATTTGGTTTACCATGAACATGGCTTTTTAAATTGTGCTCTTTGTATTCCTCAGCATAAGAAATCCCTGATTTTGAATTTAATAAAGATTGATGAACTTCCTCTTGATTATTTCCTAAGCAAGAAACTACCCCTAAACCTGTAATAACTACCCTTCTCATTATTTAAATAACCCTACCTTTAAACTTTCTGCTGAATATATTTTTTTATTGTCTGCAAGAACAATTCCATTTGCAAGCCCAACGGTTGTTCCTCCAGGAGACATAATTTTCTTCATATCAATTTCATATCTTACATTTTTTACACTCTGCAAAACCTCACCTGTAAATTTTACAGTACCCACTCCTAAAGCTCTTCCTTTTCCAGGATTTCCTAACCAACCTAGAAAAAAACCTACCAGTTGCCACATAGCATCTAAACCTAGGCACCCTGGCATAACTGGATCTTTTTTAAAATGACAATCAAAAAACCAAAGATCGTCTTTAATATCTAATTCAGCTTTTAAAGAGCCTTTATTAAACGCTCCATTATTTTCATTGATTTCTGTTATTCTGTCAAACATAAGCATTGGTGGGAGTGGTAATTTTGCATTACCAGGACCAAAAAGATCACCATTCCCACAAGTTATTAGATCATCATAGGAGTATGAGTTTTTTTTCATATTCGAGCACCCTTAATACTTGATTTAATCCTAATATAATATAATAAAACAGTATATTTTTACTCTTACTTTAGAATAATTATAAAAAACGATGCCAAAAAACTGCAATTTTATTGAAAAATTAAGAGAAGTTGGTCTTAGACCGACCAAGCAAAGAATAAAAATGTGCGAAGTTTTGTACAATAGAGAAAAAACTTTCCATTTCACAATTAACGATCTTGTTAAAATGATATCTGAAAAAATGAATGAAAAGATATCTCTAGCCACAGTTTATAACACAGTTCATGCATTTGAAAAAAAAGGATATTTAAAAGAAATTTCAATCGATAGTCACAAAAGTTATTTTGATACAAACACATCAGCACATCATCATTTTTTTGATGAAGACACGCATGAGCTAATTGATTGTGATGAGAGCGATATAGACAAAATAAATATTCGAAAAAATATTACAGGAAAAAAAATAAATTCCGTTGAAGTGTTGGTTAGAGTTGCGAGTGATAATCAAAATCAAAAATAATTTAATTAAATCATACACTTAAAATCTACATTATAATAATTCTAAACTATTGACATACTGTCAATATGCATTATATGGTTTGTTAATCATTAAAAAGGAGAAAAAATGTCTTTAAAAGGAAGTAAAACAGAAGAAAATTTAAAAGAAGCTTTTGCTGGTGAAAGTCAAGCAAACAGAAGATATCTTTATTTCGCACAAAAAGCTGACATTGAAGGTTACAATGATGTAGCCGCAGTTTTTAGATCAACAGCCGAAGGTGAAACTGGTCACGCACATGGTCACTTGGAGTATCTAGAAGAAGTTGGTGATCCAGGAACTGGTATGCCAATTGGTGAAACAAAAGCAAATTTAGCTTCAGCAGTACAAGGCGAAACTCATGAGTATACTGATATGTATCCTGGTATGGCCAAAACAGCTAGAGAAGAAGGCTTTGAAGAAATTGCTGACTGGTTTGAAACTTTAGCTAAAGCTGAAAAATCACACGCTGGTAAATTTCAAAAAACTTTAGAGTCTATTAGCTAATCAAATTTCTTAGTGGGCGTTAGTCGCCCACTAAAAAAAATTCGAATTTCAAAAAAAAAATTAATTATATGAGCAAAGAAGGAAGTTTAGGTGCACCTATACGACATCCTATAGATTTTGAACACCCTGATTTTTTAAATCCTGAAAAATTAGATGCTGAAATGAGAAGAGTGTTTGATATTTGTCATGGATGTAGAAGATGTTTTAATCTTTGCGATTCATTTCCAAAGCTATTTGATATGATAGATGAGTCTAAAAATGAGGATGTTGAAAGCTTATCTAGCGATCAATTTGCCCCTGTTGTTGATGCATGTACTTTGTGTGATATGTGTTTTATGACTAAATGCCCATATGTACCACCTCATGATTTTGATTTAGATTTTCCACATTTAATGCTGCGATATAGAACAGCTCAAAAAAAATTAGGTAAATTACCAAGCATACCAAAACAATTAGCCCAAATAGACCGTAACGCCAAAATTGGTGTAATGTTCTCAAAAATAATTAACTGGGCATCAAATATTAAGAATACATTAATTAGAAAAATCTTAGAACTTATTGCAGGAATAGATAAAAGAGCTCAGTTACCAAAATATAACTCAGAAACGTTTTCAAATTTTTTCAAAAAAAATAAAGATAAGATAAATTATCAAACACCTTCTAAAGATAGAAAAGTTGTTATCTATTCAACTTGTTTTGTAAATTTTAATAAAAAAAATACAGGTGTTGCTGCTTTAAAAGTTTTAAAAAAAAATGGTGTAGAGGTTCAGGAGGCTTACCCTGGTTGTTGTGGGATGCCATTTTTAGAGCAAGCTGATTTGCCAAAAGTTGTCGAACAAGCGAAAAAAGTTTCTAAGGATTTAATCGAATGGATTAATAAAGGATATAAAGTAGTAACCTTAACAGCGAGTTGTGGATTGATGTTAAAATTCGAATGGCCACTGTTATTACCAAAAGACGAAAAAATAAAAAAATTATCTGCAAATGTTATGGATGTTGATGAGTATGTTATGGACATTGCAAACAATGAGGGATTAGCAGAAGGATTAAATGAGATTGATGGAGGTGTAACTGTGCACCACGCTTGTCATGCTAGAGCACAGAACATGGGTATTAAAGCAAGAGATATGTTAAAATTGATACCAAACGTTAAAATTGATGTAGTTGAAAGATGTGCAGGTCATGGAGGAACTTTTGGAGTAATGAAAGAAACTCATGATTTAGCAAATAAAGTTGGAAGACCTACAGCTAGACAAATTAAAACTAAAAATAATAAGTATATGGCTTCTGATTGTCCTTTAGCTGGTAAACATTTAAAACAGTTAGAAGTTGATACAAATATATCTAATGATGAGGCACTACACCCTATCGAATTGATGGCAAAAAGTTATAACTTATAATTATGCCTAGAGAAAAAAGAGAAATTCAAAAAGTAGACATCATGCCTTTAGATGTTTATATAGAAAAGAGACGTGAATTAAGAAAAAGTATTGTTGATTATAAAAAAAATAGAAGAGTTGCTTTAGGGCCTTATGCTACTTTCTATTTTGAAAGTTATGAAACAATGTTAGCTCAAGTTCAAGAAATGCTATACATTGAAAAAGGTGGTGATGAGCAACTTCACGATGAGTTATCTGCGTACAATCCTTTAATACCTAACGGCAAAGAACTAACAGCAACTTTAATGTTTGAAATAGATAATCCTATCTCAAGGGCTGCATTTCTTGGAAAAGTTGGTGGAATAGAAGAAACAGTATTTATGAAAATAGATGGTGAGAAAATTAAAGCAGTTCCCGAAGAAGATGTTGATAGAACTTCTTCTGAAGGAAAAGCTTCATCAGTACAGTTTATTCATTTTAATTTTACTGATGATCAAATAGAAAAATTTCAATCTAATAGCTCAGAAATTGAGCTTGGAATTGATCATAAAGAGTATTCTCATAGCACAAAATTATCTAAAGAAAATATAGCCTCTTTATCTACTGATTTTAGTTAATTTAGTCCCCAAATATTATCTGTTTTAATCCAACCTTCAAATTCTTTTGATGTAATTTTGCACCAATTTTGTTCACACTTTTCTATAATTAGTAATCTTCCTTCTTTTATTTGAGCAACTGGTTTAGCAAAAGATGTAGGTTTCTTAAATAAAACTTTATCTTTTGTGGCTATTACTGAATTACTTTTTTTCAATTGCGAAATATGAATCCAGCCACTGTTATTTTTAAAATCAATAATTCGTCTAAAATTTTCTTTTTTATCAATTTGTTTTAAAGGTAAATTTATTTTTTTATAAACATATTTAACATCAGATTCAAAACTTGGTCCATAACGCACGTTCACCCTATCTTTTTTAAGAGAAACGAATATTTCTCCTGCATTACATGAGGTAATAAAGAATATTAAAAGAAAGAATATAAAAATATTATTTATTAAATTTCTTATTTTCACTTTTTTTTGTTTTATTCAATTTAACTTTTCTAAAATTTAAATTTAATAAATCTATAATAAGAATAAATCCATTTAAATTTTGGCCAACTTTTAATATTTTTTTTAAAACTTCATTAGCTAGCATTGTCCCAATTGTTCCTGCTACTGGTCCCAATATTCCTTCATATTCACAGTTTAATATTTCATCAGTAATAACTTCCTCTTGATAGAAGTCTCGTAAAGAAGGAGTATTTTTATCTACAAAATCAAAAGTAAAAATATGACCATCAAATTTACTAATTGCTCCAGTCACAAGATATTTTTTATATTTTAAACTTAAATCATTAATTAAAAATTTACTTTCAAAATTGTCAGTACCATCAATAATGAAGTCATAATTTTTTATTATTTTTTCAAATTTTACTCTATCCATTTTAAAGTTATAAAGATTTATTTTTGTTTTTGGGTTTATTCTATTTAGTTTTTTTTTGGCAATTATAACTTTTGAGTGATTTAAATCTTTTTCATCATATAAACTTTGTCTATGAATATTTGATATGCTAACGATGTCATGATCAACGATTCCTAGTTTCCCAATGCCAGATCGGGTTAAAAAATCAGCCGCTGGACATCCTAGACCACCCATTCCAATTATTAAAACCTTCGAGTCTAGAATTTTTTTTTGTCCTAATGGACCTATGTTTTTTAAAATTATTTGTCTAGAGAATTTATCTATTTCTTTTTTGCTTAAATTTTTGCTCATTTTCCAGTAGAACCAAAACCACCCTCCCCTCTAATTGTTTCTGGTAGATTTTCAGTTTCCTCAAGATCCATTTTAATTACAGGAGTTAAAATCATTTGTGCTATTCTATCTTTATTATTTATTAAAAAATCACTTTTTCCATGATTAAAAAGGATTACTTTTATTTCTCCCCTGTAATCACTATCAATAGTTCCAGGTGTATTTAAAACACTAATGTTGTTTTTCGCAGCTAAACCAGATCTTGGTCTTATTTGGATTTCGAAATCACTTGAAAATGCAACAGCAAGCCCTGTTGGCACTAAGCATGATGAGTTTGGTTTAAGATTAATAGGTTCTTTTACTAATGCCATCAAATCCATACCTGATGCACCTTCTGTTTTGTAAGCTGGTAATTCAACCGCAGGGTCTAACTTTTTGATAAGAACTTTTGCCATTAATTTAATTGATCAATTATTCTATCAACTATTTCATCAGAAATTCCAGATTTTTTTTTGTACGAAAGTTTTTCTTTTTTAACGTCTTTGTTTTTATAATGAATTGTTACTTCATTATAATCAGAATTAAATCCTATATCTTTATTTGATACATCATTAGAAATTATCCAGTCACAACTTTTCTTATTTAATTTTTCCTCTGCATTTTTATCAATCTCATTAGTTTCTGCTGCAAATCCAATGACAAGTTCAGGTCTCATAGAGTTATGGTTAGACACATAATGAAGTATGTCTACATTCTTTTCTAAATTTAAGTTTAAGTTCTCTCGTTTTTTAATTTTATTTTCATACTTTTTGTTAATTTTAAAATCAGCTACCGCAGCAGAAAAAATTGCTACATCAACAGGTAAATTTTCTTGAGTAGCAACTAACATTTCATCTGCTGTTTCAACTTTTATAAGATTAATATCTTTAGTTATTTCAAGATTAGTTGGACCCAATATTAAAGTTGTATCAAAACCTTTTTTGGATAATGATTTTGCTAATTCATATCCTTGTTTGCCACTTGATTTATTTGTAATAAAACGAACTGGATCTATGTACTCATTAGTTGGACCTGCTGTAACTAATGCTTTAAATCTTTTGTTATTTTTTTGAGTTAAGAAATATTTATCAACTTCTTCAGCAATTACTGATGGGTCTGACATTTTACCCTCTCCATATTCACCACATGCCATATCACCAACCTCTGGACCTATTAGTTTATATCCAAACCCTTTTAATTTTTTTATATTTGTTTTAGTTGTTGGATGCTCCCACATTCTTACATTCATTGCTGGTGCTAAAATAATGTCTTTATCAGAAGCCAAAACAACAGTGGATGCTAAATCATCAGTTGTTCCTTGAGCCAGTTTTGAAATTGTATTTGCCGTTGCAGGCGCAATTACAATTATATCTGCCCATCTTGACAGTGAAATATGATCCATTTCAGCCTCATTTTCTAAACTAAATAAATCACTATAAACTTTACCTTGAGAAAGTGATGTTATTGAAAGTGGAGTTACAAACTCTTTTGCACTTGTTGTAAGAATTGTCTTTATTTCTGCACCATTTTTTTTAAAAAGCCTAATCGTTTCAAGACTTTTATAAGCAGATACTCCTCCACAGATAATAAATAGTATTTTTTTATTTAACAAATTTTTCATCTGCAGAATTAAAATACTATAAGGCCAAAAATTACAAGAAGTAATAAACCAATAATAGATTGATTTCTAAATGCTATCATTTCTGATTTCTTATCATTCAGAGCGGTATAAGAATTTGAATTCTGTGGAATTTGACCACTAGCTAAAAATGTTAATGCTTGATTTGCTTTATCCATAATCTCAGGAAATTCTGGTAAACGTTTAATCACTTCAGATGTATTTTTTAAAGTTTCATTTAAATTATTAATTGGATCTTTTGTTTCTTTAAGCCAATTCTCTAGTACAGGCTTTGAAGTTGTCCAAATATTTGTGTTTGGGTTTAATTTTCTTGCTACGCCCTCAACAACAACCATAGTTTTTTGCAACATTAATAATTGAGGTTGAGTTTGCATATTAAACTTTTCTGTCACATCAAACAATTGTTTGAGTAATTTACCTCCTGAAATATCTTTTACTTCTTGACCAAATATAGGTTCACCAATTGATCTCAAAGCTTGAGCCAGATCATCAATTGGTACTTCTTTAGGAACTAATCCAGCAACTAAGTGGACTTCAGCTACTTTGCGATAATCTCTTTGAATAAATCCAAATAAAATTTCTGCTAAAAACCTTTTACTAATTTTATCTAATCTACCCATAATCCCAAAATCTATAGGGACAATCTGGCCACTATTATCAACAAAAATATTTCCTTGATGCATGTCTGCATGAAAAAAACCATCTCTTACAGCATGTCTTAAAAAATGTTGGATAATATTTTCAGCTATTTTATTAGTATCTAAATTTTTTTTCTTTAGCTCCTCAGCCTCTCTTATTGAAATTCCATCTATCCAATCCAAAGTCATTACATTTTCACTAGTAAAATTCCAATAAATTTCAGGAACTTTAAATCCAGCATCATTTTTAGTGTTTTCAGCATATTCATTAGCCGCAGCAGCTTCGAATCTTAAATCCATTTCAAGATTAGTTATTTCTTTAAGTAAAAAAACAACTTCAACAAGTTTTAATCTTTTTGTTTTTTTTACAAATGACTCAATAATAAATGCAAATAACATCATTGCATCTATTTCTT
>CACHCM010000019.1 GCA_902578325.1 uncultured Pelagibacteraceae bacterium
AAAGTATCTGGTTATAAAAAAGCAATAATAACTTTAAAAAAAGGTCAAAGTATTGATCTAACAACAGGAATTTAATAAATGGCATTAAAAACTTTTAAACCATACACAAAATCTACAAGAGGCACTATTTTAGTTGATAGAACTGGTTTATGGAAAGGTAAACCATTTAAGTCATTGGTCTCTCCAAAAAATGCCATGAAAGGTAGAAATAACAATGGTCATATTACCTCTATTAATAGAGCCGGTGGACATAAAAAAATGTACAGACATGTTGATTTTTATAGAAAAAAATTCGACATGAAAGCTACAGTTGAAAGAATAGAGTACGATCCAAATAGGTCATGTTACATCATGTTAGTTAAATTTGAGGATAATACGCATGCATACTTCTTAGCACCACAAAAAATTAAAGTTGGAGATAAAGTTGAAAGCGGTTCTAAAAAAGAAATTAAAGTAGGTAATTGTATGCCATTGCAAGATATTCCAGTGGGTATCAATATACATAATGTTGAGATACAGCCAGGTGGTGGTGGAAAAATTGCTAGAGCAGCTGGTTCATCAGTTACTATTAGTGGTCTAGACGGAAACTATAGTTTAATAAAATTAGCCTCAGGTGAAGTGAGAAAAATAGATTCAAGAGCTTTAGCTACAATTGGAATTTTAAGTAATCCAGATCAAAAAAATATTAAAATTGGAAAAGCAGGTAGATCAAGATGGTTGGGTAGAAGACCTCATACTAGAGGTGTTGTTAAAAACCCAGTTGATCACCCTCATGGAGGTGGTGAAGGAAAATCTGCTGGAGGAAGACATCCAGTTTCACCTACAGGACAATCTGCTAAAGGTTTAAAAACCCGAGATAATAAGAGAACAGATAAATTTATAGTTAAGAGAAGAAATAAAAGGAAGGATACTAAGTAATGGCTAGAGCAGTTTGGAAAGGACCGTTTGTAGAAGAAAGCTTGATGAAGAAAGTGGACAAGTATAAAGACGATCCAAAGAAAATTCCTATTAAAACTTGGTCAAGAAAATCTACAATTTTACCTGATTTTGTAGGTGTCAGTTTCCAAATTTATAATGGCAAAAAATTTATACCAATAACTGTTTCAGAGGATATGGTTGGACATAAACTAGGTGAATTTGCACCAACAAGAACATTTTTTGGTCATACACCAGCTGATAAGAAAGCTAAACCAGCGACAGCAGAGAAGAAATAATTATGGGTAAAAAAAAGAAAATTGATAAAACTAACGACAAAACAGTAAAGTCTGTTAACAACGGTATTAGATCAAGTGTTAGAAAGTTAAATCCAATACTTAGAAGTATCGTTGGTAAAAAAGTTGATGTTGCAATTAGAGATTTACAGTTTTCAGAAAAAAGAGTTACTAGAGATGTTAGAAAAACTATCAGTTCAGCTGTAGCCAATGCTGAAAATAATTTTCAATACGATATTGATAAATTAATAGTTAAAGAAGCATATTGCGGAAAAAAAATAGTTATGAAAAGATTTAGACCAAGAGCCAAAGGAAGAGCGGCACCAATATTAAAACCTTGGTCAACTGTTACAATAATTTTATCAGAAGCAAAACAAATGGAGAAGCATGGGGCAAAAAGTTAATCCTGT
This sequence comes from uncultured Pelagibacteraceae bacterium, assembly GCA_902578325.1. GTDB lineage: Bacteria > Pseudomonadota > Alphaproteobacteria > Pelagibacterales > Pelagibacteraceae > Pelagibacter. The sequence goes on from CACHCM010000019.1 coordinate 1,622, forward strand.
AGGTTTTAGATTAGGTGTCAACAGAGGATGGGACTCTGTATGGTATGCTAAGAAAAAAGATTTTGGAAACTACCTAATCGAAGATTTTAAAATTAGGGAATATATTAAGAAAAATGTGATCAATTCTGGTGTATCTAAGGTAATGATCGAAAGAACATCTAACAAATGTTATGTTACAATCTATACTTCTAGACCTGGATTTGTTATTGGAAAAAAAGGAAGTGATATAGACAAAATTAAAAATAATCTTTCAAAATTCACATCAAATGAAGTTAATCTAAATATTAAAGAAGTTAAAAAACCTGAAACTAATGCTTATTTAGTAGCTGAAAACATAGCTCAGCAGCTTGTTAAAAGAATTTCTTATAGAAGAGCCATGAAAAGAGCAATGCAATCATGTATTAGACTTGGAGCAAAAGGAATAAAAGTTTCTGTGAGTGGAAGACTTGGTGGAAATGAAATAGCTAGAACAGAGTGGTTAAGAGATGGAAGTATTCCATCGCACACTTTAAGAGCTGATATTGATTATGCAGAGGCAGAGGCTCTTACGACATATGGAATTATTGGTATTAAAGTTTGGATTTATAAAGGTGAAGTTTTTGCTAGAGAATTTAGCCAAGAAACTAACAAGGTAACCCCAAAGGAAGGTAAATAATAATGCTTCAACCAGTAAGAACAAAGTGGAGAAAAGCGCATAAAGGCAGAATTCACGGTACCGCTACAAGAGCAAGTACTATTAATTATGGTGCTTACGCTCTAAAAGCTTTACAGCCTGAAAGAGTTACTGGAAAACAGATTGAAGCTGCAAGAGTTGCTTTAACAAGACATATGAAAAGACAAGGAAGAGTTTGGACAAGAATATTTCCAAATATACCAGTTTCAAAAAAACCAATTGAAGTCAGAATGGGTAAAGGAAAGGGTTCACCTGAGTACTTTGCATGCAGAGTAAAACCAGGAAGAATATTATTTGAAGTTGATGGTGTTTCAGAACAAATTGCAAAAGAAGCTTTATACAAAGCATCAGCAAAATTACCTATTAAGACCAAAACAATTAAGAGATTTGCATAATGAAAAAAAAAGAAATTAAAAAATTATCAAAGGACGAAATTGTGAAGAATATTGATAAACTTAAAAAAGATCTTTTTAATTTCAGATTTCAAAAAATGAATTCACAAGTAACAAACCCAGCTAAAATTGGGGAAACTAGAAAAACAATAGCAAGATTAAAAACAATTTTAAAAGGAAAAGCAAATGCCTAAAAAAATACTGACAGGTGTAGTTATAAGCGATAAACCAAATAAAACAGTGACTGTTATGGTAGAACGTAAATATTCTCACCCAGTTCTTAAAAAAGTAATCAGAGTTAGAAAAAACTATAACGCTCATGATGAAAATAATAAGTTCAAAACTGGCGACAAAGTTTCAATTATTGAGAGTAAACCTTTTTCTAAAAATAAAAAATTTCAAGTTATGGAGAGTACAAAGTAATGATTGGTGTTCAAACAGAATTACAAGTAGCTGATAATACTGGTGCAAAAAGAATTGAGTGCATTAAAGTTCTAGGTGGATCAAAAAGAAGATACGCTAGTATTGGTGATACAATTGTAATTGCAGTTAAAGAGGCGATGCCTAAAGGAAAAGTTAAAAAAGGATCTGTCCATAAAGCTGTTGTTGTAAGGGTTAAAAAAGGAATCCACAGAAATGATGGTTCTAAAGTAAGATTTGATAATAATGCTGCTGTGTTAGTTGATGACAAAGGAGAGCCAGTAGGAACAAGGATTTTTGGTCCAGTTACAAGAGAATTAAGAAGTAGAGGTCAAATGAAAATTATTTCTTTGGCGCCGGAGGTTTTATAATGATTAAAAAAGGTTTGAAAGTAAGAGTTTTAACAGGAAAAGATAAAAAAAAAGAGGGTGAAGTTATTGAAATTGATAGAGTTAATAACAGAGCTAAAGTTAAAGAAATAAACATGGTTAAAAAACACGTTAAAACAACCAAAGAGAAAAAAGGCGGAATTTTTCCAAAAGAAAGCTTTATTCATATTTCTAACTTAAAATTAATTGATGAAAAAGCGGCTAAGAAAAAAGAGGCTAAAAAATAATGACACCAAGATTAAAAGAAATATTTAATAAAGAAATTCAACCAGCATTAAAAGATCAGTTTGGTTTTAAAAATATTTATATGACACCAAGAATTAAGAAAGTTGTTTTAAATATGGGTCTTGGTTTAGATGCTACAGACTCTAAGATTTTAAAATCATGTGAGGAAGATATGGCTAAAATCACTGGACAAAAACCAGTTACAACAAAATTTAAAAAATCAGTAGCAAATTTTAAAACCAGAAAAGGATCAAATGCTGGTTTAAAGGTAACATTAAGAAAAAATAGAATGTATGAATTCTTAGACAGATTAGTGAATATTGCATTACCAAGAATTAAAGATTTTAGAGGTTTATCACCAAAAGGATTTGACAAATTTGGTAATTATACATTTGGAATAAAAGAACATATAATTTTCCCAGAAGTAAGCTTTGATAGAGCAGACAAAGTTAGAGGTTTAGATATAGTAATAGTTATTAAAGCAATAAATAAAGAGCATAGTTTTGCATTACTGGAAAAAATGAATTTTCCATTTATTAAAAAAGGAGATAATTAAACATGGCAAAGTTAAGTGCTGTTAATAAAAATAAAAAAAGAATAAAGCTTTCAGATAGGCTTTATAAGAAAAGACAAGCATTAAAGAAGATTGTAATGGATAAAAAGATTACATTAGAAGAAAGATTTAAAGCGCAACAAAAATTATCTAAACTGCCAAGAAACTCGGCTAAAACAAGAGTTATGAATAGATGTGAGATTACTGGAAGACCTCACGGTGTTTACAGAAAATTAAAAATTTCAAGAATTGCATTAAGACAATTAGGATTACAAGGAAAGATACCTGGCTTAGTTAAATCTAGCTGGTAGAAAGGAAAATTATGAGTTTAAGTGACCCAATAGGAGATATGATTGCAAGAGTGAAGAACGCTCAAGCTAGAAATCATAAAAAAGTAGAATTACCTTCATCTAATTTTAAGACAAAAATTGCAGACATACTTAAAAATGAAGGTTTTATAAAAGATTTTAAAGTAAGTTCAGAAGAAAAAAAACCAATACTATCATTAGAACTTAAATACCATTCAGGTAATCCAGTAATTAGTGCTTTTGAAAGAGTATCAAAACCTGGGAGAAGAATTTTTTCATCTGCAGATAGCTTACCAAAAATAAATAATGGTTTAGGAATTGCTATTGTTTCAACTCCAAAAGGAGTAATGACTGATATAGATGCTAGAAAACAAAAAGTTGGTGGCGAAATAATTTGCAAGGTATTTTAATGTCTAAAATAGGTAAAATAAACATATCGATCCCAGAAAAAGTAAAAGTTGCTTTAGCTGGAAATATTATAAATATAGAAGGACCTCTTGGAAAAAAATCAATTAATGTTGATTTAGATATGTTTAATTTAGACATTATTGAAGGAAAAGAAATTTCTATTAAACCAAAAAAAGTAGATCAAAACTCAAAAAGACTTTGGGGTATGAATAGAAGTTTAATCAATAATGCTGTTATTGGATCTAGCAAAGGATATGAAAAAACTTTAGAATTAGTTGGTGTTGGTTATAGAGCAGCGTTAAAAGGAAATCAGTTAAATTTACAGTTGGGTTATAGCCATGATATCAATTTTGATATACCGGAAGGCATTAAAATTGCTGTTGAAAAACAAACAACATTAAAAATCACAGGATCTGATAAGCAGCTAGTTGGTGAAGTAGCATCTAAAATTAAAACATTAAGAAAAATCGAACCTTACAAAGGGAAAGGTGTTCGAGAAAAAGGACAGTATGTTCTTAAAAAAGAGGGTAAGAAAAAATAATGAAATTAAATACTATTATCAGAAAAAGATTTAGAGTTAGCAATAAAGTTAAAAAAGTTGCTTCAAAAGACAGATTTAGATTAAGCATTTCTAGATCATCGAAAAATATTTCAGCTCAAATAATTGATGACACAAAAAAAGTAACCTTGTTATCAGCTTCATCTGTGGAAAAAGATCTTAGATCAGCGGACAAAGTTAATAAAACTGAACTATCTAAATTAGTTGCTCAAAAGTTAGCTAAAAAAGCTCAAGAAAAAAAAATTACTAAAATTTACTTTGATAGAGGCTCTTATAAATATCACGGTAGAATTAAAGTTTTTGCAGAAACTCTAAGAGAAAACGGGATGGAATTTTAATTATGGAAAATATAAAGGATAAAAAAACTGACGATATATTAGAGAAATTAGTTCACATAAATCGTATTACTAAAGTTGTTAAGGGTGGAAGAAGATTTGGATTTTCAGCGCTTGTAGTTGTTGGAAATCAAGCAGGTAAAATCGGTATAGCTCACGCAAAAGCAAAACAAGTACCTGATGCTATAAAAAAAGCAAATGAGATGGCTAGAAGAAAACTTACCCATATACCTTTAAGAGAAGGCAGAACAATACATCATGACGTTAAGGCGAAGGATGGCTCGGGTAGAATAGTACTAAGAGCAGCTTCTAAGGGAACAGGTATTATTGCAGGTGGTCCTGTTAGGGCAGTGTGTGAAGTTTTAGGAGTAAAAGATATTGTTGCTAAATCTATGGGAACTTCTAATGCGCACAATGTTATTAGAGCTACAATGAAAGCGTTAATGAAACAAAGTTCACCAAAACAAATATCTGCAATTAGAAATAAAAAAATTTCTGAAATAATTGAAAAAAGAGGATAATGATTACTTTAAATAATAGAGAAAAAATCAATAAATCTAAAATAAGAGTTGGAAGAGGAATTGGTTCGGGTAAAGGAAAAACATCAGGAAGAGGTGTTAAGGGTCAAAAATCAAGATCCGGGGTAGCTATAAAAAGTTTTGAAGGTGGTCAAATGCCACTATATAGAAGGCTTCCAAAAAGAGGTTTTAACCCAATATCAAAAGAGAGTGTTGCAATTTTAAATTTAGATAAAATTCAATCTTACATAGACAAAAAAAATATTAATCCAAAAGAAGTACTAAACTCAGAATTATTAAAAAAACTTAAATTAATAAATAAAAACTCAAAAAAATTAAAAATTTTAGGTTCTGGGGAAGTAAAAGATAAAATTAATATTGAAGCTGACCTAGCCTCTAAATCAGCAATAGAAAAACTTGAAAAAATTGGTGGATCTATTCAATTAAAAAAATAATTTGTTTATATGAGCGCATCATCATCAGCAAATGATTTAAGAAATAGAATTATATTTACTATTTTAATTTTAGCCGTTTATAGATTTGGAACTTTTGTACCTTTACCAGGTATAGACCCAGAGCAATTAAAAATAATGATGGAAGGTAATCAAAAAGGATTGCTAGGCATGTTTAATGTTTTTGCTGGAGGTGCAGTTAGTAGAATGGCAATATTTGCATTAGGTATAATGCCTTACATTTCTTCAGCAATTATAGTTCAACTTTTAACAGGTGTTACTGATTATTTTAAAAATCTTAAAGCTCAAGGTGAGACTGGAAGAGCTAAAATTACACAAATCACTAGATATGGAACAGTATTACTTGCAACAGTTCAAGGATATGGTTTATCTGTTGGTTTAGAGTCATCAGCTGACTTAGTAATTAATCCAGGGGCTTTTTTTAAAATAACCACTGTTACAACCATTGTTGCAGGAACAATATTTTTAATGTGGTTAGGTGAACAAATTACTCAAAGAGGTATTGGTAACGGTATATCGTTAATAATTTTTGCTGGTATTGTAGCGGAAATTCCAAGAGCTTTGGTTACAACTTTTGAATTAGGTAGAACAGGAGCAGTTTCAACCTTCATGATCCTAGCTATATTTGTTTTATTAATACTTACAATTCTATTTGTAGTTTTTATGGAAAGAGCATTAAGAAAAATTCTTATTAATTATCCAAAAAGACAAATGGGAAATAAAATGTATGGTGGAGAATCATCACATTTACCTTTAAAAATTAACCAAGCTGGAGTAATTCCTGCAATTTTTGCTTCTGCACTCCTATTGTTACCAGTAACATTCTCAAATTTTTCATTTTCTAACAATGAAACATTTTTAAACTTAAGCTCTTATTTTACTCAAGGACAACCTCTTTATATGTTGCTGTATGCATCTGGGATAATATTTTTTACTTTTTTTTATACATCTATAACATTCAATCCAACAGAAACTGCTGAGAATCTAAGAAAGTATGGAGGATTTGTGCCAGGAATTAGACCAGGTGAAAGTACTGCGTTGTATATAGAGAATATTTCGACAAAATTAACTACGATTGGTGCTTTATACTTAACTCTAGTTTGTTTGATGCCAGAATTTTTAATCGCAAATTATCCAATACCTTTTTATTTAGGTGGTGCATCTATATTAATTGTTGTTGTAGTAGCTATCGACACTGTAACACAAATACAAACAAGATTAATGAGCTCACAGTACGAACAACTGATTAAAAAAACAAAATTTGGTAAGTAAGTGAATATAATTTTATTTGGACCTCCTGGTGCTGGAAAAGGTACTCAGTCTAAATATTTAGTAAATAAATTAAATGCTTTTCAAATTTCAACAGGTGATCTTTTAAGAGAAGAAATTAAAAAAAATTCAGACATTGGTAAAGCAATAACCAATGACATGAAAAATGGAAAATTTATAAGTGATGATATTGTTAATAAACTTATAGAAAATTTAATATCTGATTCTCAAAAAAAAAATAAATTAATCTTTGATGGATATCCTCGATCATTAAGTCAGGCTAAAAATTTAGAAGTTTTATTAAAAAATTCAAATCAGAGCATAGATTTAATTTTATTTCTAAACGTAGATAAAGAAACAATTCTCAAAAGGCTTGAGAAAAGAAAAATTGTAGAAAATAGGTCTGATGATGATACTCATACGATAGTTTCAAGGTATGAGAAGTATATGGAAACAACCCAACCAGTTCTAAATTTCTACTCGGAGAATCCAAATTTTAAAGAGATTGATGGAACCTTAGAAATTGAAGAAATAACAAGGAAAATAGACACTTTTATCAATGTATAAGACGTTGACTTTGATTAATCTTCTTATATAAAAGTCACAATTTATCACAAAAATTATGGCTCGTATCGCAGGTATAAACATTCCACAGAACAAACTTGTTCATATAGGTTTAACTTATATTTATGGAATTGGTGATAAATTCTCTCAGCAAATTTGTTCATCTTTAGAAATTCCAAGAGCTAAAAGAGTAAATGAATTAACAGATGAAGAGATTTTAAAAATTAGAGAATACATTGATCAAAACTTTAAAGTAGAAGGTGATTTAAGAAGAGATTATTCATTAAGTATTAAAAGATTAATTGATCTAGCTTGTTACAGGGGAACAAGACATAGAAAAAAACTACCTGTTAGAGGACAAAGAACTAGATGTAATGCTAGGACAAGAAAAGGAAAAGCAATCGCTATTGCTGGAAAAAAATTAACACCAACTAAAAAATAGTTATGGCTAAGACTGATAAGGTTGAGAATAAAGATCAGAAAGTAGAAAAATCTACAAAAAAAAGTATAAAAAGTTCTTATTCAAAAAAAAAGAAAGTTAAGAAAAATATTTTAAATGGAATTGCTTATGTGCAATCAACATTTAATAATACTATCATCTCAATTGCTGATACAAATGGAAATGTAATTTCGTGGGCGTCTGCTGGACAAAAAGGGTTTAAAGGATCAAGAAAATCAACTCCTTATGCTGCCCAGATAGCAGCTGATTCTGCAGCATCGAAAGCTCTTGAGTACGGAATGAAAACTTTGTCCGTTGAAGTCAAAGGACCTGGATCAGGAAGAGAAACTGCTTTAAGAGCATTGCAAGCTAGAGGATTTAAAATTTTGTCAATTAAAGACACTACGCCTATGCCTCATAACGGAACTAGACCACCAAAGAAAAGGAGAGTTTAATGGAAGTCGAAAATGTTAATGTAAAAAATTGGAAGTCATTAATTAAGCCATCTAAATTGGATGTTCAAATAAGTGATGACTTAACTCATGCAAAAATTGTAGCTGAGCCTTTAGAAAAAGGTTATGGGTTAACTTTAGGAAATTCTCTCAGAAGGATTTTATTATCATCTATAAGAGGAGCTGCTGTAACATCAATTCAGATTGATGGTGTTTTACATGAATTCACATCAATAAAAGGTGTTAGAGAAGATGTGACTGATATCGTTTTAAACGTAAAATCTTTAGCATTGAAAAGTAATTCTGAGGGTACAAAAAAATTAATTTTAGATGCAAAAGGACCTGGAGAAATCAAAGCTTCAGATATAACTCCAGTTGCAGACGTTGAGATTTTAAATCCCGATTTAGTTATTTGCAATCTAGATGAAAATACTACTTTTCATATGGAGATGAATGTTAATACAGGTAAAGGATATGTTCCTGCAGAGCTAAATAAACCTGAAGAGCCACCATTAGGCCTTATTGCTATAGACTCACTTTATAGTCCAGTTAAAAAAGTTTCATATTCAGTAAGTACTGCTAGAGAAGGTAAAGCATTAGATTATGATAAATTAATAATGGAAGTTGAAACTGATGGATCAATTTCTGCTGAAGATGCTGTAGCTTATTCAGCTAGAATTTTCCAAGATCAACTTAAAATGTTTATAAACTTTGATGAGCCAGTTGAAGCTCCTGTAAAAGAAGTTTCTACTGAACCTGAATTTAACAAAAATTTATTAAGAAAGGTAGATGAGTTAGAGTTATCAGTTAGATCAATGAACTGTTTAAAAAATGATAATATTATTTATATCGGTGATCTGGTTCAAAAATCTGAAGGTGAAATGTTGAGAACACCTAATTTTGGAAGAAAATCATTAAATGAAATTAAAGAAGTTTTAACAGGTATGTCACTATATTTAGGAATGGAAATTCCTAACTGGCCACCAGACAACATTGCAGAAATGTCTAAGAAATTGGAGGAAGCTATTTAATGAGACATGGTCTGGCAAATAAGAAGTTAAATAGAACATCAGAGCACAGAAAAGCTTTACTTAAGAATATGCTTAATTCTTTGATTAAGTATGAGCAGATTAAAACTACATTGCCAAAAGCTAAATTTTTAAAACCTCAAGCGGATAAAATAATAACATTAGGAAAAAAAGAAACTTTACAGACAACCAAAATGTTGGTTTCTAAACTACAAGATATTAAATCAGCTAATAAAGTTAAAAAAACACTCTCTAAAAGATATCAGAATAGAAAAGGTGGTTACACAAGAATAATTAAAGCTGGATTTAGATATGGGGATAATGCACCAATGGCAATAATTGAATTTGTTGATAGAGACGTTGAAGCAAAGAGAGTTGATAAACCAAAAAAAGATACAAATAAAGCATCTGCTAAAACGGAAGAGAAAAAACAAGCTACAGCTTAAATCTTAAATCATGAAAAAATCTTACATCGTTGATGCAACGTGTAATGATATGCGTTTAGACAGATGGCTAAGATTAAAAATTGGTAAAATTCCACAAGGACTTGTTGAGAAATATTTAAGAACAGGAAAGATAAAGCTTAATAGAAAGAAAGTTAAAAGCTCATTTAAAGTAAAAACAAAAGATGAGATAAATATATTTAATATCGAATTTAAAGAAACAATTCACCAAAAAAAGATTAAGTTTTTACCATCAAAAGAAATTATAAAATTAAATGAAGATCAAATTATTGACAACAATGATAATTTTGTTGTTTTAAATAAAGCATCAGGCATATCAGTGCAAGGTGGAACTAGATCAAAAAAAAATCTAGTTGATATTTTTGCTAAAAGCAAAATTTTTGAAGGAACAAAACCATATTCTGTTCATAGACTAGATAAAGATACTTCTGGAGTTTTTATAATGGCTAAAAACAGAAAGAGCGATCAATTGCTTACCTCTTTATTTAGACTAAGAAAAGTACACAAAACATATTTAGCTATATGCCAAGGTGAAATAAATAAAAAATCAGGTATATGGGATGATAATTTAATTAGGTATGACGGAGATAAAAAAATAATTGAAAAAGCAAAAACAATTTTTAAAGTTATTGATAAAAATTCTGAAGCAAGTTTATTAGAATTAAAACCTATTACTGGCCGAAAACATCAGTTAAGAAAACAATTATATGCAATTGGAAATCCTGTATTTGGTGATACAAAATACAAATTATCAAATTCTAATAAAGGGATTAATAAAAATTTAATGTTACATTCATATCAAATTAAATTTAAAATTAATGATATAAAACATACTTATTCAGCATTGTTGCCTGATTATTTTAAAAAACTTTTAAAATCTAAAAGGCTTAGATTTTCAAATTTGAAATAAAATTTTTAATTAATTTATCACTTAGATTTGAATAATCCTGATCTATGATATTTTTTAAATTGGTTACTCCTTTGTCTGAAATACCACATGGAACAATTTTTTTATAATTTTCTAAGTCATTATTTATATTTATCGCAAAACCATGATAAGCAATCCACTTGCTAACCCTTATACCTATTGCAGCAATTTTTTTAACCTCATTATTATATTTATACCATATACCAATATTATCTTTATCTGGAAAAGCTTCTATTTTATAAAATTTTAAAGTTTGAATTATTGTTTTTTCGATAATTGTTATAAATTTTCTGATATCTTTTTTTTTCCTCAAATCTAAAACAAAATAACAAATTAATTGACCTGGACCATGGTAAGTAATTTTACCACCTCTATTCGTTTCTAATATTTTAATGGATTTATCAATAATCTCACTTTCTTTATAGGAAGTTCCTGCAGTAAAAACTTCATTATGCTCCAAAGTCCAAATTAATTGCTGCTCATTATTTTCATATAAATCCTTTAATCTTGACTCTAGTATATTTATAGCATCAAAATAATTTACTGGTTTTATTGACTTTTTGATCTCTATGTTCATTTATAATTTGTATTATCTTTATTATGTATTAATAGTGCAAATCTAAATTATAGGTAGATTTATGTCTTTAACTAAAAAAACTAAAGATAAAAAAGTAAATTTTGAGTTTAATAAAGAATATATAAGAGTTGTTACTAGCAAAATAGCTAATAATGATGCTCAATTCATTACTAATTCTTTTAATGAAATGCACCCTGCTGACGCTGCTGATATTATCGAGCATCTTAGCGAAGGAGATAGAGAAAGTTTAATTAAATTAAATAATTTTAATATTGATCCTGATGTTTTTGTTGAATTAAATGAGTCTATTCAATCAGAAATTATTACTTTCTTATCTTCAGACTCTATTGTTAGTATCTTAAAAGGTCTAGAGTCAGACGATGCTATATCTATATTAGAAAATGTTCCTGAAGAGGATAAAAATACAATTCTTAGTTCTTTACCCCCAAAAGATAGATTTGCTTTATTGGAAAGCTTAAGCTATCCAGAGGATACTGCTGCTAGACTTATGCAGCGTGAATTTACTGCAATACCAAGTAATTGGTCTGTAGGTCAAACAATTGATTATTTAAGAGAAAATAAAGATTTACCAGAGGAATTTTTAGAAATTTTTATTGTTAATGAGGATTTTAAACCAATAGGCACAGTTCCTTCTTCTAGAGTTTTAACAACTCCACGTGATACTAAAATGGCAACAATTATGTCAGAATCTCAACTATTAATTCCTGTTGAGATGGATAAAGAGGAGGTTGCCAACTTATTTGAAAATTATAATTTAAATTCAGCTGCTGTTGTTGATAAAAACAATAAATTAGTTGGAATGATTATGAACGATGACGTTTTGACAGTTTTAAAAGAAGAAGCTGAGGAAGATGCTTTAAGATTAGCAGGGGTAGGAGACGAAGAAATTACTGATGGAGTTATGAAAAAAACAAAGAGAAGGTTCAATTGGCTATTACTTAATTTATTTACTGCCTTTCTAGCTACATGGTGTATTAGTTTATTTGGAGCAACAATAGAACAAATGGTTGTATTGGCTTTCTTAATGCCGATTGTAGCTTCAATGGGTGGTAATGCTGGAATGCAAACACTTGCAGTTACAGTAAGAACTATAGCCACTAATGATTTAACTCAAAATAACTTTTCATCAAATGTTTTTAAAGAATTTTCTATTGGTATTCTAAATGGAATTATATTTGCAGCAATAAGTGCTTTTATTGTTCAAATATGGTTTCAAGATAGTATCCTTTCATTTATTATAGCAATATCAATGGTACTAACAATGATAATAGCTGGATTATTTGGTATATTAGTTCCTTTTACCTTAAAAAAAATGAATATCGATCCAGCGATTGCTTCAAGTGTTTTTGTGACGACAATTACAGATGTAATTGGTTTCGTTTCTTTTTTAGGTGTTGGAGCATATTTTTTATAAAATTACAGATTATCAATCAATCTGACATTATTTAAATAATAAGCAATAAATAATCTTGATTTTTTATTTGTATTTGAAATTTTTAAATTTGTTATATTTCTTAGCTCTAAATAATCAATTTTAATTTTATAATTATTTTTTAATTCTTTTTTTTGAAAATTTAAAAAGTTTGGAATATTTTTCTTATTTTTAATATTTTTTTTTATACTTTCAAGTTTTTCATAAATTTTTGCTGCCATAACTAAATTAGATTTATTTAAAAGAAAGTTTCTTGATGATAGTGCTACTTTGTTCTTATCACGAATTGTTTTGCAAGCAATTACCTTGGTTTTATATTTTTTTTCCAATTGTTTTTTTACCAAATAAAATTGTTGAAAATCTTTTTCACCCATAAATATTTTTTGAGGGTTTATAATTTTAGTTAGTCTATTCATTACATCTAAAACACCTTCAAAATGACCTTTTCTAAACTTAGCACATAAAATTTTATCCTTTTTATGCAATGTTATTTTTGATTTTTTTTTATCTTTGTATATTTCATTAAATTTAGGAAGATAAACAAAATCAACTTTTTTGCTTTTTTTAAGAATTTTTAAATCTTTCTTGATATTTCTTGGATAGGATTTTAAATCTTTTTTGTTATTAAATTGTTTCGGATTAACAAAAATACTTACAATTGTTTTTTTGCAAAGTTTATTTGATTTATTTATCAATGATAAATGACCATTATGTATTCCACCCATAGTTGGAACAAAGCCAAGGTCATTAAATGGCCTTAATGATTCAAATAATGGTGTATTGTTTAATAAAACTTTCATTTGTATAAAAATATTTAATAAGTAAAACATTTAAATGATTAAACAAGCAATTATTCCATTAGCAGGACTTGGAACTCGATTATTACCTTTAACAAGTGTTTTTGCTAAAGAGCTTTTACCTATTAATGGAAGACCTGGAATTGAATATATTCTGGATGAATGCATTGATGCAGGTATTAAAGAAATTATATTTATTATCTCTACTAAAAAGTTAATGATTAAAAAATATTTTTACAGTGATCAATTTTATAAAAATATTATTAAAAAAAAGAAAGATCCTAGAATAATTAATGAATATAAAAAAATACTTAAATATAAGAATAAAATTAAGTTTGTTTTTCAAAATATTCCAAAGGGTACAGGTGATGCTGTCCTTAAGACACAAAAATATATTAAAAATAAGTATTTTTTAATTTTGTTACCAGATGATTTAATAATTAAAAAAAATTGCTCTAAGTCAATGATCAAAGTTCATAAAAAATATCAAGCTTCAGTTATGGCATCTATGAAAGTAAAAAAAAGTAATGTCTCAAGATGGGGGATATATAAAATTAATAAAAAATTAAATAAAATAAATTATGTTATAGATGGTGTAGTTGAAAAACCATCAGTAAAAAAAGCACCCTCTACCAATGCTGTTATTGGAAGATATATATTACCGCGTACAATTTTTAAAAAAATAAAATCTCTTAAACCTGGTAAAAATAAAGAGATACATATTACTGATGCAATACAGCTATTAATTAATGATAAAGAAAAATTCATAGCTCATAATTTTGAAGGTAAGTATCTTGATTGTGGAACAATGAGTGGCTATATCAACTCTTCGAAAGAAATAGGAAAAATATGAAATTATGCATGATTGGCACAGGTTATGTTGGTTTAGTTAGTGGCGTTTGTTTTTCCGATTTAGGTAATGATGTCATATGTGTTGATAAAGATTTAAAAAAAATTAACAATTTAAAAAATGGTATTGTTCCTATTTATGAGCCAGGTTTAGAAGAGTTAGTCTTAAAAAACTATAAAAATAAAAGACTGAATTTTTCAACAAACTTAAAAGAGTCAGTGAAAAAATCAGATATTGTTTTTATATGTGTAGGTACACCAACCAAAAAAAATAGTAATAATGCAGATTTAAGTCAAGTGTATGCTGTTGCAAAAGAAATATCTAAATCTATTAAAAAATTTAAAATTATAATCAATAAATCGACTGTGCCCGTGACAACAGGTGATGAGATTGAAAAAATTATATCTAAAAAAGCAAATAAAAAATTTTTTTCAGTAGTTTCTAATCCTGAATTTTTAAGAGAAGGTGAGGCTATTAGAGATTTTATCTATCCAGATAGAGTTGTGGTTGGATCAAATGATAATAAATCTCAGAGAATATTAAAAAGTTTATATTCACCACTAATATCAAAAGGTGCAAAATTTCTTTCTACCAAAAGAAGATCAGCCGAATTAATTAAATATGCTTCAAATGCTTTTTTAGCAACAAAGATTACCTTTATAAATGAAATATCAAATTTATGTGAAAAAACCGGGATAGATATTGAGGATATCTCAATAGGAATTGGACTAGATAAAAGAATTGGTAGCAGATTTTTAAGAGCTGGACCTGCATACGGCGGGTCATGTTTTCCAAAAGATACCAAAGCATTAGTTTCAACTGCTGATAAATTCAACACTAATTTATCAGTAGTAAAAAGTGTTATCAGATCCAATGATTTAAGATCTGATTTATTATCCAAAAGAGTTAGTTTAATTTTAAATAATAAAATTAAAAATAAAGTTGTATCCTTTTTAGGTGTTACTTTTAAAGCAAATACTGACGATATGAGAGACTCATCTAGCCTAAAATTAATTCCATTTTTATCCAAAAAAGGTGCAAAAATTAAATATTATGATCCTACAGGATCAAAAAAAGAATTTAAAAAATTTAAAAATGTTGAATTTTCTAATTCAATACAAGAATCAATCAAAGGATCAGATATTGTAATTGTACACACAGAGTGGAATGATTTTAAATCAATTAATTTTAAAAAATACTCAAAAAATAAAAATCTCATTATTTACGATATGCGAAATATTTATTCACCAAATAAAATTAAAAAACTAGGTTTTAAATATTTTGGTATTGGAAGATAATTTAATTTAATTCAAAAATTGCATCAACTTCAACAGACACACCAAGAGGCAAGCTATTTGTGCTTACAGCTGCTCTAGTATGCATTCCGGCTTCACCAAAAATTGAAGCGATTAAATCTGAAGCACCATTAATTACTTTTGGTTGTTCTATAAAGTTATCAGGTGAATTAACAAAACCTGTTAATTTTACACAAGATTTAATTTTAGAAAGATCTCCATTACAAGCTACTTTTGCTTGAGATATAATACTTAAACCACATCTTTCAGCTGCCTTGTAACCATCATCTACAGATAGATCTTTTCCAACTTTTCCTTTTATTAATTCACCATTTTCTGAAATAGAAATCTGTCCTGAAATATAAAGTAAATTGCCAACAAGTTTTGTTGCAACATAAGATCCAACAGGTGGTTTTGCTTCTGGAAGTTTAATTTTTAATTCTTTAATTTTATTTTCAAAATCCATTTTATTTTTCACTAAACTCCTTATGAGTTTTACTATTCTTGAATTTGATAAGCTTATCTTTTAAATTAAAATTCTTTAATTTTTTCTTGCCGTCCTCTATTTTCTTTGCCGTTTTAGATTTTATTTCGTTTGCTTTTTTAGAAGTTTCTATTTTTAATTTATTTGATGTACATTTTGCAAATTCCTTACTTAGCTTATCGTATTTAGTACAATCTTCTGAATATGAAATTGTTAAATTAAATAAAGAAATGAATAAAACTGAAATTATGATTTTAATTATTTTCATTTTTTCTTTTTTTTAATTTTTTTATTTTTATCGTATTCTTTTCTTTTCTCAATTAGTATAAGAGCCTCTTCCATAGTAAGTTCTACAGGATCTTTTTCTTCTGGTATTGTTGCATTCAACGATTTGTATTTAATATATGGTCCATATTGACCTTTCATGATTCGGACTGGCTTCTTATCTTCAGGATGCTCTCCTAAGTCTTTTATAATTGAAGAAGACATTCTTCCAGGTTTTGCTTCAGCTATGAGTGTAATAGCTCTATTTAATCCTAAAGAAAAAATTTCTTCTACATTTTCTATTCTAGCCGATTTATTTTCACATTTTAAATATGGACCAAATCTGCCAGTGTTTAAAAAAATCTCTTTTTGATTTTCTGGATTGACACCCAATAATTTAGGTAATGAACATAGAAATCTTGCTTTATCTA
>CACHCM010000020.1 GCA_902578325.1 uncultured Pelagibacteraceae bacterium
GAACTATTGTTAAATCATTAAAAGAAGCTACAAGTAATTCTGATTTAATCATCTTTTGTACACCAATGAGTGAATACAAAAATATTATTTTAAAAATTAATAAATTTATACCATCGAAAACATTGATTACTGATATTGGTTCTTCAAAAATTGAAACTTCCAAAATTATAAATAAATTTTTAAAGAAAGGTATTCATTGGATTCAAAGTCACCCGATAGCTGGATCAGAGGTCAGTGGACCAGAGCATGGTAAAGAAAATATGTTTACTGATAGATGGTGCATAATAATTAAAGAAAAAAATATTAAAAAAAATAATATAAATATTCTAACTAAGTTTTGGAAAAAAATTGGAGCAAAAGTAGTTGTTATGAGCGCTGAAAAACATGACAAAATTTTTTCTATTACTAGTCATTTACCACACTTAATTGCATACAATCTGGTGAAATCTGCACAAGATTTTGAGAAAAAACAAAATTATGAGCTAATCAAATATAGCGCTGGTGGATTACGAGATTTTTCTAGGATTGCAGCATCAAATGAAATCATGTGGAGAGATATTTTTTTTAACAATAAAAATAATATTTCAAAAGCGATTGATTTATTTATTAAAAATTTAAATCAATTTAAAAAAGATATTAATTCAAAAAATAACAATTCTATCGTAAAGAAACTTATTCAGACTAAAAAAGTAAGGTCAAAAATCATCAAATTGAAACAAGATATAGACAAACCTGACTTTGGACGAAATTAATATTTTATTCTAGATACTTTTTTTACTTTTAGCTTGGCAGTTTTTTCAATTTTATTAATTGTTTCTATAATTGGCATAATAATTACTTTTTTTTCTGGACCATAAGCATGAATTAGTTGTTTAGAATTTAAACACATAGCAACATGACCTTTCCAAAAAATAATATCGCCTTTTTTAAATAGTTTTTTCTTTAAATTCTTTTTTGTATATTTGATCTGATCTTTTGTATCTCTTGGATAAAACGAATTATTATAACAATAAAATATTTGCAATAAGGCTGAACAATCAATACCTTTAAATGTTTTTCCACCCCAAACATATTTTACATTGAGAAATTTTTTAAATATTTTTGTAAAATTATTTTCTTTATGGTTTATTTTTTTAATATCTGCTTTTTTAATCCATTTATTTTTTTCAATTTTTACGTAATTCTTATTTTGTTCAAATACAGATAATTTGGACGCAAGTGGAAGCCAACTGCTAGTTCCAATTCCAGGTTTTTTATAAATTTTTGCTTTTAGTGAACTGACTTTATAATTGGGGCTAAATTTTTCTATATATTTTGAATTTTTTATAAAACCCTTATAATTATCAAATAAAGTTTTAATTTTTATCCAATTTTTATTTTTTGCTAATATTTTGAATTTTTCACCATGTATAATTTGTGAAGTTACCTCAGATCTTTTCGAAGGATTTTTGTAAATATTCGAAAAATTACCTATGAAAAAAAAATTATTTTGCACCAATTTTAATTTTGTTTTTAATTAACCACAAACAAATTAATGATGGTATCACCATTATAGTCGTTAAAACAAAAAATGTTCCCCAATCTCCGTTTAACCAGTCAACTAGAGCTCCTGAGGATGAAGCTAAAGTAGTACGACCAGCAGTACCAATTGAAGCAAGCAATGCATATTGTGTGGCTGTATAAGTTCTATCAACTAGTAATGATATAAATGCAACAAATGCTACAGTTGCAAAAGCTGCTGTAATATCATCAGCTATAACCGCAATTGCAAATAAAATTTCTGATTTTCCAGTCCATGCTAAAACTGCAAATAAAAGATTGGTTATAGCCATTAACCCACCAGCAAAGAACATAGTTTTAATTGTTCCAGCTCTCATGGCCATTACTCCACCCAACAAAGTAAATACAACTGTTGTTATCCAGCCAAGACCTTTTGAATAAATTGCAATTTGACCTTTGGAGAAACCAATTTCTTTATAAAAAACAATAGACATTCTTCCCATAAATGCCTCACCTATCTTAAACAAGAAAACAAATCCTAAAATTCCAGCTGCAATGGCAAAACCATTTTTTCTAAAAAAACTAATAATAGGTCCGCCTATAGTTCCTGTAATATAAGCGATAAAGTTTGTA
This sequence comes from uncultured Pelagibacteraceae bacterium, assembly GCA_902578325.1. GTDB lineage: Bacteria > Pseudomonadota > Alphaproteobacteria > Pelagibacterales > Pelagibacteraceae > Pelagibacter. The sequence continues at coordinate 2,134 of CACHCM010000020.1, forward strand.
ATAATATTGCTAGATCCAAGTTTTCCTTCAATTAATTTGTCTGTTTCTCTCTGTTTTGCTTGTCTGCTTGTCTCTATAGGTTCATGAACAAACATTAATCCAATATTCATTAAAATTATTAAAATACCTAAAATTAAAAAAGTTGCTTGCCAGTAGTCAGCTACCCCTAGGTTTTCAAAAAATTCTGCCGTAAATAAAGCAACAACTCCACCTAATTTATAACCTGTCCACCAACCAACAACAGCCATGGCTGCGCCTGCAGCCATTGATTTTCCTTCATTTTCATTTATCTGTTCAATTCTTAGTGCATCCACAGTTATATCTTGGGTTGCTGACGCGATAGCAATAATTAAACCTACAGTAATTAATAAAGCCAAATTTTCAGTTGGATTAATCACACTCCAAACAACAAGACTTAACAAAATAATTAATTGCATCAAAACTATCCATCCTCTTCTATGACCTAATTTTTTTGTTAGTATTGGAATTTGAATTCTATCTATAATGGGAGCCCACAAATAATTGAAAGCGTATACTCCAAAAATTAAACCTGCCCATCCAATTGTTGATCTACTAAGACCTTCCTCTTTAAGCCAAAGACTTAAGCTACTTGCAATTAATACCCATGGAAATCCACTTATTGCACCTAATAAAAGAATTCTTACCATTCGAATATCTTTATAAACTGCAAGAGAATCAAGCCATGTTTGTTTCTTTGTTTCAGACATAATTAATTTCTCCAAAAAGATGGTAAGAACAATACTAATATTGCAAACAACTCAAGTCTACCTAAAATCATACCTACAGTTAAAATCCATTTAGAAATATCGGGCAAAGATGAAAAATCTCCATTAGGCCCGATAATAGGTCCTAAACCTGGACCAACATTTGATATTGATGTTGCCGCTCCAGAGATAGCAGTTATAAAATCAAGACCAGTTAATGATAATAATGCAGCTAAAATAAAAAAAATAACAAAGTAAAAATAAATAAATGAAATTATTGATGCAATAAATTTATCATCAACAGATCCTTGATCGTATTTAATTACAAATATTCCCTTGGGATATATAATTTTTTTTAATTGATTTAATATAAATAAATATAGAATTTGAATTCTAAAAATTTTGACTCCACAAGTAGTTGATCCAGCACAGCCCCCAATAAACATTAATGCAAGAAATATTGTTATAGGAAAACTTCCCCAACCGTCGAATTCAGCATTTATATAACCTGTTCCAGTCAATATTGAAATTGTGTTAAAAAAAATAGATCTTAAACTGAAGTTTCCGTTATTATTAAATAATAAATAAATTGATAATATAATAATGCTTATAATTATTATTTTAATAAATGTTCTAATTTGAATATCGTTTAAAAATATTTTTTTATTACCACTAATAAATTTAATATATGCAATAAATGGAATACTTCCTAAAATTATAAAAATCATCGATGATATTTCTATAAGAATACTGTCAAAATATCCGATAGATTGATTATAATTAGAAAATCCACCTGTAGCTATGGTAGTCATAGAATGAGTTAAACTATCAAATTTTCCCATTCCAAATACCCAATATGATAATGCACAAAGAGCAGTTAGGCCTGAATAAATATAAATAAGTCTTAAAGCTATTTCTTTTGATTTAGGAAGAATTTTTTCAGAAGAGTCGTTGCCAGAAATTTTAAATAATTGCATACCACCAACATTCATTATGGGCATTAGTGTAATTGCCATTACAATAATACCAATGCCACCTAACCATTGTAATATTGCTCTCCATAATAGAATGCCTTTTGGAGTATTCTCTAAGTTAGAAATAATTGTCGATCCAGTTGTTGTAATACCAGACATACTCTCAAAAAAAGCATCAGTAATTGAAAGCTCCATAGTCGAAAATATAAATGGTAAAGATCCAAAAATTGCAATACTTAGCCATGACAAAGCAGTTAATAAAAATGCTTGTTGCAAATTTAACTTTTTGTCGTGGTCTAGATTTGAAAGAAAAAATAATGATCCAAAAATTATTGTTACAATAGATGCACCAAAAAATGATGAATCTATTTCAGAATAAATAAATTGAGCAATTATAGGAATGAACATTGAGACCCCTAAAATTATTTGCAAAATTCCAAGTGTAAAAAAAACAGTTTTATAATTAGACATTTTGAAAGAACATTATTTTATGGTAAATAAATTTCAACTCTATAAGAATTAATAAAATAGCCAATTTAAGATTTTTATAAAAGATATATTCGTGATTAAAAAAGAAATTTTATACAAAACAAGTGCCTGGCCTTTCGTTGAAGCAAAAAAAATGCTTCGTGAGAGAAAATCATTTATTGATAAAAAAGGTAAAATTACTCTTCAAACAGGATATGGCCCAAGTGGCCTTCCTCATATTGGAACATTTGGAGAAGTTGCAAGGACCTCAATGATGGTTAATGCTTTAAAGCAACTTACAGATTTACCAGCAGAAATAATTACTTTCTCTGATGATATGGATGGTCTAAGAAAAGTTCCTGATAATGTTCCTAATCAGGAATTGCTAAATAAAAATCTACATAAACCATTAACACAAGTTCCAGATCCATTTGAAAAATTTTCAAGTTTTGGAGAACATAATAATGAAATGTTAAAAGACTTTTTAAATAGTTTTAATTTTAAATACAGTTTTAAAAGTTCAACATCTTTATACAAAGGTGGTTTTTTCAATCCAACTTTAAAAATTATTTTAGAAAATTATGATGGTATAATGAATATTATACTTCCAACTTTAGGCAAAGAACGTCAACAAACTTACTGTCCTTTTTTACCTATTTGTCCAGATACAGGTCATGTTCTTGAAATTCCAGTTATAGAAATTGATAAAAAAAATTCTAAAATAATTTTTGATAATAAGGGTAAAAAATTAGAAACTAGTATTTTGAATGGAAATTGTAAATTACAGTGGAAAGTTGATTGGGCAATGAGATGGTATGCTCTAGATATAGATTTTGAAATGTATGGAAAAGACCTTATTGAGAGTGCAATTTTATCAACTAAAATTATAAATTTAATCGGTAAAAAACATCCATCTGGATTTGCTTATGAATTATTTCTTGATGAAAAAGGTGAAAAAATTTCAAAATCTAAAGGAAATGGTATTACCATCGACCAATGGTTAAAATATGCCTCACCTGAAAGCTTATCTTTATACATGTATCAAAATCCAAAAAGAGCTAAAAAACTTTATAATGAAATAGTGCCAAAAGCTGTAGATGAGTATCTTGATAATATTGAAAAATCAAAAAAACAAACAGAACAACAATTGGTAATGAATCCTGTTTGGCATGTTCATAATGGCAATATTCCAAAAGAAGAAATGATTATGTCTTTTTCTATGTTGTTGAATTTAGTTGAGACAAGCAATGCTGATAACAAAGATTTATTATGGAAGTTTGTTAAAAAATATAAATCCAACATTCATGAAAAAAACTTTCCAATTTTTGATGGACTAGTTGGTTATGCAATCAAGTATTTTAATGATGTTATTAAGGCTCAAAAAAAATATAAAAATCCATCTGAAAATGAAAAATTAGCTCTACAAGCTTTAGTTCAAACTTTAGAAAAATGTAATGATCAGATGTCTCCTGAGGATATACAAACATTAATATATTCAACAGGTAAAGAAAATGGGTATGCAGAAAACTTAAGAGATTGGTTTAAATTAATTTATGAAGTGATATTTGGAGATGAAAATGGACCTAGAATGGGTTTTTTTATAAGTTTTTTTGGTGTTAACGAAACAAAAGAGTTGATAATTAGTAAATTGAAATAATGTATTCAAATTTAAGATCATTAATATTTAAAATAGATCCTGAAAGAGCACATTTTTTAGCAATTCAATCACTCAAACTTAATTTAGTTTCAAATATATTTGATGAAAACAAAAATGACCCTATTTTAAAAACAAAACTATTTAATCAAAATCTTAATAATCCCATAGGTATTGCAGCAGGTTTTGATAAGAATGCCGAGGTATACAACTCTTTATTTAAGTTGGGTTTTGGATTTGTTGAAGTAGGTACGGTTACACCATTAAAACAATATGGGAATGAAAAACCAAGAGTGTTTAGATTGGTAGAAGATCAAGCATTAATTAACAGGTTAGGTTTTAACAACCATGGATCAGATACAATATTAAACAGAATTAAATCCAATAAAAAATTAGGTTTATTAGGTGTAAACGTAGGTCCAAACAAAGATTCTAATGATAGATTGAATGATTATCTAATTGGATTAGAAAAATTTTCTGAAGTTGCAGATTATATTACAATTAATATTTCTTCACCAAATACTGAAAATCTTAGAAATTTTCATGAAGAGAACAAATTGAAAGAGTTATTAAAATCTGTCTCAGAGAAAAAAAAACAATTAAAATCTGAAATTCCTATAGCTGTAAAGATTTCACCAGATATAAGTGAAAATCAAATTGACTTAATTTCAGAAATACTTTTAGAAAATGAAATAAGCGCAATAATAATTTCAAATACTTCCGAAGCTTCTCGGGAAACACTTCAAAATATACAGAGATATCAAAAAGGTGGTTTATCTGGAAAACCTATTGAAAAAAAATCAAATCTTTTAATAAGTAAGTTCTACAATTTAATTAAAGGTAAAATTAAAATAATTGGAGTGGGGGGGGTTGACTCAGGTAAAGCAGCTTATGATAAGTTTTTATTAGGAGCAGATTATGTTCAGTTGTATACCGGCATGGTATTTCAAGGACCCAATATTGCTGGCATGATTAAAAAAGACCTAAAAGAATTACTAATAAGAGATGGTGTCAAAAATTTCACAGAAATTGTTGGAAATAAAACTGTTTCTTAAATGTATTAAACTTGACGCCTTCAATATCTCCCCTTATATAGGCACTGTTATTATGTCAAAAAAATGTGAACTTACCGGTAAAATTCCAATGAAAGGTCATAATGTTAGCCATGCTAACAATAAGACTAAAAGAAGATTTTTACCTAACCTAAAAAAAGTAAAATTTACAAGTGAGCTTACTGGAAGAAGTTTAAAACTTACTGTAAGTAACTCAGGTGTAAGGTCAGTTGACAAAAAAGGTAGTTTTGATGAATTTTTAAAAACCGTAAAAAATAAAAATTTATCTCCTAGATTAAAAAAGTTAAAAAAAGTAGTTTTAATTAAATCCCCTTTTAAAAAGAAACCTGTAGCTAAATCAGCTTAATGAACAAATTATTTATCACCCTGTCAATAATGATGGGAATTGTTGTACTATCTTCTAATTATTTAGTTCAGTTTCCAATAAACTATTTTGGATTAAATGAGATTTTAACTTATGGAGCTTTCAGTTACCCAATAGCTTTTTTAATAACAGATTTAGCAAATAGATCCTATGGAAAATTATTAGCAAGGCAAATCGTATATTTGGGCTTTTTAATAGGAATTATATTTACATTGTTATTCTCAACTGATTTTGCAGATTTAATCTCTGTTAGAATTGCAATTGGATCAGGGGTAGCTTTTATTACTGCTCAATTGTTGGACATTCAAATTTTTGATCGATTAAGAAAAAAAGAGTGGTTTGTTGCACCACTTACTTCATCTTTGATTGGATCAACAGTTGATACATTTTTATTTTTCTCAATATCATTTTATGCAACAGGGGTACCTTGGGTTACTTTATCTCTTGGAGATTTAGCGGTAAAAATTTTAGTTGCTATAATAATGTTGATACCATTCAGAATGTTATTGAAAATTATTAAACCAATTAAAGTTTAATATAAAAATTTATAAGATAAAATTTTATAAGCTAATTTTGCAACAAGAAAATTATAAGAATTAAATCCTTTAATTGGAGACAGCTCATTAATATCTGCACCAACAATTTCTGAGTTTTTTGCCGCAATTCTTATTATATCCAATGTTTCATCCCACAAAAGCCCTCCTGGTTCAGGTGTACCAGTTGCAGGCATGATGCTTGAATCTAGTCCGTCTACATCAAATGTAAGATAAACAGTTTTGTTTTTAATTAGTTTTTTAAATTTAGAAAAATTCCATTTTTTTTTATCTTTTGCCCAAAATATATTTATTCTTGAAGAATTCTTTTTTAAAAATGGAATTTCACTTTCTGAGATATTTCTTATCCCAAATGAAATTAAAGAAACATTTTTATAATCCAGACATCTTCTAATTGCTGAGGCATGTGAAAATTTTTCTCCATTATAGCTTTGACGTAAATCTGCATGGGCATCAAAATGCAAGAGACAAATATTTTTATATTTTTTAGTAAAAGGAACAATACATCCAGGTGTTATTGAATGTTCTCCACCTAAAGTCATTGGGAAAAGTTTTTTATCTAAAATCTCTTTATTAATTTTTGAGATTTTATTCAGGGCTTTTTTAATATTTTTGTCTATTTTAAATGGTTTTAAAGTTTTAATACCTATTTTCTTATAAGGTTCGCAGTTAAACTCTTCATCATATAGCTCAACTTGATGAGATGCTTTTAAAATTTCTTTAGGTCCATTTCTTGTTCCTCCTCCATAACTGACAGTTTTTTCTAATCCAAATGGAACAATTACAGCTTTTTCTTTAAAGCTAAACTTGTTATCAATTCCTAAAAATCCATTTTTATTTAAGAGATATTTCAATTTTATTTAAAAATTTTTGTAAAGTTTTTTCTTGTTCTATTTTTCCACTCACCTTTATGATAAGCATCACTAGCAATTAATGGCAAAACACTAGTTGCTTCTGCAAACACCATCTGTTCTTTCGTAATATCTACTTTGCCCCACGAGCTTGCTTCTTTTAATGTTGAGCTGCTACATGCACCGTCTCTACTATCAGCAACTGTAATTTGAACAGCATATTTATGCATATCTACATCTTTTCCTAATAGTTCAGCACAAATAACAGTATCTTGAATAAAGTTTTTAGGCACACCACCACCAATCATAAACAATCCAGAACCTTTAGATTTGATTTTAATTTCTGTTAGTTCTCTAAATTCTCTAACTGAGTCTATGGTCATATGTTTTTTTGGATTTTGTTCTTGATGCATAACTAACCCGAATCCTGCGCTCGAGTCAGTAAAAGCAGGGCAGAAAATAGGAACATTGTTGTCAAAAGCAGTTTCAATTAAAGAGTCTTTTTTCTTTGAGTTATTTTTTAAATATTTTCCCATTTCATAAATGAACTCTCTTGAAGTATAGCTTCTCGCCTCTAGGTTATTTGCGATTTCACATATTACCTTATCACACATTTGAAGCTCTTCTTCATCTATGTAAGTATCGTAAATTCTATCTATATAGTTGTCCCTCAGCTCAGTATCATCTTGAAATTGTGAACCTTGATAATGTTTAAAACCAAGAGCCTCAAAAAAATCCATATCTACTATAGAAGCACCTGTTGCAACAATTGCATCCACCATATTATATTTAACTAAATCTTTATAAATATTCATACATCCAGCTGCCGAAGTAGAGCCTGCTAAGGTAAGGAAAATTGTACAATCTTTATCTTTAAGCATCTCGTTATAAATATTAGAAGCATTTGCTGTTTCTCTAGAAACAAATGACATTTTTTCCATTGAGGATATAATTTTTCTAGAGTCAAAAGAAGTTATATCGATGTGCTCAACAGGATTTTTTAAGAAATCTCTTTTACTGTTATGACCTGGATTTTTTTGATTCGACATTAAGCTACCATGTTAGCTTTGTTAATGTCTTTATCATACATTGTCATTATTGGGTTATCTTCAACTTCATAAATTTCATTTGAGTAATAACCATTAAACTGAGTTCTAAATGTTAATCCGTATGCCCCAAGTTGACCAAGTTCAATATAATCATTTTCTTTAATATTATTTGGAAGCAAAAAAGGACCTTTCATATAATCCATACTATCACATGTAGGTCCAAAGAAATCAAAAGCTGTTATTTTTTTTGAAATTATTTTATTTGAATTTTCTTTTATCATTCTAGATGGGAATACAATGTTTGGTGTACCAGCATCAAAAAGAGTACCATAGGTACCATCATTAATATAAAGCTTTTGTTTTTTTCTTAAATTAACCCTTACGACTGTTGAACCACTTTCAGCAACTAAAGCTCTGCCAGGCTCACAAATAATTTCAGGAAGTTTTTCAAGCTTTAAATTTTCTAAACTTTTTTTTATTTCGTTAAAATAACTACTTAAAGATTGCGGAATTAAGTCAGGATAGATTGTAGGGAAACCTCCACCAACATTAATGTAATCTGGAATAATTTTTGTTTTTTTAATTACATTTCCAATTTCACTAATTCCTTTTGAATAAGAAATTGGATGCATACATTGTGAACCAACATGAAAACTTAAACCAATCTTTTTAGCATGTTGTTTTACAAGTCTTAACAAACCTATTGCTTCTGAAGTTAAAGCTCCAAATTTTTTAGATAAATCAATTTCTGCATGTTCATTTGATACAGCAACTCTTACAAATAATTCTAAATCTTTAGCGTTATTTGTACTTTCAATTATTTTAATCAGTTCATCTTTGGTATCTAATGAAAAAGTTTTTACACTATAATCAAAATATGCTTCTTTTATACTTTCTCTACTTTTAACAGTATGCATATAAGAACATTTAGCTGTATTGCTAAAAGTTCTAATATTTTTAATTTCCTCCATTGATGCTACATCAAATTGTTCAACTCCACTTTCTATAATTGTTTTTATTACTTCAGGGTGCGGATTAGTTTTGATTGCATATAAAATTTTTCCTGGAAATTTGTTTAGAAAAAACTTAACGGCAGATTTTATGGAATTCTTTCTTATACAGTAAACTGGTTTTTCAGGTTTCAGCCGATTAACTAATTCTTCAACTGATTTAAATTTTTGCATTTTAGATGCCTCCAAAAAAAATTTAATAAAAAAAAGTCTTTTATAAAAAAACTTTAATATTTTTTGGCATATAAAGTAAACAGCACTAAAGTAAAGCAAATAATTCAAGCCAGAAATGCGTTAAATTCATATATTGTAATTTCTTGCAGAGACCCTATATGATGCTCATGAAATATGAGGCAAAATTACAGAATCTTAGCGATTTTGAAAATAAATCATTATTAATCGTGGATGACGATAATCCTTTCCGTGAGCGTCTAGCAAGAGCGATGGAAAAAAAAGGATTTGAGGTTTTTCAAGCTGAGAGTGTACAAAAGGGAGTTGAATCTGTAAAAACTAAAAAACCTGGTTTTGCTGTTGTAGACTTAAGGCTTGGAGATGGTAATGGACTTGAGGTTGTAAAAGAAATTCAGTCTTCAAATAGTGATAGTAGGATTATCATGTTAACTGGTTATGGAAATATTCCAACAGCAGTTGCTGCGATCAAAGAAGGTGCCATAGACTATTTAGCTAAACCTGCTGATGCAGAGGATGTAGAGAAAGCATTATTGGCAGATCCTTCAAAAAAAGCAGCCCCACCTGAAAACCCTATGTCGGCTGACAGAGTTAAGTGGGAGCATATACATAGAGTTTTCGAACTATGTAATAGGAATGTTTCAGAAACAGCCAGAAGACTTAAAATGCATAGAAGAACTCTTCAAAGAATTCTTTCTAAGAGATCACCTAGATAAATTTTTTAATTTTAATTATTTGCTTAGTCAAAAGAGCTAAAAGCATAATTTTAAAAATCTCAGCTAATAGAAATGGTTTTGCACCTAAAGTAAAAATTGGCTTATCCCATCCAATCAATGTTCCAAGCCAAATTAAGCCCAAAATATAGATTGTTGAAGTTGCGATAATTAGCTTAAATAAAACAACGAAAAAATTATCATCAATATTTATTTTAGAAGCCAAGTAACAAGCTGTTAAAAAACCAATTAAGTAACCCATGGTTGGTCCTGTAAAGTAAACTAACCCAACACCTTTTTCAGGTGAATTTGAAAATACAGGAAGACCTGCAATTCCTTCAATTAAATACAGACCAATTGTAGCTAGTGCTATTTTATGTCCCAAACTTATTCCTAAAAACAATACAACAAATGTTTGCATAGTCATAGGAACCGGATAGAAAGGAATTTTGATTTTTGCTGATATAGTTAGTGCTATTGAACCAAGAATAATAACAACCATAGATTTAAATAGTTTAGCTTGTGTGAGATTTTTTGTTAATTCCATTGTTAAATAATACTCAAAATATAAAAAATAATCTACTTATAATTGTTATAATAATTGAAAGTAAATTTTTTTATATACAGAATATATAATCATTATAATATTTAATATTACTTCATGAATAAAATTCAAAAAACAGATCATTTTTATTTGATTGATGGCTCTGGTTATATTTTTAGAGCCTATTATGCTTTGCCTCCATTGACTAGAAAAAGTGATGGACTTCCAACAGGTGCTGTAAGTGGTTTTTGCAGTATGTTATTTAAATTATTAGAGGACTCAAAATCTAATCAAAACTTACAAAAACCAACACATTTTGCAGTAATATTCGATTCAGCAAGAAAAACTTTCAGAAATGAAATTTATAGTGATTACAAAGCTAATAGGTCAGAGGCGCCTGATGATTTAGCTCCTCAATTTGAATACATAAGAAAATCAGTCCTTGCATTCAATTTACCATCTGTGGATCTCCCCAATTATGAAGCGGATGATTTAATAGCCACGTATGTTGATCAAATCCTTAAAAAAGGTGCAAAGGTTACAATTGTCTCATCAGATAAAGATTTAATGCAGCTCTACAAAAAAGGGGTTCGAATTTTTGACCCTATGAAAAACAAATTTATAACTGATGATGATGTTTTAAAAAAATTTGGAGTAGATGCCTCAAAAGTTATTGATGTGCAATCCTTAGCAGGAGATAGTAGTGATAATGTTCCAGGTGTTCCTGGGATAGGTATTAAGACAGCTGCAGAGCTAATAAACAAATATGGTACTTTAGAAAATTTACTAAAATCTGCTCATGAGATTAAGCAAAACAAAAGAAGAGAAACATTATTGGAGAACAAAGATAAAGCATTAATAAGTAAAAAACTTGTAACTCTGGATCATAACTCTCCTGTTAATAGAGAGTTAAGTGAATTTAAATTACAAAATATAGATAAAGATAAATTATATAAATTTTTAAGAGAAATGGAATTTAACAGGCTGTTAAGCTCTGCAATTTCTGCTTATGGAGAACCTGAACTAAAAAGAAATAAGATTGAAAATCAAAATCTAGAAAAACAACAAACAATAAATAACAAAAATTATTTTTTAATTAATAGTTTAGATGAAATTGATAAGTGGATAGTGGAGGCAGAAGAAGTTGGTGAAGTTGCTGTAGATACGGAGACCTCTTCATTAGATCCTCACCAAGCAGATTTAGTAGGTATTTCTCTCTGTTCCAAAATTGGAAAAGCATGTTACATACCAGTTGGTCACAAGTCACCTAAATCTCTTAAAAAAGATGCGGTAATTAAAAAATTAAAAAAAATATTAGAAGATCCCAGTATAAAAAAAATAGGTCAAAATATAAAATTTGATTTTATCGTATTTTATAAGTGTGGAATATCGCTTTCATCGATGGAAGATACAATGCTGATGTCTTATGTCTTAGATGCTGGAAAAAATAGACATAATATGGATACTTTATCAGAAATTCATTTGGGACATAAAACTATATCTTTTAAAGAGATGGTAGGCTCAGGTAAGAAAGAAATTAATTTTAGTGAAGTAGAATTAGATAAAGCAAAAGATTATGCTGCTGAAGATGCTGATGTTACTTTTAGATTATACAAGAAATTTATCAAAGATTTAAAATCAGAAAAAATGTTAAATATTTATGAAATTTTTGAAAAGCCATTAATTAAAATTCTTGCATTTATGGAAATAGAGGGAGTTGAAATTGATAGTAGGTTTTTAAAATCTCTTTCATCTAAATTTGAAAAAAAAATTCAAAAACTTGAAAAAGAAGTATTTAAAATTTCTAAAAAAGAGTTCAATATTGCATCCCCAAAGCAATTAGGTGAAATAATTTATAATGACTTGAAAATAGCTGGATTAAAAAAAACTAAAAAAGGAAGTTTTGCAACAAGTGCAAGTGTTTTAGAGGATTTAGCTTTCAAAGGTCATAAGTTTCCAAAATTAATTTTAGACTGGAGACAAGTTTCAAAATTAAAAAATACCTATTCAGATGCTTTACCTGAACATTTGAACCCAAATACAAAAAGAGTTCACACTTCGTTTTTGCTGGCTGCTACAACGACTGGAAGACTAGCATCTAGCGATCCTAACTTGCAAAACATACCAATTAAATCAGAAGATGGAAAAGATATAAGAAAAGCTTTCACTGCAAAAAAAGGGCACCTATTAATTTCAGCGGATTACAATCAAATTGAGATGAGAATTCTTGCAGATCTGGCAGATGTAAAAGAATTAAAAAAAGCTTTTAAAAATAAAGAAGATATTCATTCTTTAACAGCTAGCCAAATTTTTAATATTGATATTAAAAAAGTTAATCAAGATCACAGACGAAAGGCTAAGGCTATTAATTTTGGAATTATTTATGGAATTTCGCAATATGGATTAGCTAAGCAAATTAACGTTTCTAATTATGAAGCGGAGGAATTTTTGAATTCATATTTTGCTAAGTTTCCAGAAATTAAAGTTTATATGGATAATACAATTAAATTTTGTAGGAAAAGTGGATATGTCAATAATATTTTTGGGCGAAGATCTCACTTTAATGGAATAAATGACAAAAACTTTAATGTCAGAAATTTTCAAGAACGTGCTGCAATTAACGCTCCCATTCAAGGTTCTGCATCTGAAGTAATGAGATTAGCTATGATAAGATTAGATAAGAAATTATCAGAGGATAAAAATGTTAATTCAAAAATGCTCTTGCAAATTCATGATGAATTAATTTTTGAAATTCCAAAAAAAGATGAAAAAGTAATGATTAAATTAATTGAGAAAGAAATGACCAGTGTTGCTCAGAGTGACTATCATTCTTTTTCAACTCCTTTAACAGTTGATATTAATGTTGGAGATAATTGGGGTATGTTACATTAAATTTATAACATTGCCCAAATTAGGACAATTTAGTATTTTTAAACTACATTATGCAAAAACAAACAATAGCTTTAATTGATGACGATAGAAATATTTTAACAAGTTTGAGTATCGCATTAGAAAAAGAGGGTTTTAAAGTTCAAACATACATTGATGGTGAAAGCGCATTAATCGGTTTAACCAGAATGCCACCTGACTTAGCAGTTATAGATATAAAGATGCCTAAGATGGATGGAGAAGAATTACTAAAAAAACTTCGAAAAAAAACTTCATTACCAGTAATTTTTTTAACATCTAAAGATGACGAAATTGATGAGTTGTTAGGTCTAAAGCTGGGTGCAGATGATTTTGTAAAAAAATCAGGAGGTTTTTCTATAAAAGTTTTGATTGAAAGAATTAGAGTGCAGTTAAGAAAAAAAGACTCAAATAATATTCTAGAGGAAAATAAAAGCTTGATATCTCATGGAAGATTAAAATTAGATCCATCACAACTTGAGTGTGAATGGAATGGAAAACAGCTGCCTGATAAATTGACAACAACAGAGTTTTTAATAGTTAAAGAATTAGCAAAGAGGCCTGGTATAATTAAAGAAAGAGCTCAGCTTATGGATATAGCTTACAGAGAAGATACAGATATTGAGGATAGAACTATTGATAGTCACGTAAAACGAATTAGAAAAAAATTTAAAAAAGTAGATCCTGATTTTTCAGCTATTGAAACTAGGTATGGTAGTGGATATAGATGGAATGTTAGCTAATGTTTAGTAAATACTTAAAAACTCTTTCTATTTTAAAAAAATTTTTATTTATAAATTTTGTAATTTTCACAATTATTGGACTATTTACATTCATATATCTAAATAATATCCAGCCAAGTTTAATAAAAAAAAAATCTCAAAATCATACAAACATTATTAACAACACTATTGATAATATTTTAAGGCTAGATGTTAAATTCCAATCTGACGATATTAGAAGATTTTTATTTTCTACAAGGTTTATTTTTCAGAATTTAGATAGAGTCATATTTTTTGATGATCAACTTAACCTTATTGGAGACACTGATACTTTAGATCTTGATCCAAGATCATTCTCTACAAGACTTGATAAAATTGAATTTGAAAGTTTAGATAATGAGGAAATAAAAAAAACTATTGAGGAAAAAAATATAAAAATTGATGAAAAAAAACCTGTTTCATTCAAAGATATATTACAAAATTATTCCAGTTCTGAAAATTTAGGAGCTCCTTACACATTTACGCAAGAAGATTTTAATAAATTTAATGTAACAACAATTAAGAATGTTACAAAGAATGAAATAAATCTTGGTTATGTAGCTATTACAGAAAATGCTAATGAAATAAAGACAGCAATAGATGAAAGAAAAGCATTTGTAATAAGAACAGCTATATCTGTAGGATTTGTAATATTAATTTTTTCTTTTGTTTTAAGTAGATATTTTATTAAACCAATCCAAAATCTTGTTGGATATACAATTCGTATCAAAGAAAAAAGTCAAATTAAACCAGGTATTGAAAATTTAAAAAAAAGAAATGATGAATTAGGACTTTTATCTAATTCTTTAGAGGATATGACAAATGAGCTTCAAAATAGAGTTACACATGCAGAAAACTTTTCGACAGATTTAGTTCACGAAATTAGAAATCCATTAGCATCTTTAAAAAGTGCATCAGAAATTTTACAAGACACAAATGATAGTGAACAAAGAAATAGATTATTGAATATACTTAGTCATGACGTTCAAAGAATAGAAAGATTAATTACTGATTATTCGCAAATGTTAAAGGACGAAGTTGCTTTAAGTAAAGAAAAAATGAAAAAAATCGATATTGAACCTATCATTCAATCTGTTGTTGATGATTACAATAATATTCATCAAGTGAAAAAAGGAATTAAAATTGAATATAAAAATGATGGAAAAGATAAATATTTAATAAATGGTATAGAAAACAGAATTGAACAAATTATTGCAAATTTATTAGATAATTCAATATCATTTAGTAAAGACGGTACTAATGTTTTTGTTGATGTTTCTGTTAATGGAAAAAATCAAATATCAATCAAAATTATTGATGAAGGACAAGGATTTAAAGAAAAAGACACATCAAGAATATTTAAAAGATTTTATAGTAATAGACCTGAAAAATTTGGAGAACATTCAGGCTTAGGTTTAAATATAGTAAAAAACTTGGTTGAACTCCACGATGGTGAAATTGTAGCATCAAATCGTATTGAAAAAGAAGGAGCAATGATAGAGATTAGATTTCCCAATGTTTAATCATTTCTTGATAAATAAATACTTAGCTGTATAAAGCTTGCCATGGACGATTATAAAGTAAAAGACATTGCTCAAGCTGAATTTGGTAGAAAAGAAATATCAATAGCTGAAAGTGAAATGCCTGGTTTATTGGCTTTAAGAGAAGAGTATTCTAAAGAAAAACCTTTAAAGGGTGCAAGAATTATTGGATGTCTTCATATGACAATTCAAACAGCTGTACTAATCGAAACCTTAGTTGCATTAGGTGCTGAAGTTCGTTGGTCCTCTTGTAATATTTTTTCAACTCAAGATCATGCAGCTGCAGCTATTGCAAAGGCTGGGATCCCTGTTTATGCCTGGAAAGGTGAAACAGAAGAGGAATATTTATGGTGCATTAAACAAACTATTGTTGGAAAACCTGATTGGAAACCTAACATGTTATTAGATGATGGTGGTGATTTAACAGCAATCATGCACAACGAATATCAGGATTTAATGAAAGATATTAAGGGTGTTTCAGAAGAGACTACCACTGGAATCAAAGC
>CACHCM010000021.1 GCA_902578325.1 uncultured Pelagibacteraceae bacterium
GAAGATCACATTCACCACCTTGATCACATACTGGACAATCTAAGGGATGGTTAGCTAATAAAAATTCCATCACTCCCTTACGAGCTTTTTCTACTAAAGCAGTATTTGTTTTAATATTCATACCCTCTGCAGCTGGCATAGCGCATGAAGCAATTGGTTTAGGAGATTTTTCCATTTCAACTAAACACATTCTACAATTACCTGCTATCGATAATTTTTCATGGTAACAAAATCTTGGAATTTCCACTCCAGCTTTTTCACAAGCTTGAAGAACAGTTAAACCCTCTTCAATTTCAACTTCGATTCCATTTACTTTTAATTTAAGCATTTTTTTTATCCAATAAATGTTGATCTACTAAATATGGAATATTGTTTTTCTTTTGAACAATTGGATCCAAATTGTTTCTTTTCTCAATTTCTTTTTTAAAGTGTCTGAGCAATCCTTGAACTGGCCATGATGAACCTTCACCAAACGCGCAAATAGTATGTCCTGCAATTTGATTTGTAACATCACCCAACATTTCTACTTCATCCTTCGTAGCATCTCCTTTTGCCATTCTTTCAAGCATTCTCCACATCCATCCAGAACCTTCTCTACAAGGTGTGCATTGTCCACAACTTTCATGTTTATAAAATCTTGCTATTCTTGCCATGCATTTAATTATGTCCTGATCTTTATTAATGACAACAATACCCGCAGTTCCTAAACCACTTTTTTCAGCCATAAGCGAGTCAAAATCCATAGTTAATGTTTCGCATTTCTCTTTTGGAATTAATGGCATTGATGATCCACCGGGAATTACTGCTTGAAGATTATCCCAACCTCCAATGACACCACCTGCGTGAACTTCAATTAATTCTTTCAAAGGAATATTCATTTCTTCTTCTACGTTACATGGATTATTAACATTTCCTGAAATACAGAATATTTTAGTTCCAGTATTTTTTTCTCTTCCAAGAGATGCAAACCATTTGCCACCTCTTCTAAGAATTGTTGGAACTACAGCTATAGTTTCAACATTATTAATAATTGTTGGGCATCCATAAAGACCAATTAGAGCTGGAAATGGTGGTTTTAATCTAGGTTGTCCTTTTTTACCCTCAATACTTTCTAGTAAAGCTGTTTCCTCTCCACAAATATATGCACCAGCTCCATAATGAATATAAATATCTAAATCCCACCCAGTGCCTGCTGCATTTTTACCTAACAATTTTTTCTCATAAGCCTCATCTATTGCTGCTTGAAGTTTTTGACCATCAACAAAATATTCTCCTCTTATGTAAATATAACAAACATGTGCTTGAACTGCATAAGATGCTATTAAACAACCTTCTATTAATTTGTGAGGTTCAAATCTTAAAATATCTCTATCTTTACAAGTTCCTGGTTCAGACTCATCGCCATTAATAACTAAGTAATGTGGTCTAGATCCAACTTCTTTTGGTGCAAATGACCATTTTAAACCAGTAGGAAATCCTGCACCACCACGACCCCTTAGTTGAGACTCTTTAATTTCATTAATTATCCAGTCTCGTCCTTTGTCAGTAATTTCTTTTGTATTTACCCAATCACCTCTCTCTTGTGATGAGGATACATCTGAGCCTTTGTCATTATATAAATTTTGAAAAATTCTATCTTGATCTTTAAGCATTTTTTAAATCCATTAAGGTTTTCCTGTTATTTTCTGGTTCATTATTCACTCTTCCTCTATACGAACCTGGTTTTGGAGTTTCTCCATTTAAAATTTTATCTAAAATATCTAAGGTTTTTTGTTTGTCTAAATCTTCATAATAGTCATCATTAATTTGCATCATTGGAGCATTTACACATGCTCCTAAACATTCAACTTCCATCCATGAACAGCTTTTGTCATTTGATAATTCACATTCGTTTTCAGAAATTTTTTCCTTACAAGCCTCAACTAATTTATTTGCACCTCTTATCATACATGGAGTTGTAGTGCATACCTGAACAAAGTATTTACCAACAGGAGCTAAATTATACATTGTATAAAAAGTAGCCACCTCATAAACTTTAATATAAGGCATATCTAAAAATTTAGCGATATACTTCATTGCAGCTAATGGTATCCAATTATTATTTTGTTTTTGAGCAATATAAAGTAAAGCCATTACAGCACTTTGCTGTTTGCCTTCAGGATATTTTGTAACAATAACTTTTGCTGCTTCTAATGATGAAGCATTAAATTCAAAACTTTCTGGTTGATCTTTAGCAGGTCTTCTTAAACTCATCTATCTACCTCACCGAAAACAATATCTAAAGAACCTAATACCGCAGGAACATCTGCTAACATATGACCTTTAATTAAATAATCCATTGATTGTAAATGTGAAAAACCTGGTGCTCTTATTTTACATTTGTAAGGTTTACTTGAACCATCAGATATTAAGTAAACACCAAATTCTCCTTTTGGTGCTTCAACAGCTGTATAAATTTCATCTTTTGGAACCCTATATCCCTCTGTGAAAAGTTTAAAATGATGTATTAAAGCTTCCATTGATTGTTTGATTTCTGCCTTAGGTGGAGGGCTAATCTTGCCATCTAATGATTTGATTGGACCCTTTTCCATTTTAGCTAGACATTGTTTAATAATTGAAACACTCTCTTTCATTTCTTCAATTCTGCATAAATATCTGTCGTAACAATCTCCATTTTTTCCAACTGGAATTTTAAAGTCTAAACTTTCATAGCAGTCATAAGGTTGAGATTTTCTTAAATCCCATGGAACACCTGAGCCTCTAATCATAACTCCTGAAAAAGAATAATCTAAGGCATCTTCTTTTGTGACTACTCCTATATCGACATTTCTTTGTTTAAAAATTCTATTATCCGTTAACAAACTTTCTAAATCGTTAATTATTTTAGGAAAAGTTTCACAAAATTTTGCAATATCTTCCTCTAAACCTTTTGGCAAATCTTGATGAACACCTCCTGCTCTAAAATAATTTGCATGAAGTCTTGATCCTGAAGCTCTTTCATAAAATGTCATTAGAGTTTCTCTTTCCTCAAAACCCCAAAGGGAAGGAGTTAGTGCACCAACATCAAGAGCTTGAGTTGTAACGTTTAAAATATGACTTAAGATTCTACCAATCTCACAAAATATAACTCTTATGTATTGTGCTCTTATTGGTACATCTATTTTGAGTATTTTTTCTACAGCTAGTGCGAATGCATGTTCCTGATTCATTGGAGCGACATAATCTAAACGATCAAAATAAGGAACTGCCTGCATATAAGTTTTATTTTCTATGAGTTTTTCTGTTCCTCTATGAAGTAAACCTATATGCGGATCTGCCTTCTCAACGACCTCTCCATCAAGCTCTAAAATTAATCTAAGAACGCCATGAGCAGCAGGATGCTGAGGACCAAAATTTAAATTTAAATTCTTAATTTTTTTTGTCATTACTTTCAATTTCTTCTTTAATATATTTTGTTCCTTCCCATGGACTTTCGTAATCAAAATTTCTATAATTTTGCTCAAGCTTCACTGGTTCGCTAATTACTTTTTTTTGATCTTCGCTATATCTGACCTCTGAATGACCAGTTAATGGAAAATCTTTTCTTAATGGATGACCTTCAAATCCGTAATCAGTTAGTATTCTTCTTAAATCAGGATGATCTTTAAAAGATACTCCATACATATCAAATACTTCTCTCTCCATCCAATTTGCTGATGGAAAAATGCTAGTTAATGATGGAATAACTTCATTTTCACCAATTGAATATTTTACAATCAATCTTTGATTAAATTCATGGCTTAAAAACAAGTAAACTACTTCAAACCTTTGATTTTGTTCAGGATAATCAACAACTGTTATATCTACAAGTTGCCTAAATTTAGTATCTTGATTTGTTTTTAAAAATATAACAACATCAATAATGTCTTCTTTATCTGTTTCAATATAAATTTGATTATGTTTAATTTCTGTATTATTAATTTTAGTAGTTAATTCAGAATTAATTTTTTTTTCTAGATCTTCCAAATTTTTCATAACTATCTAATAAAAGATCCTTTTTTTCTAATTTTTTTTTGTAATTGTAGTATTCCATACAACAATGACTCTGCAGAGGGAGGGCATCCTGGTACATAAACATCTACTGGAACAATACGATCGCACCCTCTAACAACTGAATATGAATAGTGGTAATATCCTCCTCCATTTGCACAACTGCCCATAGAAATTACATAACGAGGTTCAGGCATTTGATCATAAACTTTTCTTAAAGCTGGTGCCATTTTATTTGTTAATGTTCCTGCAACTATCATAACGTCTGATTGTCTTGGTGATCCTCTTGGAGCGGCTCCAAATCTTTCTAAATCATATCTCGGCATAGCTGTTTGCATCATTTCAACGGCACAACAAGCTAAACCAAAAGTCATCCAATGAAGTGATCCTGATCTTGACCAGTTAATTAAATTATCAAGTGATGTAGTTATAAAACCATTCTTACTAAAATCTTCTGCAAGTTGTTTAAATTCCTCTGGAACTTGATCTATTTTATTATTCATTGTTGTATATAATTTTTATTCCCAGTCTAAAGCACCTTTTTTCCATTCATATATAAAACCTATTGTTAGTATGAACAAAAAAATCATCATTGATGAAAAACCTAATAATCCGATATTTCCTAGAGATATTGCCCATGGAAATAAAAATGCTATCTCTAAATCAAAAATAATAAATAGAATTGCTACTAGATAAAATCTCACATCAAACTCCATTCTTGAATCTTCAAATGGTTCAAAACCACATTCATAAGCTGATAATTTTTCAGGATCGGGTTTTTTTGGTGATAGAATAAAATTAATTACTACAAAAGCACAACTTAATCCCAGAGCTATGACTAGGAAAATTATTATAGGTAAGTAATCTTTAAGAAAATCAGATAACATGCGTGTTTATATATCAGTTTTTATTTGTTGTTGAAGGGTAGATACGTCACATTTTCAATTAAAAAAAAGTTAATAATTTCAATTACTTATATCAAGTAGGCTGAAAAACATAACAATATCAATAGTTTAGTAATTTATTACAGATTCGTTAAAAAGTGGCGGGAGTGAAGGGACTCGAACCCTCGACCTATCGCGTGACAGGCGATCGCTCTAACCAACTGAGCTACACCCCCACTTATCAATTTTTGGTGGGCAGTAAAGGACTCGAACCTTTGACCCCCTCGGTGTAAACGAGATGCTCTACCAACTGAGCTAACCGCCCATTACCAAAATATAGTGATTTATATCCTTTAGTTTTCTGACGTCAAGTTCTATTAATGTTGAAAAATAGCTAAATACTTAATCTTTTTAAATATTTAAATTCAAATAAAAATTAATTTATTCTCATAAATTTAAAGACCACCACGCCAATTGTTCTTATTTTTAAAATTTTTTTACTCTAACTTGCTGATTGACTTAAAAATAAAGAATAAAACTAAAATAAAAAATATTAAATATATCCCAATTTCCGCGGTAAATATAACTTATTGAATACTAGCTTGAGATTTATCGTCTTTTTTAGAAATTTCTACCTCAACCCATTCTGTTGGTTTAAGTTCTTTTGTAAGAGCTATTTTTATTACTTGATCAGCATATTCAACAGGAGTGATCTTAATATCATCAATAATTTTTTTAGGCATATCTACAAGATCTTTCTCATTCTCCTTCGGTATCAATACTTCTTTAATTCCAGCTCTATGAGCTGCTAATAATTTTTCTTTTAACCCACCGATTGGCAATACTTGGCCAGTTAAAGTCACTTCTCCCGTCATAGCTACATCCCTTCTCACAGGAATATTGGTTATTGAGGAAACAATTGATGTTACCATACCAATACCTGCAGATGGACCATCTTTTGGTGTTGCTCCTTCAGGGACGTGAATATGAAAGTCTTTTTTCTCAAAAATTGGTGGTATAATTCCATACTCTAAACATTTTGACCTTACAAAAGATTTTGCTGCTTTAACTGACTCTTGCATAACATCACCTAATTTGCCAGTGATTTGCATTCTTCCTTTTCCTGGCATTGTAACAGTTTCAATTTTTAAAATTTCTCCACCATACTCAGTCCAAGCAAGCCCTGTAACTATACCTACTCTATTTTCAGCCTCTAATTCTCCAAATTTAAACTTGGGAACACCTAAAAAATCAGATAAATTTTTATTGTTTATACCAACTTCTTTTTCTTCACCAGCCACAATTTTTTTAACAACTTTTCTTGCAAGTTTAGAAATTTCTCTTTCAAGATTTCTTACACCTGACTCTTTTGTGTATCCCCTAATGACTTCTTTTATAATATCGTCATCTAACTTCATTTCTTTTTCTTTAACACCATTATCTTTGATTTGTTTTGGTAATAAATATTTGTTTGCAATACTAATTTTTTCATCCTCAGTGTAACCTGCTAGTCTAATTACTTCCATTCTATCTAGTAAAGGGGGTAAAATATTTAAGGTATTAGCAGTCGTTACAAACATAACATCGGATAAATCATAATCAACTTCTAAATAATGATCATTGAATGTTGTGTTCTGTTCAGGATCTAAAGCTTCTAATAATGCTGATGACGGATCACCTCTATAATCATTACCAATTTTGTCTATCTCATCTAATAAAATTAGTGGATTTTTTGTTCCAGCTTTTTTCATCATCTGAATAATTTTTCCAGGCAAAGATCCGATATATGTTCTTCTGTGACCTCTTATTTCTGCTTCATCCCTCATGCCACCAACTGACATTCTAACAAATTCTCTATTTGTTGCTTTTGCTATTGATTTTCCTAAAGACGTTTTTCCAACTCCTGGAGGGCCCACTAGACATAAAATTGGACCTTTGATTTTTTCCATTCTCTTTTGAACTGCTAAAAATTCAACAATTCTCTCTTTAACTTTTTCTAATCCAAAGTGATCTTTATCAAGAATATTTAAAGCTTTAGTTAAATCTATATCAACTTCACTTTTTTTATGCCAAGGAAGCTCGGTCATCCAATCTAAATAATTTCTCACAACTGTTGCCTCTGCAGACATAGGGCTCATATTTTTTAATTTTTTTAATTCTTGTAAGCATTTCTTTTCCACTTCTTTTGGCATCTTAGCTTTTGTAATTGCTTTGTTTAAGCTAGTTGTTTCGTCTTTGCCATCTTCAATTTCTCCAAGTTCTTTTTGTATGGCTTTGAGTTGTTCATTTAGGTAATACTCTCTTTGAGTTTTTTCCATTTGTGTTTTAACTCTGCCTCTTATTCTTTTCTCAACACCTATAATACTTGTTTCATTCTCCATTATTTTAATAATGGCGTTTAATCTTTTCTTTACATCTACAGTTTCAAAAATTTGTTGTTTTTCTGAAATAGTAGCTGTTATATGAGATGCAATATTATCTGCGATTTGTGATGGATCTTTTAATTGTTTAATTGTATTTATAGTTTCATTGGAAATTTTTTTATTTATAGATGTTAATTTTTCTAGTCTTCTTAATGCCGTAGCAGCTAAAGGAAATAAATCCTCATCCTTAGATGAAACATCATTATATTGCGTGTAATCACATGTTATAAACTTTTCATTATCTTTAAAATCTAAAATTTTTACTCTTTTAATACCTTCAACTAAAACTTTAACAGTGCCGTCTGGTAATTTTAACAATTGTAAAATACTTCCTTCACAACCATACATAAATACATCTGTTTTCTTAGGATCGTCAATTTCTGAATTTTTTTGAGTTACTAAAATAATTTTTTTATCTTTTTTCATCACTTCATTAAGTGCTGAAATAGATTTATCTCTTCCTACAAATAAAGGGATTACCATACTTGGAAAAACTACGATGTCTCTCAATGGGAGTAAGGGTAGTGAAATTTTGACGTCCATATGATTAATATGGATATTATATTTTATAATGCAATAGGTTTTTGCTATTTATTAAGGATATTAAGCCGCTGTGGTCTTATTTGACTTAGATTTATTGTCACCTTTAGCATGAACTAAGATTGGTTGAGACTGCCCTTTTGCTGCACCAGCATCAACTATAACCTCTTCAATATTATCTTGACTCGGAAGATCGTACATTGTTTTCAGCAAAATATTTTCTAGAATTGATCTCAAACCTCTTGCTCCTGTTTTTTTGCTAATTGCTTTTTGCGCGATTTCTTTTAAAGCATTTTCTTTAAAGGTTAGTTTAGCACCATCTAATTTAAACAACTCTTGATATTGTTTTGTTAAAGAATTTTTTGGTTCTTGCAATATTTTTATTAAGGACTTTTCATCTAAATCTTCAAGTGTTGCTATCATTGGAAGTCTTCCAATAAATTCTGGAATCAATCCAAATTTTAATAAATCTTCTGGCTCTAATGCTTTCATCCATTCGCCGGTTTTTTTATCTTGTGTATTTTTTACATCTGCACCAAAACCAATTGAAGTACCTTTGTCTCTTTGAGAAATTATTTTATCAAGCCCTGCAAATGCTCCTCCACAAATAAACAAAATATTAGTTGTATCTACTTGTAAAAATTCTTGCTGAGGATGTTTTCTACCACCTTGAGGTGGAACACTCGCAACTGTTCCTTCCATTATTTTAAGAAGAGCTTGCTGAACACCCTCTCCGGATACGTCTCTTGTAATTGATGGGTTTTCAGATTTTCTACTTATTTTATCAACCTCATCAATATAAACTATTCCTCTTTGAGCTTTTTCAACGTTATAGTCAGATGCTTGTAACAATTTTAAAATAATATTTTCAACATCTTCTCCAACATAACCTGCTTCCGTTAAAGTGGTTGCATCAGCCATTGTGAATGGAACGTCAAGAATTCTTGCAAGCGTTTGTGCAAGCAAAGTTTTTCCACAACCTGTAGGACCTACTAAGAGTATATTAGATTTTGATAACTCAACATTTTTACTTGTTTTGCTTTCGTAATTTAATCTTTTATAATGATTGTGTACTGCTACAGATAAAACTTTCTTTGCATGAGCTTGACCAATTACATAATCATCTAATACTGAACAAATTTCTTTTGGTGAAGGAAGACCATCTTGATGTTTTACAAAAGTATCTTTGCTCTCTTCTTTTATAATATCCATACATAGCTCAACACATTCATCGCAGATGAAAACAGTTGGACCAGCAATCAACTTTCTTACTTCATGTTGGCTCTTGCCGCAGAAAGAACAGTAAAGAATATTTTTATTATTTGTTGTCATTTCAATTTTTATAACGAATCAATATAATTACTTTATTATAGAAGACTCACTCTAATCAAGTTTCGAATAATAATGACTCAATATATTGTGTATTAAGATCTTTTTTCTACTACTTCGTCAATAAGACCAAAAGATTGTGCGACATCTGCTGTCATAAAATTATCTCTTTCAAGAGCAGATTTTATTTCATCAACACTTTTTCCTGTGTGTCTAGAATAGATTTCATTAAGTCTTTTCTTTAAAGATAAGACCTCATTAGCATGAATTTCAATATCAGTTGCCTGACCTTGAAAACCTGCAGAAGGTTGGTGAACCATTATTCTTGAATTTGGTAATGAAAATCTTTTTCCTTTAGTTCCTGCAGCAAGCAAAAAAGAACCCATAGATGCTGCTTGACCCATACATAAAGTAGAAATGTCTGGTTTCACATACTGCATTGTATCATAAATACCAAGTCCTGCTGTAACCAAACCTCCTGGACTATTAATATATAAATAAATTTCTTTTTTTGGATCTTCAGCTTCTAAAAATAATAATTGAGCAGTAATTAATGATGCAACGTTGTCATTGATTTGACCAGTTAAAAAAATAATTCTTTCTTTTAGCAGTCTTGAATAAATATCGTAAGCTCTTTCACCTTTGCTAGATTGTTCGACTACCATTGGTACGAGATTGCTCATATGTTCTGATAATTTTGTTGTCATAAGTTGATTCGTTCTACTTATACAACTTGAGATTACTTTTTGCTAACTTTTTTTGTCTTTTTCGCTACAGGCTTTGATTTTGCCTTTTTAGTTACTGGTTTTTTTTTCTTTCGCAGATGTAGTGGAGGATTTTTTCTTCGTTTCTTTTTTTTCTTCTCCATGATCATGTTTATGAGCTTCTTTTAAGATTTTTTCAGCTTCTTCTTTTGAAATTTCTTTTTTATTTGGTTTCCCTTTTTCTTTAATTAAATTTAAAATTTTTTCCTCATATACGGTTCCTCTTAAACTTGCTAATGCTGTAGGATTTTTTTGATAAAAATCCATAACCATTTTTTCTTGTCCAGGCATCATTCTTAATTGTTTTTGTACCTCAGCCTGAACTTCTTGTTCTGTTACTTTTATTTGATTTTTCTCACCAAACTCATTTAAAATTAATCCAGTTTTAATTCTTGTTTTTGCTTTTTCTTCAAAATCTTTTTTATTTTTTTTCGCTTCTTCCTCAGACATGCCTTGTGATAGAACTTTAACTTCTTCCTCAACCAAGTTTTCTGGAACTTCGTCTATTTTAATTTTTTCTATTTCTTTTAAAATTTGATTTTTAGATAATTGATCTAGAGAATTTTTATATTCATCATTAATTTGTTTTGAAATTAATGTTTTTAAATCTTTTAAATCTTTTGCTCCTAAATTTTTTGCAAAATCATCATCAATTTTTACTTCTTCTGATTGCTTAACACTTAAAATCTTACAATTGAATTTAGCTTTTTTATTTACTAATTCTTTTTCAGGGAAATTTTCTGGCAAAGTTGCTTCTACAATTTTTTCATCATCTTTCTTAACTCCAATCAATTGATCGTCGAAACCTTTTAAAAATAAATCTTTACCTAACGTAAGCTGAGTGTTCTTTCCTTCGCTTCCTTTAAAATCCTTGCCATTTATTGTTGCTTTGTAGTCTAAAGAGACTAAATCACCTTTTTTAGCTTTTGTATCTGCACTTACTTCTTTAAAATTTGGTTGGTTTTTAGCAATTTCTTTAATTCTTTTATCTGTTTCACTATCATCAATTTTTACAGTGTATTCGTCAAAGTTAATATTTTCTAAAGATTTAATTTCTACTTTTGGTAACTCGGTGACAGATAAAACATACTCAAGATCTTTATCTTCACCGTAAGTCTTTAAATCAAGTTTTGGTTGACCAGCTGGTTTTATCTTTTTTTCCTCTAGTGCTTTAGTTGATGTTTCTTTTAAAACTTTATCTAAGACCTCTCCAAAAACTGCTTTACCAAATTGTCTTTTTAAAATTTCTTTTGGAACTTTACCTGGTCTAAATCCTTTAAGGTTCACACTACCTTTTATCTCTTCATATTTTTCATCCATATAAGAGTTCATTGTCTCTTTATCGATAAAAATTTTTAGATCTTTATTTAGACCTTTTTTATTTTCTATTGTGACTTTCATAATATCTTAATGGTAGGGCGAAAAGGACTCGAACCTTCACATGTTGCCATATTGGTTCCTAAGACCAACGCGTCTACCAATTCCGCCATCGCCCCACAAATTACGAGGTTTTATATATTATTGAAACTATTTGTCCAATGACAATTGTTAAAAAATTATCTATTTATCTAATAAAATTTATACTAATTTATAAAAAATGATTATTTCACCTTGCATAAGCATCTGTAAAACTGATCCATCAACAGGCTATTGTTATGGTTGTGGAAGAAGTAATGAGGAAAAACGACTTTGGAAGCTTGAAGAAACAACAGATGATTGGAAAAAAGAAAATATAATTCAAATTGAAAAAAGGCTGACTGGTTGGCAACTTGAAAGTTTTAAAGAATCGTACTCTTATAAAATCAAGAATGGTATGTCTCTTTTCAAGAAAAACTTAATTAAAGAGTAGTATAAAATATGAGTAAAGTTAAAATTGTAAGTATTATCTACGCTATAGGTATAATTATTGGTGCTTTATTCTTTGATGTTTGGGGAGCAGATACCACTCCTTTTAAAACATTGTCTGTATTTGCATGGACTGTGATATTTATTATAGCTTTATTTTTTGTAGATAAGAATGAGAGAAAATAAGTTTTTAATATTTTTTTTATCATTTTTTTTTATATCCTTTAATTCTCACTCAGAAATAATTGTGTTGAGCAAATGTGATCATAAAGAGGACGGTTTTTTAAAAAATGAATATGTTTTGAATCTTAATGAATTAATTATGACAAGAAATTATGTTTATAACGAGAAAACATATCAAAAATACCGAATAACAGATTTAAGTGTAAAAAAATCTAACACTTACGTTAGAAATATTTATGAAGAGGAAGGGAAAATACTGACTCTAAAACATGGGTATCCTCAATTTTACACCCAAATATTATTTGAAAAAGATAAACCAGATATTTATATCAAAGCTGTTTTAAACGACGTTGAAAGTTTATCAAAAATGTCAACTTGTAAAAAAATAGAAAAATTTGATCAACAAAGTTAATTTTTATTTTTTTTTACCTCTTTATTTTTTGTTTGAAATTTTTTTTTGAGTTCAAATCTACTATTTGTAATGTTTGAACGATGCTTTGCATAAGCTTGTTTTTGTGCTTGTCTCATAGCTCTTTTTGATGACATAATTATTTAATTTAATATTCAATTTCTAAAGTATCAATAACTTTTAAGCTCTTATCTGATATGACAATTTCACCAGATGAGGGTGCGTAATTTAAAATTTCAGAAATTACAACATAATGTGTGACAAAAATTAAATTTTGATCTTCGTCCAAAGTATTTATAAATTTATTAAAATCAATTATTTGCTTTTTTCTATTTTCAGAAAATTTTGCACTAAAAAAAGAGTTTAAAAAGTTTTTAGTTTCGTATTTTTTGAAAGCAATAGATGCAGTTTCTTTACATCTACACCATTCACTAGAATAAACTTTTCCAATTGAAATTTTATTTTCCTTAAAAAAATTACCAATTTTTTGTGATTGAACCCTACCACTATCACTTAAATTTCTTTGAGTTGTACAATCGTTAATATCGAAATTATCTGGATCGCCACCACCAGGGGCATAAGCATGTCTTATGAAAATTAATTTTCCACCCTTTTGTAATTCATTAATTAATGTTTTATTTGAATCTGCTTTAACTGAGGGATTAATACATATAAATATTATGAGTAAATAATTTAAAATTTTCATTTATGAATATTAAAATAGATAGTTTAAATAAAACAATTCTTAAATGTAAAAAATGTCCAAGACTTGTTAATTTTGTAAAAAAAATTTCAAAAGAAAAAAGAAAACAAAATATAAATGAGACTTACTGGGGAAAACCAGTTACAGGTTTTGGTGAAATTGATTCAAAAATTTTAATAATTGGATTGGCCCCAGCAGCACATGGAGGCACACGAACAGGGAGAGCTTTCACAGGTGATAAATCTGGAGACTTTTTATTTAAATGTTTGTTTAAAGCTAAAATTTCAAACCAACCAAATTCAGAAAATTTAAATGATGGTCTTAAATTAAAATCAACATATATAACTAATATTTTAAAATGTGTTCCCCCAGGAGACAAACCTAAAATAAAAGAGCTTAATAATTGTTCGAAATACTTTGATAGTGAGATTTATAATTTAAAAAAATTAAAAACTATTGTTGCATTAGGAAAGGTGGCATTTGATAATTGTGTAAAATTTTATAAAAAAAAATATAGTTTTGGTGAGAAGATAAAATTTATTCACGGAAAATCATATTTACTACCAGGAAATATTAAACTAATTGCCTGTTATCACCCTAGCCCCAGAAATGTAAATACTAAACTTATATCTGAAAGAATGATTGTAGATTTATTTAAAAAAGCTAGAAAAATATCTATGAACTAGAAGTATAGGGTTGAATGTCTGATAAGATTTTTTCTGGAATTTTAAGTGGCTTAAATTTTTCATTTATAAATACTAGATGAATTTTAGCTTCTACGATCAATTCCTCATCTTTAAATATTGATTGATTCATTAAAAAAGAAGTTTTTGAAGTAGAGTCTACAAAAGATTTAATTTGTAAATCATCTTCTAAATATGCAGATTTTTTATATTCAATATTGCACGATTTTACAATTATAAGAGCACCAAAATCATTTTTTATTTTTGTATTGCTTAATCCAATAGTTGATAACGCTTCGGTTCTGGCTCTTTCTAAATATTTTAAATAGTTAGCATAGTACACGACTCCACCAGCGTCTGTATCCTCATAATACACTTTAACATTATGAGTAAAGTTTTTATGCATAAATCAATAATATCAAATAAATAAAAATTTAATAGAAACTAAGATATAACATCTAAGATGAAAATTTATATAATTTGGTTAATTGGAGTAATTTTATGGAACTTTGGATTTCCAAATGCAATTCCGATTGCTGATGTTATCGTAGCTATTTTATTGTCGTTTTTAAGTATTGGATTAAAAAAGTATCTAAAATATTAATTAATCTGCTGAAAAATAAATATTTTGAAAATAAGAAACTGATTTCATTTTAGAATTATCAGTATCAGCCATTATAGCTAGGCCATCTAATTCATTCACATCTAAATCATGAAATTTTTTAAAATCTTCCTTAACATTGGCTTTCACTGTTACCCAAACATTCAGATTATCTTTTGTAGTTGCTAATACATTATCTATTGATTTTTTTGTATAAGGGCTTGGCCAACTCTGGCCAACTGCACTATTGCTTGAAAAAACGTAATTAATTGCTCTATTTGAAAGTGGTGTTGCCCCTGTTTTTTTTACAGCAAAGACTCTAGCTGCAAAATCATGACCTTTTTTTGAATTCTCATTAATACCTTGCAAATCTTTCTCAATTTTCCAGGTAATATTAATAAAAGGTGTTTTATTTAGATCGATTTTAACCTCTTTTCCAAGGCCAGAAGCTGCGTTATCAGCTACTGCTTTTAAATAATTGCCATTCTCATTTGATCCAACAGTATAAACTGTTTTGTTATCTGCTCCTCTCACCTTACGAACATCGAGTTCTGAAAGCTCTTTCTCTGTAAATTCAAAAATATTTATATTTTCAGCGACTGCAGAGTTAAGAAAAATTAATGATGTAATAAAAACATAAAAAAATTTAAACATAGTTTTCTTATAGATAAAATATTTATAATTTCAATATTCAGTCACAATTTAAACATTCTAAGTTCAAGATTAATTGCTAAATGAATAATATGAAAATAATTTCTGTCTTTATACTTCTTATATATTGGTCAATAATGATCACAGCACCAGTTATGGGTAAAAATTCTATTAAAAATCAGAATAAAGATCGAAAAATAGTTTCAAATTTTTGAGACTAATATGTGGATCTACCACCACTGATATCAAATACCGCAGCTGTAGAAAAAGTGTTTTCTTGTGAAGAAAGCCAGCAAACTAGTGAGGTAAACTCATGTATTTCAAGAAATCTTCCTCTTGGCACCTTTGACAGCATTCTTTGTACATGCTCTTTACTCATTTGATCTAAAATTCTAGTTTTAGCGCCTGCTGGAGTTACAGCATTTACTGCTATATCTTTGTCAGCTAATTCTTTACCCAAAGCTTTCGTTAATCCAATTGCACCAGCTTTTCCTGAGCTATACGCGCTTGCATTTGCATTGCCATCTTTACCTGCAACGGAAGCTACATTAACAATTCTTCCATAGTTGTTTTTAATCATATTTGGGACAATTGCTCGACAGCAGTTAAAAGTACCCATTAAATTTATCTGTACTATTTTATTCCACATATCGACATCATACTCCCACAAAGGACCTGTAGGACCTGTTATCCCGGCATTATTGATTAAAATATCTATATTTGATTTTGAGGTTATATCTGCAACGTTTTTCTCCACATCTTGATAATTTGATATATCAACGACACTAAAAAATAAGTTAGGGTTTTTTACTTCATCAACTGTTGATTTAAGAAGCTTTTCATCGATATCCCATATAAACACTTTTGCTCCAGATTCTAAAAATCTTTTTGCAACATCTAAACCAAACCCTTGGGCTCCACCAGTAACTACAGCTGTTCTATTTTTAAAATCAAATGTGTGCATTAAAATTATTTTTTTGCCAACAAGTAGTATGTCATCCACGCAACAAATGCACCTATTATCCAAGCATAAGATTGTAAAAACATTAAATTAGTATTCCAAATTGTTGACGCTGAAAAAATAAATCCTAATATTAAAGAATAAACACCTTTTATATGCCAACCACCTGAATAATAATAAGCACTCTCTTTTTCTATAGAATATAGATCTTTATTACTCAATTCTTGATTTTTAATTAAATAATAATCAGCTACCATCACTCCAAATAAAGGACCAAAAAAAGCACCAAAGGTATCAACAAAGGATAATATTCCTATTTGGCTCAATATAGTCAGCCAAAATATTGCAATCAATAAACCAAAAAATAAAACTACATAACTTGCGCTTTTTAAGCCTAATTTTGAAGGAGCAAAATTTATTAATGAATATTGAGATGGTATGAAATTAGCTACTAAATTTGTCGAAGCTGAAGCAATTATAATAAAAAACAGAACAACTATTGTTATTTGTATATTATCAAATTTTCCAACTATATCTGTTGGATTAGTAAAAATTCTATCTATATCCGAAAATTTTTGATTAAGAAAAACATCAGAACCTGTAACGATGAAAACAGACAAAAATGAAAAAATTATTAAATTCAAAATTAAACTTAAATTTCCTTTTTTCAATTCTTGCTCATTTTTTACATACCTAGAAAAATCACCAAAACTAATTATTAAAATTGAAAAATAAGAAAATATTGTTCCAGCAACTGTTATTAAAGGAGCTAAATTATCTATATTTAAAATATTATTAAGATTAAGTATATTTGAAAAAGCTTCAGTAGTTATTTTTACATCACTTAATAAAACAACAAAGAAAAAAATAAGCATTCCGGTATAGACTACCATCGCTGAGAAATTAATTATTTTTTTATTGTATTGCATCCCAACAGTAAAAAACAAAGTCTGTAGAATAATTGTTATTACTATCGCAGACCAATCAATAATGTTCAGACCAAAATAAAAGACAATAAATAATTCTTGTTCCAATAAGGAACTGTCAATTGAGAAAATTGCTATTCTTATCAAATAAACTAACATTTTAGATAAAAAATAAGTTTGGATACCAAATAAAAAAATCCCCACCAAACTTCTGATTAATCCAAATAATTTAGCACCATTAAATCCTAACGATGATCTTAGCAACACTGCAAATGGTAAACCAAATTTTTGAGAAGGCTTCCCAATAGCATTTGAGAACAAATAAACAAAAAAAGATCCTAATATAATTCCAAAAAATACTACAAATACATTTAAGCTATATATTAAGTACAGCGAAGATATTAATGAGAAACCAATTACACTTTGCACATTTGCGCCCCAGAAACAAAAAAGATCTTTCCAATTCCAAGTTTTATAATTTGGATTAACTGTTACTAGGTCCCAATTTGAAAGAGAATATTTTACTTTTGGCTGATTCACTAAATTTATATTAAACTAATAAATTCTACTGTCCATATAAGAGAGTTGGCAACCATAAGGCAATTTTAGGAAATATAATAATTAATACCAAACCTATAATTTGTAGAACCATAAATTGCATCATTCCATAATAAATATCTTTCAAATCCCATTCTGGAACTACGCCTTTTAAAAAATATGCCGAAAGTGCTACAGGTGGGGATAGCCAGGCGGTCTGAAGATTGACAGCAACCAGAATTGCAAACCAAGTTAAATTAAATCCTAAAGCCTCTACAAGCGGTAAAATTATTGGAACAATAATCATAACTATTGGTACCCATTCTAAAGGCCAACCCAGCAAAAATATCATGACCATAATCATTCCTAAAATGAGATATTTATTCATTTCTAAACCTAATAAAAATTCTGTTAATAAAGTTGGTGTTCCCAATCTGGCAAATACTG
>CACHCM010000022.1 GCA_902578325.1 uncultured Pelagibacteraceae bacterium
TTGAATAATTTAAAGACGAAACAAATGGAAAACGTCCTTCTATTTTATCAGGTAATATATTGTAAAGCTGTCTAAAAAGCTGAATGGACTCTTTTCTGTTTCCTAAATAAAAATGTATTCTGGCTAACCCCTCTATTAATTTTATGTCATCAGGATTTTTTTCAAAAGCTTTCAATGCTAAAGGGAATACTTTTCTAAATACTTTAGTTTTAAAGCTTACAGCAATCATATTATATAATGATTGAAGATGATTTTTATTTGAAACATGAACTTCTTCAAATAAATCAGAAGCTAATAACAATTCTTTTTCTTTAGATGCTTCTTTAAGATAAATAGAAGAGGCATAATAAAATTTAACTAATGAATGCTGTTTTTCAACACCTCCAAGCATGTCAACTTCAAATTGTAATCTTTCATATTGCTTGTTATGTAATAAATTGTAGAACTTATCTGCTAGATCTTTGTTAAGATCGCTCATTTTATAAACTTATGATGGTTTGTTCATAGAGTTAAAAAACTCTGCATTATTTTTTGTATCCTTCAATTTAGAATTTATAAATTCAATAGCATCCATAGTTCCCATTGGAGCAATAATTCTTCTTAATACATTCATTTTTTGAAGATCATTTTTATCAAACAACAATTCCTCTCGTCTTGTGCCTGATTTTGTAATATCTATTGCTGGATAAATTCTTTTATCTGCAATTTTTCTGTCTAAGACTGTTTCGCTATTACCCGTTCCTTTAAATTCCTCAAAGATTACTTCGTCCATTCTACTTCCTGTATCAATTAAAGCTGTAGAAATAATTGTTAACGATCCGCCTTCTTCAATATTTCTAGCAGCACCAAAAAATCGTTTAGGTCTTTGAAGTGCATTTGCATCAACACCTCCTGTTAAAACTTTTCCAGAACTTGGTATGACAGCATTATATGCTCTACCTAATCTTGTAATTGAGTCTAACAATATAACAACATCTTTCTTATGCTCGGTTAATCTTTTGGCTTTTTCAATAACCATTTCTGCAACAGCAACGTGTCTTTGTGCTGGCTCATCAAAAGTAGAACTAATTACCTCACCCTTAACAGTTCTTTGCATGTCTGTTACTTCCTCTGGACGTTCATCAATCAATAAAACTATTAAATAACACTCTGGATAATTTTTTGCTATTGAGTTTGCAATACTTTGAAGGATCATTGTTTTTCCAGCTTTGGGTGGAGAAATAATTATTGATCTTTGACCTTTACCAATTGGGCTTACAAGGTCAATTAACCTTGGGGTGAGATCTGCTTTTTTTTCTACTTTTGTCGTTTCTACTTCCATGACTAGCTGTTTATCTGGATACAATGGAGTTAAATTATCAAAAGCAATTTTATGTCTAGCTTTTTCTGGTTCCTCAAAATTTATCTTACTAACTTGTAATAATGCAAAATATCTTTCTCCTTCTTTAGGGGCTCTCACTGGCCCCTCAACAGTATCTCCCGTTCTCAAACCAAATTTTCTAATTTGACTTGGGCTTACATAGATATCATCCGGTCCTGGAAGATAGTTTGATTCCATTGCTCTTAGAAAACCAAAGCCATCTTGTAGTAACTGTAAGACACCTACACCGGTAATCTCCTCTTTTTCAGCAACTTTTTTAAGAATTGCAAAAAGTATTTCCTGCTTTCTTAGAGTACTAGCATTTTCTATGCCAAGCTCTTCTGCTTGAGTAATGAGCTGTTCAGATGATTTTAGTTTTAGTTCTTGAATGTTCATGATTTATTTTTTGATAAGGACTTATCAGATGAGGTTAATATATATACTGCTGATGTTATTTCAACCCTAGATTGGCTTAAAAATAGTTAAAAATACAACAATAATTAAGATAACCGTTGGTATTTCATTAATAATTCTAAAAAATTTTGCAGATCTTGTGTTTGTAGAATTTTCTAGAGCAACAAGGCACTTTCCTAAATAGTCATTGTATCCTGATAACAATATCACCAAGACAATCTTTATTTGGAACCATAATTGAGAGAAAATGTCTATACCATTGAGATAAATTAATACTAATCCAAAAATCCAAGTAAAAATCATTGCAGGTCGCATAATGTAAAAAAATAATCTTTTTTCCATCACCTCAAATATGTCTGTTGCTTCTTTTTTTTCTTTATTTTCAGCATGGTAAACAAAAATTCTAGGAAGATATAAAAGGCCGGCCATCCATGAAACAACGGCAATTAAATGTAAAGATTTAAATAATAAATACCAATTCATATATCAGATATTTCTTTCAATTAAGGACTTTAATAAATTGATATGATCATTATTATCATTTAAACAGGGAACCATATCAAAACTTTCTCCTCCTGAATTTAAAAAACTTTCTTTAGCTTGAATTTGAATTTCCTCTAAAGTCTCTACACAATCGGATGCAAAGCCTGGACAGATTGTCAGAACTTTTTTGACGCCCTCTTTGGGTAGGCTTTCTAAAGTTTTGTCGGTATAAGGTTGAAGCCATTCTTGTGGACCAAATCTTGACTGAAATGTAGTTTTAATTTCAATTGAAGTAAATTTTTCTGAAATAAGTCTTGTTGTTTTATGACAATAACAATGATACGGATCACCATTATCAAAATATTTTTTTGGTATCCCATGATAAGAGGCTATAATTAGGTCTGGTTTCCAATCAATTTCTTTTATTTTTTTATTAATCGAATTAACGAGTGCATCAATGTAAAGTGGTTCAGATTCGTAATGAGGAATGATTTTTAAAGATGGTTGCCACCTCATTTTCATTAAGGTTCTGTATACTTCGTCACAAACTGTTGCTGTTGTAGCTGCAGCATATTGCGGATAAAGAGGAAGTATCACTAAGTTTTCACAACCCATTTCATGTAGTTTGTGAATCTTGCTCTTAATACTAGGATTTCCATATCTCATCGCAAAATCTAGGATGATGTTTTCTTTTGATAGAACGTTTAAAATTTTTTCACTTTGTTTTTTCGTATAATAAAGAAGTGGTGACATATTTTCATCTTTCATCCAAATTTCTTTATAAGCTTTAGCGGTTTTTGAGGGTCTGAAATTTAAAATAAACAAATTCAAAATAATTTGCCATACTAATGGATTTACCTCGATTACCCTTCTATCGGAAAGGAATTCTCTTAAATATTTTCTTATATCAAACCAATTAGTAGAATCTGGTGTGCCTAAATTAATTATAAGAACACCTGTGTTGCCATATTTTATAGGTGGGTGATTTTTTTCGGTCATTTAAAATTTTTTACAATTTTAATTAAATTTTCAACCATTTCTGGACTTGTTTCGGGCAAAATACCGTGCCCGAGATTAAATATATATGGATGATCTTGAAAAATTTCCAAATATTTACAAGCTTCTCTTTTTAATGTCTCTTTATCTGTTAATAAAATTTTAGGATCTAAACCGCCTTGAATAGGTATATTTATATTTCTTAGTATTGTTTTTGGGTCAACATTATAATCAATACTAACAGCATCAGGTTTTACAATATCACAAAATTCTTTATAATTTTTTATTTCTCTTGGAAAACATATCACTGGTACATTTAAAGATTTTACATAATTTACCAAATTTAAAGTTGGGGAATATACATAATTGGGCAAATCTTTTTCCTCTAACAAACCTGCCCAACTATCAAAGATCTGGATTATATTTACACCGTTTTCAATTTGATTTTTTATATGAGCCTTTAAAAATTTTTCAATAATCAATAAAATTCTGTTTATTAAAAAGTCATCCTTAAAAAAATCTTTTTTTAAATTTTTTTTAGGAGATTGTTGGTTAATCATATAAACCAATAATGTCCATGGAGCACCGATAAAACCAATAGTATTTTTTTCATTTAAAATAGTGTTCGAGCTAACTTTTTTTATTGCCTTATACACGTGATGTATTTTTTCTACAAAGTCAATTTCATCGACCTTGGCAATTTCATTTAAATTTAGTTCCCCTAACTTTGGCCCAAAGTTTTTTTCAAATTCTACTTTTTGACCTAATCCATATGGAAGCATTAGGATATCTGAAAAAATTATTGCAGCATCAAGATCAAATCGCTTTAAAGGTTGTAGGGTTATTTCTGAAGACAAATTTTCATTTAAACAAAGATTAATAAAATTAGGGTTTTTTTTTCTAATTTCTCTAAATTCTGGCAGGTATCTTCCTGCCTGTCTCATAATCCAAATAGGATTGAAAGAAGTATCTTTATTAATTATTACTTTGTTTAAAGGTTTCATAAATATAAGTATTATTAATTATTGTAGTTGTAATATATCCTGTGAATAAAGGTGATTATTTTTTATAAACATTATATTTACAATTTACCAACATCTTGCGTGACTAAAACTGTTTAAAATGAAGCTTTTTCTGTTATTCTAATTTTTGTGTATTGTTTTAAGTTATTTATTATTATTGTTGATAAAAACTAGGTTTTACAATCATTATTTAAAAAATTTAAAATTGTATAATTTTGTTAAAATAATACAAATTAATTAACAATTTATTCATGAGCAATACATATCAAATATATTTAATTTCTGATTCAACTGGGGAGACTTTGGATAGAATATTTTTAGCGCTCAAGGCGCAATTTTTAAATATAGAGTATAAGGTACATTCTTACTCTTTTACAAGAACAGAAAATCAAATATTAAAAATCCTAGAAGATGCAGAAAAGAATGCAAATGCAATAATTTTATATACAATCGTAGATAATAATTTGGCTAAATATTTATCAAATGTAAGTAATAATAAAAAGATCCCATGTTTTGGTGTTCTTGGAAATTTAATTTTAAATTTTTCAAAAATTTTAAATCAAAAAGCAACGCATGAGCCAAGTGGTCAGCACATTTTAAATGAGGAGTATTATGATAGAATAGAAGCAATTCAATTTACAATGAATCACGATGATGGAAATTTGCTTAATGAAGTAGACAAATCAGATATTATTCTTATAGGCGTAAGTAGAACAAGCAAGACACCTACATCTATATATTTAGCTAACAAAGGCTTTAAAACATCAAACATTCCTTTAGTAAACGAGAATTCATTACCAGAAAGTTTAAAAAAAAATCCTAAAATGGTTTGTGTAGTAGGATTAAGTACGGAGCCTGAAAGATTGGTTGATTTAAGAAAAAATAGAATGAATTCTTTAAAAGAAACAGAAAATATCCAATATACGAACTTAGACAATATTAAAAAAGAGGTCTTAGAAGCCAAAAAAACATTTCAAAAGTATAAATGGCCTTCGATAGATGTAACAAGAAAATCTGTCGAAGAAACAGCAGCTTCTATAATTAAAATTCACGAAATATATTTGAACAATGCTAAGTAAAATTATTCTTGCTTCAAAAAGCAAGGTTAGAAAAGATATTTTGGATAAAAACAATATCGAATGCATTGTTGAACCATCAAACGTAGATGAAGATCCTGTAAAAGAAAGTCTATTAAAAGAACAAGCAAGCTCAGAAATAATTTCAAAAAATCTAGCAGAATTAAAAGCAAACAAAGTTAGCATTAGAAAAATTGACGAAATAGTCTTAGGAGCAGA
The DNA here is from genome assembly GCA_902578325.1 of uncultured Pelagibacteraceae bacterium. Taxonomy (GTDB): domain Bacteria; phylum Pseudomonadota; class Alphaproteobacteria; order Pelagibacterales; family Pelagibacteraceae; genus Pelagibacter. The sequence goes on from CACHCM010000022.1 coordinate 5,571, forward strand.
TAGTGTTATAGATTTGGATGGTGAAATAATATCTAAACCAGAAAGCAGAAAAGAAGCAATTGGTATATTAAGAAAACTCAATGGTAAATCACATTTTTTAATAAGTTCCGTGTGTATTTCGAAAAATGGATCCATGATTTGGAACTATACCGATAAAGCAAAATTAACCATGAAAAATTTTTCCGATGACGAATTAAAAAATTACTTATCTAAAATAACTGATGACACTCTTTATGCATACAATGTATATCAAATAGAAGGAGAGGGCAGAAAGTTGTTTGCAAGCATAGAAGGTGATGAGGATACTATTATGGGGCTACCTGTTAAAAAAATAAAAGAGTATTTAAGGACATTATAATGAAAAAATATTTGGTTATTGGAAATCCGATTAGTCATTCATTGTCACCAAAGCTCCATAATTATTGGCTAAAACAAAATAATATTGATGCCATTTATGATAAAATAAAATTAGAAGAGGACGAAATTAAAGAAATTATACAAGATATAAAAAACCAAAAAATTGCTGGATGCAATATTACTGTGCCATTTAAAAAAAAAATAATTCCCTTTTTAGACACATTAAGCTTTGAAGCAGACAAAACTCAGTCGGTAAATACAATTATTTTTGAAAAAGGGAATTTGATTGGGCACAATACCGATATTGTGGGTTTTGATAAAGCAATCAAAGCTTTAAATTTCAACATGAAAGATAAAAAAATTTTAATTTTAGGATCCGGCGGTGTAGTTCCATCAATAATTTTTGCTCTTAAAGAAATGGATGTTTTAGAAATTTCTATTAGCAACAGAACAAAACAAAAAGCAGAAAATTTAAAAATTTTATTTAAAAACTTGAAAATCGTAGAATGGGGAAATTTGTCTGAATTTGATATTGTTATAAATGCTACAAGCCTCGGCTTGAATAATGAAAAAATAAATTTAAATTTTTCAAATGCTGGCAAAAACAAATTATTTTATGATGTCATTTATAATCCAACTGAAACAAATTTTTTAAAAGAAGGAAAAGAACTGGGAAATAAAACTGAAAATGGTGAAAAAATGTTTGTTTATCAAGCTTCAGAAGCATTTAAATTATGGCATGGCATAGAACCAGAAGTTAATTCTGAAACCTTAAATATTTTAAAAAATGATTAGAATTGGGATTTTAGGAAATATTGGTTCAGGTAAGAGTTATGTTGCAAATAATTTAGGCTACCCTGTATTTGATGCAGATTATGAAGTCACAAAACTTTATAAAAAAAATAAGAAAATTTTTTTAAAATTAAAAAAAATATTACCTGATAATATAAAATCTTTTCCTATTAAAAAACAAGAAATTGCAAAAGCTATATTGCAAAAAAAAAGTAATTTAAAAAAAATAATAAAGATAGTTCATGCCGAAATAAGAAAAAAAATGAATTTTTTTTTGAAAAAAAATAAAAATAAAAAATTTGTAATACTAGATGTTCCCTTGTTATTAGAGAATAAACTTAATAAAAAAAGAGATGTCTTAATATTTGTAGACTCTAAAAAATCAGATGTCTTAAAAAGATTGATTAAAAGAAAGAATTTTAATAAAGATTTATTTAATAAATTTAAAAAAATTCAATTTTCATCTCAATATAAAATGAAAAAATCACATTTTATAATTAAAAATGATTTTACCAAAAAATCTGTTAATACTAGAATAAAAAATATTCTTCAAAAGATAAATCAATGAAAGAAGTTGTTTTAGACACAGAAACCACAGGAATTTCAATTAAAGATGGTCACAGGATTGTTGAAATAGGATGTATAGAGCTTGATAATTTAATTCCAACCGAGAACAAGTTTCATTGTTATTTAAATCCTGAGAGAAAAGTGTCTGAACAGGCTTTTAAAATTCACGGATATAACGATGAATTTTTATCTAAACAAAAAAAATTTCAAGATGTTTGTCAGAAATTTTTAGATTTTATCAAAGATAAAAAACTTATTATTCATAATGCAGAATTTGACTTATCTCACCTAAACAATGAATTAAAATTATGTGGAAAAAATAAAATTAATAACGAAATTGTAGACACTTTAATTTTAGCTAGAGATAAATTTCCTGGATCACAGATAAATCTAGATGCTTTATGTAAAAGGTTTAGCATTGACAACTCCAGAAGAGTTACTCATACAGCGCTTATAGATTGTGACTTGCTTTCAAAGGTTTATATTAATTTAATTGACCAAAAAGAACCAACTTTAAATTTTCAAAATGAATATGATAAAATCAATGACAAATTAAGTTATAAAGTTGATTATTTTAAAAAAGTTATAAAACCCTCTTCTAATGAGGTGAATAAGCATAATCATTATTTAAAAAATAATTTAAAGAAAAATTATTATTGATTTTGATTTTTTTTATATAATTCTTCAAAATCAATTTTTTTTTGAAAATCCAATTCTGAATAGCCCGAACCATGTAAAACATTAAGAAATGTTTTTTCAATTTCTGGGTATATCTCGTTCTGAACATCGCAAAGCACTATTCTTTCTAATTCTTTTTTATCTTTAATTTCATCATTTATTCTTATTACCGATGCAAAAACCATTTCAAATAAAGATTTCTTTTTATTCTCTGATTTATCGATATATTTTAATGTGGTCTCAATTTGTATTATCTTATCTTTTAACGCTTTAGATTTAATATCTATGCTTAGGGAATAGTTTCTAATATTATCTTTTACGAAAAGATATGTGTCAATATCAGGTGTCTCACTAGACATGTCTTTAACAAACTTAGCTATTATTTTATATTTTTCTGTCATTGTCGTCTTCTATATCCTCAAATTCTCCATCCAAGTAATCTTTTTTTATATTTTTTTTGTGTTGAAATTTTTTATTTATTTTTTCAAAAATCAATTTTCTGCTTAACGGAAATATAGATAAAAAACCTATAATATCGGTTGCAAACCCAGGTATTATTAATAAAATGGCTCCAAAAGCTATCGCTGCTCCAGAAATTACTTCATAAGCAGGTATTTGATTTCTGCTTAATTGAACAAAACCAGATTTAAGAGTGTTTAGTCCTTCATACTTAGCATAATAAATGCCCACAACTGCAGTTGTTAATATAAGTAAAATAGTTGTTAATGCTCCAATTTGAGAGCCTATTTTTATTAAAAGATAGATTTCAATTATAGGCACTAAAATTATCGTTAACAAAATTGAGTTCATTTGTCCTTACTCTAAATTGCTGGTTGAAATTAATCAACAGAGTAATTACTATCAACACATGAATTATAGTTTTGAATATATAGATATCATTCTATTGGGAATGATAGCAGGATTTATTTTTTTAAGATTGAGAGGAATTCTGGGTAAAAGAACTGGATTTGAGGGAAAATCACCAGCTCAATTTAAAGAGGTTTTAAAAAATATAAAAGTAGATCAAGCGGCAAAACCAAAAGAGAATTTTGATGATGAAGCCCAAAAAGAATTTTTAAAAGGTGCAAAAATTGCTTATGAAACAATTATTACTGATTTCAGTGATAATGATAATAAGATCACAAATGCAAAACCTCTATTGAATAAAGATATATATAATCAATTTGACGATGCTTTGAAAGAAAGGGCAAAAAGAGGTCACTTTGCAGAAATAACATTTATTGGAGTAAATAAAGCTGAGATTAAGGAGCATAAAAAAATTGGTAATATTTTAAATGTTACAGTGGATTTTATAGCTGAGGTGATTACTTGCATAAGAGATAAAGATAAAAAAATTGTATCTGGAGATCCTGAAAAGATTAAAAAAATTTATGATACATGGATTTTTTCAAGAGATACAACGTCATCCAATCCAAATTGGCAGCTCGTAAATATACTAACATAATTGAACGATAATATTTCAGACAAAGATAAAAAAGATTGGAACAATTTCATTAACAGTAAAGAAAAAGTTTCAGATAAAGATTTTAAACATCAAGAAAAAAAAATATTTAAAACAAGATCAATTGATCTTCATGGTTATACTTTGGATGAAGCTAATAGAACTATAGAAAACTTTATAAATAAAGCATATTCAGAAAATGTTAATAAATTAGTTGTTGTAACTGGTAAAGGTCTTCACTCTGAAAATGAAAAAGATCCCTATGTTTCAAAAGATTTAAGTATATTGAAATATTCAGTGCCTGAATTTATTTTAAATAATAAAAGTTTAATGAATTTAATAAATGAAATTAGAGATGCAAAAATTGAAGATGGTGGATCTGGAGCCTTCTATATTTTTTTAAAAAAAAACAAATAATAATGATTATCTGGTTGGCGTCATATCCTAAAAGTGGAAATACTTTAGTGAGATCTTTATTATCTGCCTACTTCTTTTCCAAAGATGGTGATTACAATTTTGATTTAATAAAAAATATACAACAATTCCCTGATATTAATTTATTTAAAAAGTTTGGTATTAATATCAATAATGAAAATGAAATAATTAAAAATTATATTTCAATACAAGATAAGTTAAATAAAAAAAACTCAATTCAATTTTATAAAACCCATAGTTCATTGTTCAAAATAAAAGATAACGCATTTACAGACTTAAGAAATTCACTAGGAGTTATTTATATAGTTAGAGATCCAAGAAATGTAGCTACATCATGGGCACACCATAATAATCTTTCAATCAATGATTCATGCGATTATCTTATTCATCAAAAGGAAACTTCAGGAAATCCTAATAAAGTATATCATGGAACCTGGAATTATAACTTTCACAGCTGGAAATCATTTAAATATGAAGAAAGATATTTACTAATTAAATATGAAGATTTGATATTAGAAAAAAAAAATACTTTTTTAAAAATTTTAGAATTTATCAATAAATTTAATAAAAAAAAATTTACTATAAATATTAAAAAATTTGATAATGTTTTAAATTCTACATCATTCAAAAATATGAAAAAACTAGAGAATGAAAAAGGGTTTTATGAGGCCATGATTGACAAAAATAGTGGCAAAAAAAAATCTTTTTTTAATTTAGGACCTGAGAATAATTGGAAGAAAATTTTAGATGGTAAAGTAAGAATTAAAATTGAAAAAGCCTTTAAAGATGAAATGGAAGAATTGGGATACTTAAATTGAAAATTTTAAAGAATAAATTTTGAGAGGTCTGTATCTTTAACTAAATTATCTAAGTTTTTATTTATATATTCTTTATTTATAATTATTTTCTCACCTGCACGATCAGTAGCTGTAAAACTAATTTCATCCAAAATTTTTTCAATAATGGTATGTAATCTTCTAGCTCCTATATTTTCTACCGTTGCATTAACCTCTGAGGCTATGTTGGCAATGGCATCAATGCCATCATCAGAAAATTCAAGATCAACATTCTCTGTTTTTAAAAGTGCTACGTATTGTTTAATTAAGCTGAAATCAGGCTCTCTTAATATTCTCTTAAAATCTTCACTAGTTAACGCCTCTAATTCAACTCTAATTGGTAACCTTCCTTGTAGTTCAGGAAGTAGATCTGACGGCTTAGCAAGTTGAAATGCACCCGATGCAATAAATAAAATATGGTCAGTTTTAATTGGACCATGTTTTGTGTTCACAGTTGTTCCTTCAATTAAAGGCAATAGATCTCTTTGAACACCTTCTCTTGAAACGTCTCCTCCAACCCTATCTGTTCTAGCTGAAATTTTGTCAATTTCATCTAGAAAAACTATTCCATTATTTTCTGTTGAAAGTTTAGCTGCTTTTATAATTTTATCTTGTTCTATTAATTTATCTGACTCATCATTTATTAAAATTTCATGAGATTCTTTAACGGTCATTTTTTTCTTTTTTTCTTTATTTCCCATAGATTTACCGATCATTTCACCAATATTTATCATCCCTACATTCGCACCTGGCATTCCTGGAATTTCAAAAGAGGCTCCGCCTGAACCAGTATCACTCACTGCTATTTCAATTTCATTATCATCTAGATCACCATTTCTTAATCTCTTTCTAAAACTTTCTCTTGTTGCTAGACTTGCTTTTTTTCCAACTAAAGCGTCTAAAACTTTTTCTTCAGCAGCTTTTTGGGCTTGTGCAAAAACTTCTTTTCGTTTTTTTACTTTCTCCATTGAAATTGCAATCTCAATTAAATCTCTTACAATTTGTTCCACATCTCTTCCAACGTATCCAACTTCGGTGAATCTTGTAGCTTCAACTTTTACAAACGGAGCTTCAGCAAGCTTAGAAAGTCTTCTTGAGATTTCAGTTTTTCCAACACCAGTTGGTCCAATCATAAGAATATTTTTTGGCAAAACTTCATTCCTCATCTCACCTTTAAGAGCCTGTCTTCTCCATCTATTCCTTAAGGCAACAGCAACTGCTCTTTTCGCTTTATTTTGACCTACAACAAATCTATCTAGTTCAGAAACGATTTCTCTTGGAGATAAAGAACTTACTAAAGAAGTTTCTTCTTTTTGACTTTTATCTTTTGGATGCAGTTGTGTTACGTTTGATTTGTCCATTATATTTTTTCAATTTTTACATTATCGTTTGTGAAAACACAGATGTCAGCTGCTACTTTGATTGCTTTTTTTGCAACTTCCTCAGCAGACATTTTACCTTCCATTAAAACTTTTCCTGCTGCTAGAGCGTAATTACCACCTGAACCTATTCCAATTACATCTCCCTCTGGTTCTAATACATCACCAGTTCCAGAAATAATATAACTATTATTTTTGTCTCCAACTGCCATTAACGCTTCTAATCTTCTTAAATATTTATCAGTTCTCCAGTCTTTTGCTAACTCAACAGCAGCTCTCGATAAATTGCCTGCATGTTTTTCTAATTTTCCCTCTAATCTTTCGAATAGAGTTAATGCATCTGCAGTTGATCCTGCAAATCCTGCTACAACATCTCTCTTTTCAATTTTTCTGACTTTTGAAGCAGTACTTTTAACAACTGTATTTCCCATACTAACTTGTCCATCTCCTGCAACTACTACTTCGTTATTTTTTCTAACTAATACAATTGTTGTCATACCTAATAAATGGTAACTATTTTTGATACTTCAAGTGTACATACTGATATTGATCTAGTTGGATTATGTATGTATACCATTAAAAATATATGGCTAGAAAAGGAAAAGTATCTCGAAAAACAAAAGAAACCAGCATTAATGTTGAGGTAAATATTGATGGTAAAGGTAAGTACCAAATTGACACTGGCATAGGTTTTTTAGATCACATGCTTGAGCAATTATCAAAGCACTCATTAATTGATTTAAAAGTCAAAGCTAAAGGGGATACTCATATCGATCTTCACCACACAACAGAAGATACAGGTATTGCAATAGGTGAAGCTTTAAAAAAAGCTGCAAAAAAATTTGTAGGAATAAAAAGATATGCACACACAGTTATTCCGATGGATGAAACATTAACAAGGGTTGCTATCGATGTTTCAAACAGACCTTATTTAATTTGGAAAGTAAAATTGAAAGTTGAGAAGCTTGGTGAAATGGATACTGAATTATTTAAAGAATGGTTCCAGGCATTTTCTCAATCTGCAGGTATAACAATGCACGTTGAAAATATTTATGGTGATAATAGTCACCACATTATTGAATCTTGTTATAAAGCATTAGCAAGATCATTAAGAGCTGCGTTAGAGATGGATCCAAGAAATAAAAAAAGTATTCCATCCACTAAAGGCTCATTATAAGTTTAATGAACGTCACAATTGTCGATTATAATTCGGGCAATATAAGCTCGGTAATAAACTCCTTTAAGGAAGTTGCTAAAGACAAAGTAAATATCGAAGTAACTTCAGATTTAAATAAAATTAAATCTTCAGATAAAGTCGTTTTACCAGGGCAGGGTTCGTTTAAAAGTTGTGTTGATG
>CACHCM010000023.1 GCA_902578325.1 uncultured Pelagibacteraceae bacterium
TACTTCTTTAGCAAACTCAGAATTAATGTCATATATGTATTTTAATTTTGCTTTTGGATGTGTTGCTATAAATTTAGCATGCATTTTTCCAATTCGTCCAGCACCCATCAAAGAAAAGTTAATCATAATAAAATAGAACAGAATTAAAAAATAAAATCAAGAAACATTTTTTTATTATTAATTAAGCATCAATTGAAAATATAATTTTCTTGATGCAAAAGATATCATCATTTAAAAGTGTTTTAAATTTTGTATGTCAGTAAAATTAGGAATAGCACCAATTGCATGGAGTAATGATGATATGCCTGAATTGGGTGGAGACACATCTCTAGAGCAGTGTTTGTCTGAAGCTAGTCAGGCAGGATTTATTGGAATTGAGTCTGGTGGTAAATTCCCAAAAAAATCAAAGGAATTAATTCCTAAACTTAATGAATTTAATTTAAATCTTTGTTCAGGTTGGTATGGCGCTAATTTAAGAACAAATAATGTGAATGAAGAAAAAAAAGTTATTCAAGATCAACTTAAACTTTTCAAAGATTGTAATGCCCCCTGTATCGTTTTTGCCGAAGTTTCTGGTTCAATTCAAGGAGACCCAGATCGAAAATTATCTACAAGACCTCAAATGGATCTTGATGAGTCTAAAAAATATTATAAAAAAATTTCAGAAATGGGAAAATATCTCGAAGATGAAGGTATGCCACTTGCTTATCATCATCATATGGGTACGATAATAGAGACTGAAGAGGATACAATAAGATTACTTGAAAACACCCATGATAGTGTAAAACTTACATTAGACACTGGTCACATGTTATTTGCTCAGGGAGATTCTTTAAAAATATTAAATGATTTTAGCGAAAGATTAATTCATATGCATTGTAAGGATATTAGAAAAAGTGTCTTAGAAAAATCTTTAAAAGAAGACTTAAGTTTTAGAGGTGCATTTTTAGAAGGTGCATTTACAGTCCCAGGTGATGGATGCATTGATTACAAGCCATTGTTTGACGTATTGAAAGAAAAAAATTATTCAGGATGGTTAGTTGTAGAAGCAGAACAAGATCCAGCCAAAGCAAACCCATTTGAATATGCAAAAATAGGATACAAGTATTTAACTGAAACTTTAAATAATAGTAACATTGATATCTATAATAACTGATCATCTATAAATAATAGTTAGTCCACCAATCTCAGGAGCAATTCAAATCGATTTAAAATTAAATTTTTTAAAAATATTTCTATATTATAATTTTACGATCTTAGATTTTTCTAATTTTTCATCAAAAAAATCAATAATATTTTGAATTGTCTCTTTACCCATTCTTGTCATGCATTCATCGGTAAAGGCTGCAGTATGTGGACTTAAGTAAACTTTTTCATTTTTAAGAAGTGGATTATTGTCATCAGGAGGTTCTTTTTTAAATACATCAATACCGGCACCAAAAATTAAATTTTCATTGAGCGCCTTATCAAGATCTTCTTCGTGGATAATGCCACCTCTTGCTGCATTAATAATAATACAAGTTTTTTTCATTGTTTTTAATAAGTTATAATTAATTAAATTTTCGGTTTTATCCGTCAAAGGCATATGTAGCGAAATAACATCCATTGTTTTTACTGCTTCAGCTAGATCTTCTACTTTTTTTCCTCTTAATTCTTCAATTTTATCTTTGTCTACAAATGGATCATAAACAAATACATTCATTTCAAAACCCAGACATCTTTTAATTAGTGCTTTTCCTATTCTTCCAAAACCCATTATCAAAAAATTTTTTTTCCAAACTTCAATTGTTTTCGGTAATTTATTTCTGTCTTTAAAATTTCCATCTCTAACTGTTTTGTCAAATAAATCTTTTCTTTTAGCAATATTTAGCAAAACGAACATAACATGTTCTGCAACAGTAACCGCGTTAGCGTTAGCTGTTATTGTTATTTTTATATCTTTTTCTTTAGCTATTTTTAAATCAATATTGTCATAGCCAACACCATGTCTTGAAATAATTTTTAAATTTTTTGCTTCTTTAAATGTTTCTCCAGGAAGTTTTGCAGTTCTGATTGATGCTCCATAACAATCTTTTAATTTTGATTTTAAATTTTCTAATGAAGTGTCGTCAGTTACTTCAACATCAAAATTAGGGTGGTTATTTATTAATTCCATTCCTTTTTCATGGACTTTTTGAATTATTAATATCTTTTTTTTATTACTCATAATAATATATTAAATTTTAGAAAGCTTTTTAAATACGAGAATAATTATATAAAGTAAATGAGTTTTTTAATTAAAGCTGTGTTTATTGATATTAAACTAAATTAGACAAGTCTCTTTTATTATTCTTATACGTTGGTAGAGGATACTTAAATGCATGTTTTCCAATACGTCTTTCTTTAGCATTCTCCCAAAGAGATAACCATTGTTTGAAGTTTTGAACTTTAAGATTTTTTTTATTTTTACTTCTGACATAAAAATTTGGAAGCGGCTCTCTACCTGATGGTTGTCCTGCAACATTATATCTTAAATCAGCACTAATTCTAAAATCATTTGATCTATTTGGTAAAGAGCAGTGGATAGAATGTTTATGTAATAATATTATATCACCAACATTTGCTTCTAAATAAATGTGCTCCATATCATCAAGTAATTTACTATTTTTTAATTCAACCTGTCCTCTGTATCCTGATACATGGTTTAATAATCCCATTTTATTAATTTTTTTTACTGTAATCATACATCCATTCTCTTTAGTAGTTTTGGTGAAAGGTATCCACACTGTAACCATATCAGTTAGTTTTTGCCCTCTTGAATTTAAAACGGCAGCGTCTTGATGCCATGGTGTTCTACCACTTAAGCCGTCGTGAATTGATCCTCTTGGTAATTTTTTTTCAGGTTGTTTGATTCTAGTATTTTGAACAGGGTTAGACATTACTTCTTTCCCTAAAATTTTTTCTACAACATCTAAAATTTTTTTATTTGTAATTAAATTCCATAATGATTGAGTAGCGAAATAATCACTATCTCTTTTAACATGGTCTCTTGGTAATCTTGTGTTAAAATATTGATCCAGATCATAAATATTAAGTTTTGAAATATATGAATATTTTTTTTTAAAATTTAGATTAAGAACTTTTTTAACCTCAGTTTTTTTTGCATACTTTTGAATGAGACAATCCATGACAAATTCCATATCATTAAGAACTGGTTTTAAGTTTCTTCTATAATCAAGTATATTTTTAACAATTAAGTACCCATTCTCGTATAATTTTTTTTGAAGAGTATTTGTCATTGTTAAAATTTATTTTATCATTGAAATAATTTCAATGGTTTGGTGCTGTGGTAAAATAGTTCGCGTCATGAAAAGAGGTTAACATTTTTTTTCTGGTGTTAATTATATGAGGATAATATGAGTTTCCTTTGTAATTCCATATAACAGGCTTGTTTAAAGCATAACTTCCATAAATAAAAAAACGTTTTGGACAATTTTTCTCTATAAACCGATTCACACCATGATATGAATTTGGTGTAGATTGAAAAAAAACAACCGTCCCTTTTTTGGGTGTAAAAGACTTAACTATTTCAAGCTCATTTATTTTTGGAAATCTTCTAAAACTCTTTCTTAAATTTTTTTTGGCCTTTTTTCTATAAATAGTTAGAGACCCACCATTCTTTTTTGGGATATCTGTTAAATAAATTAAGAAATTATACAACCTAGTTATATCATCCCTATGAGGCCTCAATCTATACCCTCCTTTGGATACTGAAAAGTCAATATCTAAATTTACCTTAGGACTAGTATAATTATTACCCAACATTTTTTTTAATTCATAAGAATTTAATTTTTTTTTAATAGTAAACTTCTTAGGATTGAAGTATTTTGGTTTATGTAAATTAACCCACGATCCATCCTTAAAATTTTTTATAAAAATACTCTCGATTTTTTTATAAAAAGTCTTGCTATTAAAAAGCTTAAAAAGTTTTGCAGAATTAACTGAGTTTTTGATATATAAATTAAAATTTTTTGAACCTTTATTTATTCTACTTCTACCCCCCATAATCATATCGTCAAATGATTTAAAGTTACTGATTTCTTTAATTAATAAATTACAAATATTTTTTGAAACTACGTTGTCACCAACTAAAACAGGAAAGTTACTTTTGATTTTTTTTAGTTTATTTGTACTGAGCATTTAGCTGTACATTCCCTCTTTCACTCTAATCATTTTATACATAAGGTTATTCAAAGGTGTTTTAATACCATGTTTTTTACCTATTTTTGAAACCGCACCACTAATAAAATCTATTTCGGTTTTTCTCTTGTATTGAATATCAAATGCCATTGATGACTTGTTAGTTTGCATTGAGTCTACAATTTTATTAAACATAAATAAGCATTCATCCTCAGAAACATTTACTCCATCAGCAAGTGCAACTTCTCTAGTTTCTAAAATTATTTCTTTACCTAAACTAAGAGATACTTCATTTGCTTTGTTGTTTACATATAAGTCAGTATGATGAAGATCAAAAATCGCAGATAATGGTCCAATTGCTGTTAGAGCAAAAAGTTTCATCCATTTTCTTTTCTTTACATCCTCTGCAGCAATCGTTTCAAGATTGTGAGCAGTGAAGGTATCTGCTATTTCTTTAATTCGATCAGAAATTCCTCCCTCGTACTCACCAATCCAAGATGGTAACGAACCATGATTCATTATATGTCCAGGACCCAAAATATTCGAAGCCTGGGTAGTTGTTCCACCAATAACTTTTTCATCACCGACAATACTTTGAATAATTGCTTCATGACCAATACCATTTTGAAAAGACATGAACACTGTTTTGTCTCCCATGATATTTTTAACACTATTTAATGCTGGTTCTAAAGCTGTAGCTTTGCACATAACAATCACAGCATCTACTTTATTCAACGAGGATGGGTCTGAAGTGGCTTTAACTTTAATTACTCGATTACCACCATGCCCGTCCATTTTTAAACCATCTTTATTAATTGCATTTACATGTTCTTTCCAAACATCAATTAAAATTACATTTAAACCTTTTTCAGAAAGTAAACCGCCAAATAAACAACCCATTGCTCCTGCACCAAGTACAGCCACTTTTAAATCTTTATTAATCATCGTTATCTTATTTAAAATTATTTATGTATAGAAATTATATATATTATCTATAGACATTATGCAAAATAAATAATAGCTTATTAGCATCATGCAATTAAAAATAGAAAAAGGAACTTTTAAAGATTATTCATTAAAAGACATTTCAATTGCATTAAGAAAAGGATTGTCTGAAAATTTCAAAAAAGTTGAAGTAGAAGTGGTAGATTGCCCAAATCTTAGAGATTGGGATTGTCCATCAGAAGGAATAAGTGGAAATCAAAAAATAATAGACGTTGGCGGAGAGCCTTATATGCATGATCCAAAATTTATTGGTGCAGAGTTTGACTATAAAGAAATATCTAAATTGATTGATTCTGAAAAATCTTATGCTTTAGGAGCTGGATCAGGTGCAATGTCATGTTTAGATGGTCATTGTGGAGAATTAGTTATAAATGAAAATTTAATAACTGATGAATCAAAATCAATAATAGCAAGAGTAAGTCCTGACAAAAAATGCGTTGTTGAAAAATATTCTGCAAAAAAACACGGCGGACTTGGAAATATTTATTATACAGATGGTAAACAAGGAAAAGTAATTAAAATTAAAATCAGAGGCAGAAATGGAGAACAAGGTTCTTTGCCTCAGGCAATAAGGTTTTCTTTATTAAAAAATTTGAAAATTAAAGATAATGAGCACATGTCTCTTGCAGGTGTGTTTAGAGTATTAAATGGAAAAATAAGATCTCACGTGCAACCTGATTATAAAGATATTAAACACGAGTATTACGATCCAAAACAAATGAAATGTGTAAAAGATTTTCTTCAATTTTATGAACCTGTTGGACCAAAATTACAATGCTATACAGTTCTTTGGACTGGTGATCCAACTGGGGGAGAATTAAATTTAAGAGAATCTGGTGAACATACTCACTTTCATTCTTATGAGCATGACAGAGACGCTGGCCATTATCATTTTGATGTAACACCAGAGGAAATAGAATACGAATGTTATTTTAATACTGCAACAGAAGTACACAGAGTAAACAACATTTATAAAGAACTATTAATTAAAAATAGTATTGAATAGAAAACTCAATGAGTTTAAATTTATTTAAATGAAAAGACAGTTCAAGTATCCAAAACACTTTGAAGAACAAAAAAAAATTCCAAAACTTACTCAAAAAAGAATTCAATTAGCTGAAATATCACTTGGTGATTTTGAAGGAAGATTAGCCAATGAATTATTGAATTGGTTTTCTTTAACCCCACAACATTGGATAATGTTGCATATGGTTATGCTTGCTTATTACAAAAATAAATCAATTACCAAAAATCAATTACTTAAAGTAATCGAGAAATCATATTTAACCTCAAACGTTTATATCGATACAGCAATTAAAAAAGGTTATTTTAGAATTATTAGAAACGAGAGAGACAAACGATCTATTTTTATTTTACCTGCAGTAATTACTATCAAAACCTTTGAGGAGTTTATTGATAGAAGAGATATTCTTTATAAAGGAATTAAATGAAGAATATTTATACATGGGCCGCTAAACCAGCAAAGCGAACTTTGACTGTAGCAGATTTAAAAGCAGCCAAAGGAAAAAGAAAATTTACACAAGTTACAGCGAATAGCTTTGAAGAAGCTGATGCGGCTGAAAAGGCAGGCTTTGATATGATTATATCAAACGCAAAAAATGTAATTCCTGTAAGAGAAGGTTCAAGAAATTTATTCTTAACAGCAGCTTTAGCATTAAATGAGTTTGTAACAGCAGATGATATTATGCGTGGCGCTTTTAAAGCGTTAGAAAATGGTGCAGATGCAGTTATGACTCCAAGAAGTATGGATATAGTTGAAATGTTAGCTAAGGAAGAAGTTCCAGTTATGGGGCATTTAGGTTTGGTACCAAGAAAATCCACTTGGATTGGTGGCTTGAGAGCAGTGGGCAAAACTGCGGATGAAGCATATGATCTATTTCAAAAGTTTAAAAGATTAGAAGATGCAGGTGCTTTTTCTGCAGAGTGTGAAGTTATACCTGAAAATGTAATGGGTGAAATTTCAAAGCGCACAGATATCGTTACTGTTTCACTAGGTTCAGGAAAAAATGCTGATGTAATGTATTTATTTATGGAAGATATTTGTGGTGATACTGAAAATCCTCCACGACATTCTAAAGCATACGGAAATTTATTAAGATTAAGAGGTGAAATTAAAATTGAAAGAGTAAAAGCACTTAGAGCTTTTAAAAAGGACTCAATGACTGGTAAATTTCCAGGAAAAAAACAATCATCAAATTTAGAAAAAAAACAATTTGAGAAATTTTTAAATCAATTAGATTAGTAAGTCGCGTTATCGTCTTTTTTTGATAATGAACCTTTCATTTTATCAACTGTAGCTTTTGCACCAGCACTTAGAGCCCTTAAATCAGACGCTATAGTTACAAAATTAAAACCTTTTTCAATCATCTTGGTTGCATATTCTGTAGTACCATTATGAATTCCTGCAAAAATATTATTTTTTTTAGCATGTTCTAAAATTCTTAAAATTTCTGAATAAGCTTTGGTTGACTCAGGTCTATCAAAACCAGGTTTTTCACCTATAGCTAAACTTAGGTCAGCTGGTCCAATATAAATACCATCAACACCTGGTGTAGACATAATTTCATCAAGGTTTTCCAATGACTCTTTTGTCTCTATCATTGCCAATTTTAGTATTTCTTGATTAGCGTGATCTGCATAATCAGGTCCTCCATAAATTAAACCTCTAACAGGTCCAAAACTCCTGTACCCATCTGGTGGATACATACATGCTTGGACAAAATTTTCTGCTTCTTTTTTATTACTTACCATTGGGCATATAATTCCATAACATCCAGCATCTAATATTTTCATTATTTGACCAGGTTCATTCCAATTTACTCTTGCTAAAGGAGTTACTTCTGTTGTGGATATTGTTTGCATCATTGGTAGTGCATTACTGTAATCTACTAAACCATGTTGCATATCTACGGTAAGAGAATCCCATCCTTGATGAGCCATTGCTTCAGCAGATGCAGTGCTAGGAATAGCACACCAACCATTGATTACGGGCTTACCGTCTTTCATCATTTGTTTAACTTTGTTTTTTCGCATTATTTATATTTTTAAGCCCATGTGAGTGTATTTCACATTTAGATAGTCTTTAATTGCTCCTGAACCACCTTCACGACCATAACCAGTTTGTTTAATACCTCCAAAAGGTGCTTCAGCAATTGCAACAACACCAGTATTAACTGCAACACAACCAGACTCTAGCTTTTCAGATCCAATATGAGCTTTGTCCATAGAATTTGTGTACAAATAACTACATAATCCTAAGTCATTATCATTTGCTCTTTCAATTACCTCATCAAAAGTTTTAAAAGTTAAAATTGGAACTAGTGGACCAAAAGGTTCTTCTTTCATTATTGTAAAATTATCTTTTACATCGTCAAAAACTGTGGGTTCATAATAATATCCTTTATTGAAACCAGAAGGTTTCTGTCCACCCATCAATACTTTAGCTCCTTCTTTTTTGGTAGTTTCAACGAGTTTTTCTATTTCTTCTAATCTCTTAGCTGTTGTTAAAGGTCCTAGATCCACACCTTTATCCATACCGTTTCCAATTTTTAATTTTTTTGCTCTTTCGATAAAAGCATCAACAAACTCATCTTTTCTGTTTTCTTGGATATAAAATCTATTCGGTGAAATACAGACTTGACCGTTATTTCTAAATTTACCAGTTATTGCTATATCAGCTACTTTGTTCATATCCACATCTTCACATACAATAAAAGGGGAGTGTCCGCTAAGCTCCATAGTAACTCTTTGAACTTTATCAGCTGCTTTTTTTAAAATAATTTTACCAACTCTAGTTGATCCAGTAACTGAAACCTTTTTAATAATATCAGATTCCATTAATTCATTTGATATTTCAGCAGGGTCACCTGACAAAAGACTAACCACACCATCTGGTACTCCAGCTTCTTTGCAAATGTTTACTAATTCCATTACAGCACCAGGAGTAATTACGTCTGGCTTACAAATTACAGAACATCCTGCAGCTAATGCAGTAGAAATTTTTCTTGATGCCAAAACTATTGGGAAATTCCAAGGAACTAAAGCTGCAACAACTCCCACAGGTTGATAATAAACATGAACTCTAGTATCTGGAAATCTACTTTGTTGTGTTTGACCATAAATTCTTTTTGTTTCCTCAGCATTCCACTCAAAAATATCAGCACCACCACCAACTTCACCAACCGCTTCAGTTAGAGGTTTTCCAACTTCAAGAGTTAACCATTTTGCAATAACATCTTTTTTTTCTCTCATCATGTCTGCAATTTTTCTAAGTACATAAGCTCTCTGCCATGGTGCAGTGTTTTTCCAAACTTCCAAACCTGTTTCTGCAGACTTTAATGCTTTTTGCACTTCAATAGATGAAGCTTTCGATGCTTTTCCAATCACTTCTTCCGTTGCAGGGTTGATTACATCATAAGTTTCTTTTTTTTCAGCTTGTTGCCATTTACCATCAATGAATTGTCCAAATTTTTCGTACATAGAATTTATTTTTAAGTTTACTTAATTAGGTTTTTTAATTTATAATTAAAATTATATATAAACACTATACATATTAAAAGATAAACATATTTATGAAAAAAATTACCCTCACATGTGCTCATGCAATAGTTAAATATTTAATTGCTCAAAAAATATTAATTAATGGCAAAAAAGAACCTTTATTTCCAGGTGTCTTTGGAATTTTTGGACATGGAAATGTAGCCTGCTTAGGTCAAGCATTAGAGGAAAATCAAAAAGAACTTCCAACATATAGAGGGCATCATGAGCAAAATATGGCTCTTACAGGAATTGGTTATGCGAGAGCAAAAAGAAGACAACAAATTTTTGTAGCGACATCCTCTGTTGGACCTGGAGCAACAAATATGGTTACAGCTGCAGCAGTTGCTATGAGCAATAGATTACCAATTTTATTTTTACCTGGTGACACTTATGCAAATAGAATGCCAGATCCAGTACTGCAACAAGTTGAACAATTTAACAACCCAAGCATTACTGCAAATGATGCTTTCAAACCAGTTACGAGATATTTTGATCGTATCACTAGACCTGAACAAATAATTCAATCATTTCAAATAGCAGTTCAGACAATGTTAGATCCTGCTGATTGTGGACCTGCTTGTATTTCATTGAGTCAAGATATTCAAGGCCAAACTTTTGATTATCCAGCAGAATTTTTTCAAGAAAAAGTTCACACAATTCGAAGACCAAGACCAGATGAATTTCAAATTAAAGAAGCAGCTGATAAAATTAAATCTTCAAAAAATCCAATAATAATATCTGGAGGTGGAGTATTTTATTCAGATGCAATGGAAGAATTGAGTCAGTTTGCAATTAAACACAACATCCCAGTTACACAAACTGTAATGGGCTACTCAACAATGAAGCGGGACCATTCTCATTTTGCAGGTCAAATTGGAGGCCTGGGAGGAAAAAATACAAATACATTAGCAAAAAAAACTGATCTTGCCATTGCGGTTGGAACAAAACTTGCTGATTTTACAACAGGATCATGGGCAAATTTTGAAAACGAAAATTTCAAATTAGTTTCTATCAATGTATCAAGATATGATGCTAATAAACATTTAGCACAAGCAGTTGTTGGAGATGCAAAAGTTTCATTAACTGAACTTTCTCAAGCCTTAGGTGATTGGAAAGTAGGAGAAGATTGGAATAAAAAATCTCAAATTGAGCTTAAGTCATGGAATGAACATATAGATAAAGAGAGTGCCCCGACTAATCAGGAAGTCCCAAGTTATGTCCAAGCAATTGGTGCGATCTATAGAAATTCTGATCCAACAGATATTGCAGTTACAGCTGCAGGAGGTTTAGTTGGTGAGGTAATTCAAGTTTGGAGACCAAGAGAACTCAATACTCATGAAACAGAATGGGGTTTTAGTTGTATGGGTTATGAAATTTCTGGAGCTTTGGGAATTAAAATGGCAAATCCAGAAAAAGAAGTAATTTCTTTTGTAGGAGATGGATCTTATCTATTAAATAATACTGACATTTATTCTTCGGTTATCACAAAAAATAAATTGATTATAATTGTTTGCGATAACGGAGGCTTTGCAGTTATTAATCGATTACAATTATTTAAAGGTGGTAAAGAGTACAACAACTTATTAAAGAGTTCTAATACACCTGGCTTAGTTGATGTAGATTTTGCAAAACATGCGGAAAGTATGGGTGCAAAATCTGAACACGTTACTTCACTTTCAGATCTTGAAGCTGCATTTAAGAGAGCAAAAGCATCTGATGTGACTTATGTTATTTCAATTAAAACTCATGCCTACAAATGGGTTGAAGGTTCATCTTTTTGGGATAGCCCTACACTAGAAGTTCCAACCACTAAAGAGAATGAAGAAGCTTTAAAACTTTATAAAGAAGGAAAAGATAAACAAAGACAAGGCGTATAAACCTTTATGAATAAAATTTTTAAGGTCGGTATTATAGGCTGTGGTCATATTGCTGAGACATACTTTAGGGGGCAACAATATTTTAATAATTTTAAAATAATTGCATGTGCAGATATTGATCAAAAAGCATCCGATAAATGTGCAAAATTATACAATATTAAATCTAAAACAGTTTCAGAAATTTTAAAAGACAATGAAATAGAAGTTATTTTAAACTTAACAATTCCACAATCTCATTATTCAGTCTCAAAAAAAGTTTTGACTTCAGGTAAACATGTTTATTCAGAAAAACCATTAGCAACTTATTTTGCAAAAGGTAAAGAACTCGTCTCACTAGCAAAAAAAAATAAACTTTATCTTGGAAATGCTCCAGATACATTTTTAGGTGGTGGAATTCAAAAAGCTCGAGAATTAATTGACTCTGATTTGATTGGAGAGATTAAATTGGGTAATGCCATTTTTGCATTTCCAGGGGTAGAGTCTTTTCATCCGAAACCTGAATCATGGTATAAAAAAGAAGGAGGTCCAGTAATAGATATGGGACCGTACTTTTTTACAACCTTAGTAAATTTACTTGGACCAGCAAAACAAGTGCAAGGAAGAACATTAACAGCTTTTAAAAAAAGAATTTATGGAGCGGGTCCAAAAAAAAATAAATCATTTAAAGTTGAAACTCCTACAACATACTTAGCAACAATCCAATTTCACAGCGGTGCTATAATTCAAGTAACACTATCTTTTGATGTAATTAATCATCAAAGAAATCACATGGAGCTTTATGGCACAAAGGGATCGATTATTGTTCCAGATCCTAATATGTTTGGTGGTTCTGTTTTTATTTCTGTTACAGAAGGTGGAAAATGGGGTGAACATAAAACAGATAAGATGCATTTAGGAAAAATAAACATAACTTCTTCTAGTGGAAGATCAAATGAAGCTGCTACTAATGCGAATTATAGGAGCGTTGGTTTATCTGAAATGTTATATTCTATTCAGAAAAATAAAAAGCACAGGTGTTCAGGTGATTTATCTTTACATGTATTAGATATAATCGAGTCAACCATGAGGGCAGCAAATAGTGGAATTCCTCAAAAAATACAAACAAAATGTGATAGACCAAAAAAATTTACCGAAGAAGAAGTAAAAAAAATTTTAATTTAGTGTCAAAACCAATTGTTATATCTGATCCTTTCCCAAGAACACTGGACCTGATTTTTACGAAAAAAAAATTAATAGAATTGAAAACAAAATATAAGGTTTTAATAGCACCTGATAAAAAAAAAAGACAATTTTATGAAAACTATATTGATAAGGCTACTTTCATTATGGGTCAGCCAGACTTAGATAAAAAAATTTTGTCAAAAGCAAAAAAATTGAAAGCAATAATCAATGTTGAAAGTAATTTTATGAATAATGTTGATTATGTTTATTGTGCTAAAAAGGGAATCCATGTAATTGCAACTTCCCCGGTGTTTTCAAATCCTGTCGCTGAAATTGCATTAGGAATGACACTTTCTCTATTAAGGAATATTCATAATGCTCATTTTGATTTTGTAAAAGGTAAAGAAAAATATGGGTTAGAAAGCAATTTAAAAGCATCTTTATTATCAAGAAAAAAAATTGGATTACTGGGTTTTGGTGATTTAGCTAAATCTTTATATCCAATGTTACTTCCATTTACTAAAGATATAAACGTTTATGACCCATGGTTATCAAAGAGTAAAATTAAAAGCTTCGGATTTAAACCTGTTAGTTTAAATCAAATGTTTAAAACATGTG
>CACHCM010000024.1 GCA_902578325.1 uncultured Pelagibacteraceae bacterium
CGTACCAAACAATTGATATAAGTGATTTTGCAGTTGAGAGAGTTTTGGGTAAAACTGCTAGGCCAGAACCTTATGTTTTATAATTCATAAATTTGAGATCATGGATATTAATCAAAAACAAGACAAATCCAATCAAGAGATAGCTAAACTAATTGAAGATAAAAAGTATGATATTGCAGAAAAAGAGTTATTACAAATTATCGACAAAAAAGAAGAAAATTATCAAACTCACTTTTTACTTGGAAATATATATGCATTGCTTAAACAGCAAGAAAAAGCAATTCAACATTTGAACTTATCAGTTAAGCTTAATCCAACAAATAAAGTATCTCATTATAATTTAGGAATAATGTTAAATGAGTTAGGACAATTACAAGAGGCTAAAAAATCCTTTGAAGAAGCATTAAAATTAGATCCTGAATATTTGTATGCTAATTTTGCTTTAGCTATAAGTTTTGATAAAGAAAACGATTTAAAGAAAGCAAGATATTTTTATGAAAAAACTCTTTCCATAAATAATGATTTTGTTTTAGGACATGAAAAGTATGCAAAATTTCTTCAGAGAACAGGAGATATTACTAAATGTCAATATCATACTTATAAATATGCTGGTGTTATAAGGTTTAATGATAAAAATGATAATATTAAAAAAATTAAAAGAGATGATAGTCTCAAAGGTACAAATTTTATTGGTTGCTGGAATATCAACAACGATGAACTTTGTAAAAAAATCATAAATTTTTTTGAGAAAAGAAAAGATTTACAAATAGTAGGTGAAATTGGATACGGAAAAGATGAAAATGCAAAAAAATCAATTGATATTTCAATACATCCAAGAGATCTGGAGCAGAAAGGTTTTGAAGATATAAAACTTTATTTTCGATCTTTGCAAGAATGTTATCAAGATTATAAGACGGAATGGCCTTTTATAAAAAATAATTTAAATAATTTACATATTCCATCTTTTAATATTCAAAAATACGAAATTGGTGGACACTTTAACAAAATGCATTGTGAAAGAGCAAGCCTTCAGAGTACACATAGAGTTTTCGCGTGGATGACATATTTAAACGACGTTGAAGATGGTGGAGGAACTTATTTTGAACACTATAATTTAAGAGTTAAACCAAGCACAGGTAAAACTTTGATTTGGCCAGCTGAGTGGACACATGCACATAGGGGAGAAATACTAAATAAAGGTAAAAAATATATCGTTACTGGCTGGATGCATTTTCCTTTTAATTTTAATAATTGAAATTATTAAATATGTTAAAAGTAAAAATCAAGTGCCACAAAAAGTTTGATATTTTTCGTTACTCGATGGAGCAGGCGCTTGATATTCTTCAATATTATTCTGATTGTCATAAGGATTTTTTAAAATAGATAAAAACTCTTTCATTTTATCTAAACTTCCTTTGTCTGCTTCAGCTAAAACTTCCTCTACTTTATGATTTCTAGGAATTACTATTGGATTATTTGATTTCATAAGTTTGCTTTGTTTTTCCTTAGTTGAATTATATAACTCAGATCTTTTTTTCCATTCATTTTTCCAATTGATAAAATCATTATTTTTGTAAATTTCATCTAAATTGACATCCATTAGATTACAAAAAGTATTTGTGTAATCTGCTTTATTTTTTTCCATCCAATTAAACAAATCATTAATTAATTTTTTATCATTTTTATCCTCACCAAATAGACCAAGCTTATCTCTCATCATATTTAACCACTTATTTTCATAAATATTTTGGAAATTATCTATTAAATCTGTAGCTAATTTAATTGCAGTATCTTCATCTTTATCAATTAGAGGGATCAAACATTCGGCAAATCTTGCTAAATTCCACTTTGTAATTGGTGGTTGATTAGAAAAGGCATATCTTCCAAATTTATCGATTGAGCTAAATACAGTTTTTGGACCATAATGATCCATAAATGCACAAGGACCGTAATCAATAGTTTCACCTGAAATTGCCATATTATCAGTATTCATAACCCCATGAATAAATCCAACACGCATCCAGTTAACTACTAGCTGGCATTGCTTTTCCATTACGAGATTTAATAAGTCTAAAGCTTTTGAATTTGATTTTTTAATTTCTGGATAATGTCTGTTTATTGTGTAGTCGACTAAAGTATTTAAATTTTCACTGTTTTGAGTTGCAGCAATATACTGAAATGTTCCAACTCGAAGATGACTTGATGCAACTCTTGTTAATATAGCACCCTGTAAAAGATTTTCTCTTACAACTTTTTCTCCTGTTTTTACTACAGCAAGGCTTCTGGTAGTTGGAATATTTAATGAATGCATCGCTTCGCTGATAATATATTCCCTAAGCATAGGTCCCAGAGCCGCTCTTCCATCACCACCTCTAGAAAAAGAAGTTCTTCCTGAACCTTTAAACTGAATATCAAAACGATTGACATTGTTAACTAAATGTTCACCCAACAAAACTGCTCTACCATCTCCTAACATAGTAAAGTGTCCAAATTGATGTCCTGCATATGCTTGCGCAATGGTATTAGTTTCTTCCGGTATGGAGTTCCCAGAAAATATTTCTGATAATTTTTTTTTGTCTGTTCTTGAAAAATCTAAATTTAAAGTAGATGCTAGTTCCTCATTTAAAATTACTAATTCAGGATCATGAACAGGAGTAGGTTTAATATTTTCTTTAAAAGTATTTGATAACTTTGAATACGTATTATCAAAATGCCAACCAATGGTCATTTTAATTAACTAACTTCAGCTTGATTTTCTTTTGGTTTAACTTCTGTTTTAAATTGATTAGAGATTTTTTGTACTTCAACAGAAGATACTTTGTATTCTGCACACATTGTTTCTTCATCTTTACCGTGGCCTGTAACCATATTAACCATATGCTCTGGGAAATGGAATGTAGTAAACACTATTCCTTCTTTAACTTTGTCTGTCACTTCTACTTTAAGAGCAACCTCACCTCTACCTGAATAAAGTCTTCCAATATCTCCAGTGTTTAGATCTCTATACTCAGCATCTTTAGGATGAATTAATAAAACATCTTCATCAACAATATTTATGTTTTTTGTTCTTCTAGTCATTGTTGCAGCGTTGTAATGTTGTAAAACTCTACTTGTTGTTAAAATTAAAGGATAATCTTTTTTGTTAGCTTCAATTTCTGATGACTCTTTCCAATCAAAGTTTTTAAGTCTACCTTTGCCTAATTTAAAAGTTTCAGTATGTAAAATTTTAGTATCAGTTCCATCTTCTTGAACTGGCCATTGTAATCCAAATTTTCCTAATCTTTCTCTAGTTACTCCCTTAAAGAAAGGAACTATATCAGCAATCTCTTCTAGAACTTGATCAGCATCATAAGTTGGTTGGTCAAAACCTAATTTCTGCATCATCTCGGTTACAATTAATCCGTCTGGTTTAGTGCCCGGTAGAGGAGGCACAGCTCTGTTTACTCTTTGAATTCTTCTCTCAGTATTTGTAAATGTTCCATCTTTTTCCAAGAAAGTTGTACCTGGTAAAACAACAGTTGCTAATTTTGCTGTTTCACTCATAAATATTTCTTGAACCACTAAAAGCTCTAATGAATTCATAGCCTCTATAACGTGAGCGCTATTAGGGTCAGTTTGAACTATATCTTCACCAATAATCCATAAACCTTTAAGCTCTTTATCTATTGCAGCTTCAAACATTTGAGGAATTTTTAATCCTGGTTTAGTCGGGTGTGTTACTCCATATTTTTCAGTATAAAATTCTTGATGTTTTTCATCAGCTACAGGAAAATACCCAGCACCCTGGTGTGGTTGACATCCCATATCTGCTGCACCTTGAACATTGTTTTGGCCTCTTAAAGGATTAACCCCAACACCTTTTCTTCCAATGTTTCCAGTAATCATTGCTAGATCAGCAATTAGCATTACTGTTTTTGAACCTTGTTCGTGTTCAGTAACTCCTAATCCATGAAACTCCATTGAATTTCTAGCAGTTGCATATGCAATTGCAGCTTCCTTAACTAATTGTTTATCTACTCCAGCCACTTTTGCTAGTTGATCTACATCCTGTCTTTCAATCTCTTTTAAGAAATTATCAAAACCTTCAGTTCTATCTCTAACAAAATCTGCATTATAAAGTTTTGATTTTATAATAAAATGCAACATCATATTTAGAACCGCAACGTTAGTTCCAGGTCTTAGTTTAATGTGATAATCAGAAAGTTTCGCAAGTTCAGTTGTTACTGGATCTAGAACAATTAGTTTTTTACCTTTCATCACTTGCTGTTTTATTTTAGCACCTGTTACAGGATGAGCATTAGTCGGATTAGCTCCAATGACTAAAAATAAATCTGCATGATAAATATCTTCTGTAGAGTTAGTCGCTGCTCCTGTTCCAAAAGTTTGTTGCATTCCCCAAGCTGTTGGTGAATGACAAATTCTTGCACAGCAGTCTACACTGTTAGTTCCCACAGCAGCTCTAATCATTTTTTGAAAAACATAATTTTCTTCATTTGTACATCTTGCAGAGGAAATTCCAGCAAAGGCATCTGGACCATTTTCTTTTGTAATTCTATTCATTTCCTTTTTGATAAAATTGTAAGCTTCATCCCAAGAAGCTTCTTCAAATTTTCCATTTCTTTTAATTAAAGGTGTTTTTAATCTGTCTGGATGATCATAAAAACTAAACGCATATCTTCCTTTAATACACGTATGTCCAGCGTTAACTTCTGTTTGTTTAGGCGTATCAATAGCTACAACTTTATCATCTTTAATTGAAGCCTCTAAATTACAACCAACACCGCAATATGAACAAGTTGTTCTAACTTTTTTATCTACTGCAGCAGACTTTGATTGAAAAACATCTGATATAGCATCTGTTGGACAAGTGTGAGCGCAAGCACCACAAGAAACACATGAACTATCTCCAAACATCATATCGTTATCAGTTGTTATTCTAGATTCAAATCCTCTTCCACTCATTGTTAAAACAAACGAACCTTGAATTTCATCACAAGCTCTGACACATCTTCCACAATTGATACAATTATCTAAATTCATTCTCATGTAATCATGAGATGTATCTCTTGGAATTCCTTTATGTTGTTTTGGACTGTTATATCTGTGATCAGATACCCCTAAATCTTTTGCTACTGTTTGTAATTCACAGTTGTTATTTACCTCACAAGTATCACATTCCATTGGATGATCTGTTAATACTAATTCAACAATATTTTTTCTAAGATCTTTCAAGGATTCATTTGAAGTAAAGATATGTTGATTTTCAGCAACTGGAGTATGGCAAGAAGCAACTACTTTTGTAGGGCCATCTTTTTCTAAAGCAACTTCGACCGAACACACTCTGCAAGCTCCATAAGGTGCTAAATTTGGATCATCACATAAAGTAGGAACTTTTTTTTCACCTATATAACTTTTTACAAATTTTAAAATAGACGAGTGATTTGGACCGATTTCATACGGTTTTCCGTCAATATAAGCAATTTTTCTTTTCTCTGAACTCATTAATTATCTTTAACCATATCATTTTTCATTTCATCCCCAAAGTATTTTAGGATGTTTTGAATAGGAGTGGGAATAGCTCCGCATAAAGCGCATAAACAACCTTTTTTCATTGTAACAAGCAATTCTTCAAGCAATTTCAAAGGTATTTTTGCAGTTTTCTTTTTAGCTTGGTCAAACATTTCTTTACCTCTGTAAGATCCAAGTCTTCCAGGGAAACATTTTCCACATGATTCTTCTGCAGAAAATTCAAATAGATGATGAATGTATTCAGCCATAGAAAAATCTTTAGGAATACTCACCACACTAGCATGACCCAACATGAAACCTTTTGCAGTAAATTCCTGAAAATCTAAATTCAGATTTTCTATTTCACTTAATGGAACCACACCACCAAGTGGCCCGCCAATTTGAAAAGCTTTTAATGGTTCTTTGTATCCTCCACCAATTTCATTAAATATTTTTTTCATTGGAGTACCCATATCAATTTCATAAACACCTGGGTTGTTAAAGAAACTATCTAAGCAAACTAATTTTGTTCCAGCTGATTTTTTATTTCCTATAGATGAAAACTTTTCAGAACCATTTATTAAAATTCCAGTTGCAGCTGCTAAAGTTTCAACATTGTTAACAACAGTTGGTTTTTTATATAATCCTTCTGTAACAGGAAAAGGAGGTCTAACATCAACTTCTGCTCTTCTTCCTTCAATAGATGCAATCAAAGCTGTTTCTTCTCCGCAGATATACGCACCTTGACCAATACAAATTCCTAAATCGAATGAAAAATCTGTTCCTAAAATATTTTCACCTAATAATCCTAATTTTTTAAGTTCGTTTATACTACCATTTAATGCTTCAATTGATTTTGGATATTCTCCTCTTATATATAAAACACCCTCATCACTCCCAATTACATAACCACATATTACCATTCCAAAAATAACTTTTAAAGGTTGGTCTTCTAACAAATATCTATCTGAGAAAGCACCAGAGTCACCCTCATCTGCATTACATATAACATATTTTTTATCTCCTTTTGCTTTACTGCAGAAATTCCATTTCATTCCTGTTGGAAAACCTGCACCACCTCTTCCTGTTAAATTTGAGTCCAACAATGATTTTATTATTTCTTTTTTATCTGATTTTAAAAATTTACTTAATTGATCTTTGAATTGGTCTGTAGAAGAAAGTTTATCATCCATTAAAAAACTTGTTGTCGCATAACTCTTAGAAAAAAATTTTTCTTGCTTAATTTCCTCACCTTTTAAAATCTGATCAATTTTTTCTATATCTTTACCAGCATAATTTTCTCCATCATAGTGAAATGCATGGTTTTCATAACAATGACCTAAGCAAAACATTTCTCCAACTTTGTCATCACCTAGTTTTTCCTTGAGTTTATCTTTTAATTTGTCTTGAGTACCTGCACACATGCATGCACTACCGTTACAAACGAACGCTTTTTTTTCTCTATGAGAAGGTCTTAAAAATTCATAAAAGGATTCTGCACCATGGAGAGTTGAAACACCTAGGTTATGTTTTTTGGCAATTTCTTTAATATCTTTTGGACTATCGCTTAAGGTATTTTCTGAGATTTGCTTAAATAGGTTATCTTTTAAGCCTATTCTGCCTGATAAATTACTTATATTTTTTGACACAAATACCCTTTTATTAATTTAGTCCACAATAACTTTTTTGTTATTTGTGTAAATATTAAAACTGTCCCTCTTTACGAAACCAACAAGGGTAATGTCAAATTTATTCGCTAAATCGATAGCAAGACTAGTTGGCGCACCAACGCCTATCATTATACCTATATCTGTCATCAAAACCTTTTGAACCAATTCAAAATTTAGTCTGCCTGAGCATGTTATAAATTGGTTTTTAGGATCAATTTGGTTGCTCTTTAATGCACAGCCAATAAGTTTATCTAGAGCATTATGTCTTCCTACATCCTCTCTGACAGCAACCAATTCTCCATTACTATTAAAAAGACCGCTAGCATGAATTCCACCTGTTTTACTAAATTCCGATTGGCCTTCTCTCAATGTATCTGGTGATTTTACAATTACCTCTTTTTTGATTTTCGGCTCTAATGAATTTGTTTTATTTTTTTTTATTATTTCTAGAGCATCAAGTGAAGATTTTCCACATACACCACACGATGAATTAGTTAAAAAATCTCTTTTTATTTTTGAAATATTCACATTTTCAGAATTATTTAAAGTTGCTAATATTTTATTTTGAATATTGTATTGACCAACTTTATCCCCATAACTTTCTATTGAATCAATATCATCAATATTTTTTATAATTTGTTCATTATATAAAAATCCTCTTACAAGATCCTCATCATCACCTGGAGTTCTCATTGTTATAGATAAACTTTGATTTATCCATTTATTAGACTTATTATATTTTAATGAAATCTCCAATGGTTCTTCAATTGAAATTAAATCATCTATATTTTCAAACTTATTAGATGAATATTTTAAAACTTTGTATTTAGAATTCATTAAATTATTTTAATGGATAGTTTTTTTTTAATAAATATTTGTTAATTAAAATAGCTAATAACAATATAATTATAGAACCAAAAATAATTGGATTAATTAAATAATCATAAGAGGCACTTCCTATAATAACTATAATTGGATTTCCACCAGCAGGTGGGTGAACAATATTAAATAAAATCATTAAAAAAACTCCTGCTCCAACAGCGATTGCAATATTGATATAAATAGGGAGCGGAATATAGTTTACAAAAATTACTCCTACTAAAGCAGTTACCAAATGTCCAAAAAAAACATTTTTTGGTTGTGCAAATGGGCTTTCAGGAAAACCAAATAGTAAAACCATTGAAGAACCGAAAGAGGCTGCAATAAAATATCCGAGTGTACTTTTATAAGTAAGGACTGTTAGCACACCAATTGTAAATGCTGAAAAAAAACCTGCAATTAATGCTTTTTGCAATAAGGGTTTTGTAATTTTGATCATTTAAATTTTTAACGCTTTAGCAATAGTTCTTAAAGGTAAAAGCAAACATTCTTTCCTTGGAAGATTTTTTTTATCTAAAATTTCTTTAAAGTCTTTCCAATGTTTTTCCATGCTTACTTTTGCGTCCTCAAAAAGTTGCTCACCAACTCTTATAAATTTTTTAATATCATCAACTTTTTTTTCCTTAATTTTTCTGGATAATAGACTGACTGATGCCTGACAATAAACACACGATTTACACTGATAACCCATATCCTTTACAACATCGTCTTTGACAATTAAGCTTATTTCCATCTCATCACCACATAATGGATTTTTGTGTTTTGACTTATGAGTATAGTTTTCAACAACTTTATTGTTTTCAGTATGAGCTGCTATTTCTAAAATTCTTAAATCCATTTAATTTCTTTAATTCAACTTTGAATGTTTTATATTTTGTAGATGGATCATAACAATATTTTAGGCACTGTGCTAGCAGGCGGTAAGTCACAAAGGTTTGGAGAAGATAAATCCCAAGTAAAGTTAGCTGATAAATTGTTAATTGATCATATCTTGACTGAAATTATTGATGAATTCAAGGAACTCTTAATTGTATCAAATAATAAAATTAATTTTCATAACTCAGAAAAAATTTCAATAATTGAAGATTTTGAAAAAGGTCATGGTCCGTTAGGTGGAGTTTTATCAGCTATGAAATGGATAAAAAAAAATCAAAAAGAACACAAATGGATAGCAACTTTTCCCGTTGATACACCTTTTTTTAAGAGAAAAATATTTAAAGATTTTATTCAAAATATTAATTTCAATGAAAGCGATTTATTTTTTATTAAGTCAAACAACACACGACATAATATATTTGGCTTATGGTCGATTAATTTATTAGATAAGTTAGAGAAGGATATAAGCAATGGAGAAAGAAAAGTAGAGTTGTGGGCTAATAATACTGGGGTAAAAATAATTAATATGGAGTTTTCAAATAATGATCCTTTCTTTAATATAAATACAAAAGAAGATTTAAAAAAAGCTGAAGAAATACTCAAAAATGATTAGTTACGAAAAATCTAAGACAATTTTAAAAAAAGCAAAAATTAAAATTAAAGAGGAGACTATAAAGAGTATAAATTCTCTTAATAGAGTAGTTTCTATCAATGTTTATTCTAATATAAATTATCCAGCAGGAAATAATGCTGCATTTGATGGGTACGCAATTAATTCAAAAGATACTAATGGATTAAAAAAAAAATTCCCAAAAAAATTTAAAATTATTGGTTCAATTGCTGCAGGAATGAAACCATTTAAAAAAAAGATAAAAAAATTTGATACTGCTGAAATAATGACTGGAGGAATTATACCAAAGGGTTTTGATACAATTATTCCTATAGAACAAATAATTTTTGCACCTAATAAAAAATATATTTTAATTGACCAGAAAATAAAAAAATTTGACCATGTTAGGTTTGCAGGTTCAGATTATAAAAAAGGGGAGATTGTAATAAAAAAAAATACAATTGTTCAACCAAACCATATTTTAGCTTTTAAAAGTTTAGGTATTAAACAAATTAAAGTAAAAAAAAAGATTAATATATTGTTTTTTTCAACTGGAAACGAAATATCAAACAAAGACAATATTCCAGTTTGGATGGTAAGAAACTCTAACACACACTATATAAAAAACTTAAATCAAAATTTTTTATTTAATTTTAAAAGTGGAAGTATATTAAAAGACAATCATCAAAATATTTTTAAACAAAAAATAAATAAATTAATTAAATCTAAAGATGATATCATTATTACGTCAGGCGCAGTTTCTGCAGGTAAATTTGATTTTATACCTGATGTTGTTAAAGAATTTAAATTATCCAGCTATTTTAAAAGTGCAGCAATAAGGCCAGGAAAACCAATAATGTTTGCAAAAATAAAAGGGAAAGAAAAGGCAATATTTGGACTGCCTGGAAATCCAATTTCTTCAGCTGCATGTTTTAGATTTTTTGTAATTCCATATATTTTAAATGCCTTAGGGTTATCAGAAGAAAAATCAATTAAAGCTATTTTGACGAATGGTTTTGATAAAAAAAAGAATTTCACAAGATTTGTAAAGAGCCAGTTAAGCACAACTAAAAATGGAAAACTAAATGTTGAAATTTTAAAAGGTCAAGAGTCTTTTAGAATTAAATCATTTGTAAAATCAAATATTTGGGTTTTGTTACCAGCGGGTAAATCAAAATTTAAAAAGGGAGATATCGTTGATTGCTTTTTCCCCAACCTTTCAAATCAAAATTTAGTTTAGAAACTTATTTTTGTTGTAGAAAATTATATTTACAATTAGATTTCTCATTATGTTAGAGTTGAGAAATCCAAGAATAGCCATTCCCGTTGTACTTTTTGCTGGTCTATTGTGGTCGTTTGGCCCATTAGTAGTTCGATACATGGATAATCCGCAATTGGCACCTTGGCAGTATATTTTTGGTCGAGGTTTAACAATTTTTATTTTATTAAATCTTTATTTATTTTTTGAGGAAGGAAAAAATTTTTACAAAAACTATTATAAAATAGGTTTATCTGGCGTAATTGGCGGATCTGGATTGGGGATCGCTATGATTACATTTATTTATTCAATTACAAATACTAGCGCTGCAGTTACTTTACTTTGTTTGTCAGCAATGCCTTTTTTTACAGCATTATTGGCATTTTTATTTTTAAGAGAAAAAATTTCTCTCAATGTGTGGATATCTATAATTATTGCAACAGTTGGTATCATTATTATGGCATTTGGAAATACTGGTGAAAAATCATTAATTGGTTTTGTATTTGGTTTAACTTCCTCAATTGGTTTCTCAGTTTTTTCTGTGACGCTTAGATGGAGAAAAGAAACACCAAAATTCACAACCGTAGCTTTTGCAGGTTTCTTTTGTTTTGTGTTTGCAACAATTATGATTTTATCAAAAAACTTAGTTTTCTTTTCATCTAGCTATAACGGAGCTTTGTTTTCTTTACATGGGACACTAGTCTGTTTTGGATTAATTTTATATTCAATTGGATCTAAAGCGATACCAGCAGCAGAATTGACTTTATTATCTTTAACAGAAGTTGTAGGTGGAATTTTTTGGGTTTGGTTACCCTTATTTGGCATTAACGAAGTTCCATCCACAAATACTATAATCGGTGGTTTTTTTCTTTTTGTATCTATATTTTATTACAGTTTAATAATGAGATGGAACAAAAGATATATAGCATTAAATTAATATGGAGCGACCAGATTTTTTTGAACTTAAAAACGGTGAAAAAGTAAAATTACCTTTTACAGATAAAGAATATAATGATCGAGTAAGCAAACTTAGATCAGTGATGGACCAAAATGGTCTCGATATGGTTATCTTAACCTCAATACATAACATAGCATATTACACAGGTTTTATTTATTGCTCTTTTGGTAGACCCTACGGGTGTGTGATAACTCAAAATAAAATCTCAACAATTTCAGCTAACATTGATTCAAGTCAACCATGGCGTAGATCACATTGTGATAACGTAATTTATACTGATTGGAAAAGAGATAACTTTTTAAGAGCTATTGTTTCAATTATTGGAAGAGAGGAACCTCCAAAAAATATTGGAATAGAAAATGATCATGTCACTTTAGATATGCGAGAAAAAATAGGCTCTATTTTTACTTTCTCTGTGTTTAGTGATGTTTCAAAAGATCTAATGAAACTTAGAATGATTAAATCAAATGAAGAAATTGAGATTATTAGAAATGGTGCAAGAATTGCAGACATTGGTGGTGAAGAAATAGTTAATAATATTAGAGAAGATAATACGGAGATCGAAGTAGCTATAGCTGCAAGAGATAGAATGGAAAGAGAGATTGTTAAAAGTTATCCAGGTGCAGAGTACATGGATACTTGGGTATGGTTTCAATCAGGTATCAATACAGATGGAGCTCACAATCCAAAGACTAATAGAAAATTAGTCAAAGGAGATATTTTATCTTTAAATACTTTTCCAATGATCTCAGGATACTACACTGCATTGGAGCGAACTTTATTCTTAGATCATGCTGATGATGCATCTCTTAAAGCTTGGGAAGCAAATGTTAAAGTGCACAAGCGTGGATTAGAATTAATTAAACCAGGCGTAAAGTGTTCTAATATTTGTCATGAGCTTAACGAACTTTTTGCTGAACTTGGTTACCTTCAGTATCGAACATTTGGTTATGGACATTCATTTGGTATGCTTTCTCACTTTTATGGAAGAGAAGCTGGTTTAGAATTAAGAGAAGATATTGATACTGTTCTTGAGGAAAATATGGTCGTGTCGATGGAGCCAATGATCATGATCCCAGAAGGTAATCCTGGTGCAGGCGGATATAGAGAACACGACATTTTAGTGATTGGCAAAGATGGAGTAGAAAATATTACAAAATTTCCTTTTGGTCCTGAGCATAATATTATAAAAAACTAATCTTTATGAGCGAGAATAAAACTATTGTTAATAGTTGGAATGAGTGGGATCCGTTAAAACATGTGATTGTTGGTAGAGCGGATGGTACTTGTATACCAGCACCTGAGCCAGCATTAGATGCAAAAGTTCCAGAAGATAGTGATATGCGAGGTCAGTTTGGACCAAGAACAAAAGATACTGTCGATAAAGCAAATGAATTATTAGATAACTTTTCAAATATGCTTCAAAAAAGAGGTATTAAAGTTGATCGACCAACACCAATTGATTTTAATCAAAAGACATCAACACCAGATTGGGAAGCAGAAACTATGTTTGGTTGTATGCCTCCAAGAGATGTTTTGTTAACTGTAGGTAATGAAATTTTAGAAGCAACAATGAGTTATAGATGTCGTTGGTTTGAATATTTATGTTACCGACCATTACTTAAAGA
>CACHCM010000025.1 GCA_902578325.1 uncultured Pelagibacteraceae bacterium
CTGTAACTCTTCCTTGAGGAAAGTTATAAGTTCTTATCCGCTCTGATCTATCTCCTGTGCCAATTTTTGTCTTACGGTCTTGAGATCTTTCTTGGTCAATTCTTGACCTTTCCAATTCATACAAACGTGCTCTCAAAATTTTCATTCCTTTAGCTTTATTTTTATGTTGTGATTTTTCATCTTGTTGAGATACACTTAAACCAGTTGGGATGTGAGTAATTCTTACAGCACTATCTGTCGTATTAACAGATTGTCCACCTGGTCCACCTGCTCTAAATACATCTATTCTTAAGTCAGAGTCATTAATTTTTAAATCTACCTCTTCTGCTTCAGGTAAAACAGCTACTGTTGCTGCTGATGTATGAACTCTTCCTTGAGTTTCGGTATCTGGAACTCTCTGTACTCTATGAACTCCACTCTCATACTTTAGTGTTGAATAAATATTAGTACCTTTAATTGAGGCTATAACTTCTTTTAAACCTCCTGCATCACTTCTAGATATTGAGATTAATTCTAAAGACCATTTTTTTTTGTGACTAACTTTTTCATACATTTTAAATAAATCTGATGCAAATAAACTTGCTTCTAATCCACCTGTCCCTGCTCTTATTTCAATAATAGCATTTTTTTTATCTGCTTCATCTTTTGGTAACAAAAATAATTTTAATTTTTTTTCATTAGCTTCATATCGATTTTGTAAATCTATCAATTCTATATCTGCCATTTTTTTTAACTCTCCATCAGTAGAACTATCATTCAATATTTTCTCCAATTCTTCTTTTTCAGTTTGAAAAGAAATGTAATCTTTGGCACTTCCAACTATCTCATTTAAATCTGAGTATTCTTTTGATTTTTCGGCAAATAACTTGTTATCTAATCCACCAGTGGATAAATCTTTTTCTATGGATGAATGTCTTATTATTAATTCCTCAACTGTTTTTATGGGTATCATAATTAGTTCTCTAGTTCAGATGCTTTTTTCTCAACTTCGCTTACAACCTTATTAATTATGTCATCAGTCAAAACTTTTTCATTCTGAACACCGGATAAATAAAGCATATTATTTCCTTTTCCCCCTCCAGTAATTCCTATATCTGTCATTGCAGCCTCTCCTGGTCCATTAACAACACAACCAATAATTGACAGTGTTATTGGTGTTTTTATATGGGCTAGTTTCTCTTCCAATATTTTGACAGTATCGATTACCTGAAATGCTTGTCTTGCACAAGAAGGGCAAGAAATGATCTTTACCCCTCTATTTCTCAGATTTAGTGATTTTAATATCTCATTACCAATTTTTACCTCTTGAGTTGGGTTGTCAGATAAAGAAATTCTAATAGTATCTCCAATTCCATCCATTAATAAACTACCAAGCCCTATGGATGATTTTATGCTGCCAGATACAAAACTTCCTGCCTCTGTAATTCCAAGGTGCAAAGGATAATCTATAACTTTAGATAGTTGTCTATATGCTGCTATTGAAAGGAATACATCTGATGATTTGACACTTATCTTAAAATTTAAAAAATCTTTATCTTCTAAAATTTTTATATTTCTTAAAGCGCTTTTAACTAATGCCTCTGGACAAGGCTCTTTAAATTCCTCTAAAATATCTTTTTCCAGAGAACCTGCATTTACTCCAATTCTTATTGAACAATTATTATTCTTTGCTGCTTTCAACACCTCGTGTATCTTTGATTCATCTCCAATATTTCCTGGATTAATTCTTAAACAGCTAGCTCCATTTTCTGCTGCCTCAATAGCCCTTTTATAATGAAAATGTATATCTGCAACTACTGGTATTGATACATGTTTTATTATTTCTTTTAATGCTTTTGAAGAATCCTCATCCGGACAAGATACTCTTACAATATCAGCACCTTCCTCAGCTATATCATTAATTTGTTTTATAGTTGCTTTAACATCCGTAGTTAAAGTATTCGTCATTGATTGAACAGAGATTGGATTGTCACCCCCAATCTTTACATTCCCAACATTTATTACTTTTGTTTTTCTTCTTTTAATATCTCTAAATGGTCTCAAACTCATTATAATTAATCTAATTTAAATTCTTTATGTAAAGCGGCTATTGCTCTTTTAACATGCTTAACAGAAACTAGAACTGAAATTTTTATCTCCGAGGTAGAAATAACCAAAATATTAATTTTTTTTGAGGCTAGTGCCTGGAACATTCTATATGTTATACCTGGAGTCGTTATCATACCAACACCAATAATTGAAACTTTAGAAACACCTTTATCAAAAGATAATTTTTTAAAAGATATTTTTTTATTTTGTTTAATTAGTTTTTCTGTTTTTTTTAAATCATCAGCTTTTATAGTAAATGTAAGATCTGTCTCTTTTCCATCTAAAGATATATTTTGAACCACCATATCTACATTGATAAGATTTTTCGATAGTGGTTTAAAAATAGAAGCAGCAACACCAGGTCTATCTTTTACTCCTACAATTGTAATTTTAGCATCATTTTTTGTTGATGAAATTCCAGTAATAATTTGGTCACTAAATGCTTTTTTAGAATTTGTTATTAAGGTACCAGATTTTGACACAAATGAAGATTTTACTTTAACATCAATCTTATTCAGCTTTGCATCTTGAACCGATGTAGGCTGCATTACTTTTGAACCGAGAGATGCCATTTCTAACATTTCGTCATAAAAAATTTTTTTAATTTTTTTTGCTTTTTTATACTGCCTTGGATCAGTAGTATAAACTCCATCTACGTCAGTATATATTATACACTCATCAGCTTTAATAAATTTTGCGAGCATAATTGCAGTTGCATCAGATCCGCTTCTTCCGATCGTTGTTATTCTTAAATCTTTACTTACACCCTGAAATCCTGTGATTATAGGTATTCCACCTGAATTTATATATCTATTTAGTTCTTTAATACCTAGTGAACTAATCCTTGCACTTGAATGAGGACCGTCTGTTAAAATAGGTAATTGCCATGATGTCCAAGATCTCGATTTAAACCCATTATGTTTTAGTCTACCAGCAATAAGTGCACATGATGCTTGCTCTCCAGTCGAAACTAACGCATCATATTCTGCTCTATCAAAATTACTACTTATGAGTTTAGATTTATTAACTAACTCATTTGTCACACCGCTCATTGCCGATGAAACAACTACTACCTTATTTTTTTTCTTTTTGTAAAAAGCAATAATTTTGCATACCTTTTTAATTCTATCTATAGTTCCTACAGATGTTCCACCAAATTTTAATATGATAGTTTTCATGCTAGCTTTAATTATTAATATTTAATAAATAATGGATAAAATACATCTAAATTATTATGTCAACTATTTATCACAATGACTAGTGTAAATAAAAAAGAAATAGATAAATTTTCTAAAATGGCCAATGAATGGTGGGATCCAGAGGGTAAATTCAAACCACTTCATAAATTTAATCCAACAAGAATAAAATATATAAAAGAAAATATTATTAATAATTTCAAATTAAAAAATAAATCCAAACCTTTATCAGGAATAAAAATTTTAGATATTGGATGTGGTGGAGGATTGTTATCTGAACCAATGTCAAGGATGGGTGCTAATGTAACAGGTATTGATGCATCTGATAAAAATATAAAAATTGCAAAACTTCATTCAAAAAAAAATAAGCTAAAAATTAATTATTTATGTTCATCACCAGAAAAACTTAAAATTGAAAAAAAATTTGATGTCATTTTAAATATGGAAATTGTCGAACACGTGGAAGATGTAGATTTTTTTCTAAAGTCATGTTCTAAGCTTTTGAAAAAAAATGGACTAATGTTTGTTGCAACAATAAATAAAACTTTGAAATCTTATGTTTTTGCGATTGTTGGAGCAGAGTATGTTTTAAGGTGGCTACCAATTGGAACACACGAATGGGAAAAATTTGTTAAACCTGAAGATCTTAAAAAAATTTTGATGAAGTATGATTTATCTCTCAATAAATTAGAGGGTATGAACTTTAATATTTTTAAGGATGAATGGAGTATCTCTAAAGATTTATCCGTAAATTACATAGCAAAGTTTATTAAATACTAATTTTCTTTTTCATCTATCCAAGGAATTATCTGAGCATCTATACCTTCTTCTTTTAATTCTTTCAAATCTTCCTTTGATGCACTACCGTAAATACCTTTTGATTTTTTTTTACCATTATAATGAATTGATCTAGCCTCATATGCAAAATTATCACCAACATAATTAAAATTATCTTTAATAAATTTTTGATAATCTTTTATAGTTTTTTTTACTTTATTATATTTTTCTAAGTTTAATTTTTCATCAGTTTTTGATTTATGACTTATTAGCTGAGGTGCCATAATTGTTTTTTCAACTTTTTCTGAATTGCAATTATGGCAATTTAAAAGTTTTTTCTTTTTTAGTCTTTCATACTCATTTGAAGATGCAAACCAACTATCAAATTTTAAATTACATTCTTTACAAAAAAGTTTATATTTAATCATGATTATTAGTTAATTATAAAATTTAGGTTTTCAATAAGTTAACTTCTATAGTCTGCATTAATTTCAATATATTTTTTTGTTAAATCCATAGTATAAGCTGTGAAGTTTTTATTTCCTGTAAAAGTTTCAATGTTTATATCTATATTTTCAGATTTCATATAATTTGCTGTTTGTTTTTCATCATAACTTTGATTTAATTTTCCACCTTCTACAATTGTTATATTTCCAAACTTAACAGATAATTTTTTTAAATTAATTTTAGGCCCAGCTTTACCGATTGCCATTATAACTCTGCCCCAATTTGGATCTTCTCCAGAAATTGCAGTTTTCACTAGTGGAGAATTTGCAACAGATAAAGCAATTTTTTTTGCATCTATCTCATTTTTACATTTGCTAACATTTATTTTTATGAATTTTGATGCTCCTTCACCATCTGAAACAATTCTTTTGGCCAAATTCAAAAGAACATTATTTAATGCTTTATCAAAATTTATAATTTTATTTTCATTCACACTTTTTACTTGAGAATTTTTAACTTCATTAGTTGCAAAGATAGTTGCCATATCGTTAGTGCTGGTATCTCCATCACAAGAAATAGCATTAAATGTATTGGTTATATTTTTTTTTAATAGCTTTCCTAAAACGTCATTAGATAAAGTTGCATCAGTAAATATATACGCAAGAGTTGTAGCCATATTCGGATGTATCATTCCTGAACCTTTAGCAATTCCATATATTTTTACTTTTTCACTTCCAATATAACATTCCTCCATAGCTAATTTTGGCTTTGTATCCGTAGTCATGATTGCAAGTGCTGCCTTCATCCAAATAAATTTATTTTGAGTATAAGTAATTTTTTTTATTAAATTTGGAATATTGTAAGAAATTTTTTCATATGGAAAAATTTCCCCAATGGTACCAGTACAACCAAATATTATATTCTTTGAAGAAATTTTCTTTGGACTCTCTTCGTCTTCTTCTTGTTTTTTATTTAATTGTTTAGCAGTTAAATCTGCTATTTTTTTTAAACTTTCATACCCTTGCTTTCCAGTGAAAGCATTTGCATTTCTTGTGTTTACAATTAGAGAATATATTTTTTTTGGTCTTTGATTGATATTCCATTTTATATTTTCAGATACTATTTTCGACTGTGTATAAACAGAAGCATAATTTGCACCTTCTCTAAAATAAAACATAGTTAAATCATCTCTAATATCTTTATATAAATTTGCTGAAACAACTGAAATTGAAAGACCATCTAGATGATCGAGGTCTTGAAAATCAATCATTTTAGTATTTTTTGATTGAGATGATAAAAAATTTGTTAAATTAATTCCCATATTGTTTAAATTATTTATTTAATACATATATTAAACAATATAAGTAAAGAATAAATCAAATAGTCATGTTTAACCCATTAAATTTAATAACAAAATTTATCAAATCTAGTAATCAAAAAGAACTAGATAGAATAGGTAAAATTGTTGAAAAAATAAACTTAAATGAGGATGAGTTAAAAAATTTAAATGACGAAGACTTTCCAAAGAAAACTAATGAATTTAAAAATCAGATAAAAGATGGAAAAACATTAGACGAGTTACTTCCTGAAGCTTTCGCTTTAGTCAGAGAGGCTGCCAAACGAACACGAAATGAAAGACACTTTAACGTTCAGTTAATTGGAGGTGTTGCCTTACATGAGGGTAAAATTGCTGAGATGAGAACTGGAGAAGGAAAAACCTTAACCATAACACTTGCTGCATATTTAAATGCATTGAGTGGTAAAGGTGTTCATATTGTTACTGTAAATGATTATCTTGCAAAAAGAGACTCAATTGAAATGGGACAAATTTATAATTTTCTGGGTCTTTCATCAGGATTTATTAATAATTATCAAGATGATGCTGAACGTAAGAAAAACTATAATTGTGATATCACTTATGCAACTAATAGTGAATTAGGTTTTGATTACTTAAGAGATAATATGAAATTTTCTGAAGAGCAAATGGTTCAGAGAGATCATAATTTTTCAATAGTAGATGAAATAGATTCATGTTTGATAGACGAGGCAAGAACACCTTTGATAATTTCCGGAGCAGCGGAAGATAAAACTGCACAATATCTAGCAATTGATAAACTAATTAGAATGTTAAACAATAAAGATTTTGAAATAGATGAAAAAGAAAAGAGTGTTTTATTAACAAATGATGGCATTAACAATGTTGAAAAACTTTTTTCTAATGCTGGTATTTTAAAAAATAATAATTTTTATGACCCAGAAAATTTACATTTAGTTCACCATGTTAATCAGGCTTTAAGAGCAAATCATCTATTTGAAAAGGGTAGAGACTATATTGTTAAAGATGGAAGTCTCAAAATTATTGATGAACTTACTGGAAGAATTTTAGAAGGTAGACGTTTTGGAGATGGT
The DNA here is from genome assembly GCA_902578325.1 of uncultured Pelagibacteraceae bacterium. Taxonomy (GTDB): domain Bacteria; phylum Pseudomonadota; class Alphaproteobacteria; order Pelagibacterales; family Pelagibacteraceae; genus Pelagibacter. The sequence goes on from CACHCM010000025.1 coordinate 6,918, forward strand.
TTGCATCAAGCTTTGGAGGCCAAAGAAAAAATTCAGGTGCAGGCTGAAAATCAAACGTTAGCTTCAATAACTTATCAAAATTATTTTAAACTTTATAAAAAAATATCTGGTTGTACTGGTACAGCTGCAACAGAATCTGAAGAATTTTTTGAAATTTACAATCTACCTGTTGTTGTAATCCCAACAAATAAAGAAATGATCCGAAAGGATTTTAATGATTTAATTTTTAGAACAGAAAAAGAAAAGAATGATGCGATTATAGAAAAAATAATTGAAAGAAACAAATTAGGTCAACCTATTTTAGTATTTACCTCAAGTATTAATAAATCTGAAGTTTATTCAAATTTATTAAATCAAAAAAATATTAAACACGTAGTGTTAAATGCAAAAAATCATGAAAATGAGGCTGAGATAATTGCAAATGCAGGAAAAGAAAATTCAGTAATTATTACTACAAGTATATCTGGTAGAGGAGTTGATATTCAACTTGGTGGTAAAAAAGGTTCAATCCCGGAGGACCAACTTAAAATAGATAAAGATAAAATTAAATCCTTAGGTGGTTTATTTGTTATTGGCACAGAGAGAATGGAGTCTAGAAGGGTTGATAATCAGGCTAGAGGAAGATCCGGAAGACAAGGTGATGAGGGTAGTTCCGTATTTTACGTAAGTCTAGAGGACGATTTAATGAGAATTTTTGGATCAGAGTCTATGAATAGTATGCTCGAAAAACTTGGACTTAAAGACGGTGAAAGTATTGATCATCCTTGGATTAACAAAGCATTAGAGCGAGCCCAGCAAAAAGTAGAAGCTAGAAATTTTGATATAAGAAAAACACTTATCAAATTTGATAACGTTCTTAATGATCAAAGGCATGTTGTGTTTTCACAAAGAAAAAATGCGATGAATAGTGAAAATATCTTTGATTATTCAGATGAATTTTTAAAAGAAATATCTGATGATTTAATTAAGTTAAAAATTTCAAAATTATCAGATCCAAAAAGCAATGAATTTAGTAACAAAACTAAACAAATAATTGGAAAAAGTTTTGAAGAAAATGAGTTTAAGAATTTGATAGAGGCAAAAGATAAGGATTTTAAAGAAAAGATTTCTAATAAATTTCAAGAAACTAGAAACGAACGGATTAAACTTCTAGGTGATGATCATGCAAAAGAAATTGAAAAAAGAATTTTTCTTCAATCAATCGATTTAAATTGGAAATCACATATCCAATATTTGGAGCAATTAAGACAAGTTATAGGTTTACGATCATATGGTCAAAGAGATCCATTAGTTGAATACAAAAAAGAAGCATTTGAATTGTTTTCAAATCTTTTAGAAAAATTAAAATTAGATTATGTAACAATTTTAATGAACTTAAAAGTAGTAATGGAGCCAAATAACGAAGAAAAAAATTCTAAAAAAATAAATCCATCTGACAATCCAAAATGTTTATTGTTAATTAATAAAAATCAAAAAATTTCTAGAAACGATAGATGTGAGGCTACAGGAAAAAAATTCAAAAACTGTTGTGGAGCTTTATAGAATTTAAATTAGTAAAAAGATTGAAGAAACTAAAATTAATCCACCAATAATCGCTAGTAATATTTTTTTTGATTTAAAAATTTGATCTAAATTATTTTTCTTAATTGTTAATGTGCTTAGATCCTCAGTACTTGTCATAAAACCATCATTCCTTCCAATTTTTAGAAATTTATTTTTTCTCTCAGACATTATTTCTTCTGAGGATAATTGTTCAAAATAATTTAAATTTTTTGTTAAAGTTTGTCTAACATTGTTTAATATTATATCTCTATCTCTGTGGGCACCACCTAATGGTTCGTCAATTATTTCATCAATAACTTTTAACTTAAGTAAATCTTTAGCTGAAAGTTTCATAGCTTTTGCAGCATCAAGCATTTTTTTTGGATCTCTCCATAGAATAGTTGCACATCCCTCAGGAGATATTACTGAATAAATTGCATTTTCTAGCATAAGGACTTTATTTGATGAAGCTAATGCAATTGCTCCACCAGAACCACCCTCGCCTATAATTATTGCAATTGTTGGAACTTTAAGCTCCATACAGCATTCGATTGATTTTGCAATTGCTTCGGCTTGTCCTCTCTCTTCTGCTCCTACACCTGGATATGCTCCTGGAGTATCAATAAAAGAGATTATGGGAATATTAAATTTGTTTGCTAAGTTCATTAATCTTATTGTTTTTCTATAACCCTCTGGTCTCATCATCCCAAAATTTCTCTCAATCCTACTATCTAAATCTTCTCCTTTTTCTTGACCTATTACTAAAACAGATTTTCCATTGAACTTTGCAAATCCAGTTAATACTGATTTATCCTCTCCATAATATCTATCTCCAGATAATGAAATGAAGTCTTCAAACAAATTATCAATAAAAAATTTTGCTTTAGGCCTATCTTCATGACGAGCAACCATTGTAGTCTGCCAAGGATCTAAATTGGAATAAATATTTTTTAATTTTTCATCTATTTCTGTTTGAGTGCTTGAAATTTTTTGAGTATCGACTTCTGACAATCCCTCTTGGTTGTAAGGATCTTTCAATTTTTCTAGTTCGTTTTCTAGATCTTTAATTTCTGTTTCAAAATTTAGATAATTTTTCATGTTTTATTTATAGCGGATGGTTAAAATACAAAAAAGGCAATAAAATGATATTAAATAAGGTGTAATTCTTATTAATTGACTTAAATCATTTAACAGATACAAATTCATTATCGGGAGAGACTATTTATAGCGCCGAAGGAGCAACCACCCCGGAAACTCTCAGGCAAAAGGACCGATAAAGCATAACACTCTGGAAAGAGATTGATTTCCGCCGAAGGAGTAAAGCTCTCAGGCAAAAATACAGAAGGGGTACGAATTAAGTGCTATGCAAGAAAAATATATAAAAATTAATAATCTTCAAGTATCAGAAAAACTATCAAACTTTGTGAGTGATGAACTATTAAAGAATACAAATGTATCTTCAGAAAATTTCTGGTTAGGTCTCGAAAAAACTCTAGATGAGCTTGCACCAAAAAATAAAAAATTAATTAATTTTAGAGAAGAATTACAAAAAAAAATAGATAATTGGTATATAGAAAATAAAGGTAAAGAAATTAAGCCAGAAGAGTATAAAAAATTTTTATTAGAAATTGGTTATTTAAAAAATGAAGGACCTGATTTTAAAATTGAAACAAAAAATGTTGATGAAGAAATTTCAAGTATAGCTGGACCTCAGTTGGTTGTGCCTGTCATGAATGCGAGGTATGCATTAAATGCTGCCAATGCAAGATGGATGAGTTTATATGATAGTCTTTATGGTACAGATGTAATTGAACAGTCCGAAGATAGCGTATCTGAAAGGTATGATCCTTTAAGAGGTGAAATGGTCATAAAATATGGAAGAGATTTTTTAGATAAGTATTTTCCATTAGCGGGATTGAGTTGGAATAAAATTACAAGTTTTGCAGTAAAAAATGGAATATTAAAAGTTTTAAAAGGTGCTGATATTTTTGATTTGGAAGACGAAAATAAATTTGTTGGGCACAGAGGTGAAAGCGATAATCCGTCTGCAATTATTCTAAAGAATAATAATTTACATATTGAAATTCTGAAAGACTCGAGAGCTTTTGCTGCTCAACAAGATCATGCAGGTATTAGTGATATTATACTAGAATCAGCAGTGTCAACAATTTGTGACAATGAAGATAGTGTAGCAGCTGTTGACTCAGAAGATAAAATTGTTTGTTATCGAAATTGGCTAGGTCTAATGAAAGGAGACCTTAAGTCAAAATTTGAAAAAGAAGGAAAATTATTTGAGAGAAAATTAAATCCACATAGAAGTTATATCTCAAAAGATGGTAAAGGTTTAAAATTACATGGAAGAAGTCTTTTGCTAGTAAGAAATGTTGGTCATCTAATGACTAACCCTTCAATTTTATTAAGTGATGGAAGTGAAATACCTGAAGGAATTATGGATGCTTTTATAACTACAGCAGCTGCACTTCATGATATTAAAAATAAAAATAATTCAAGAACTGGATCAGTTTATATTGTAAAACCTAAAATGCATGGTCCAGACGAGACAGCATTTACAGATTTAATTTTTTCTAAAGTTGAGGAAGTTCTAAATTTACCTAAGTACACATGTAAGATTGGGATTATGGATGAAGAGCGAAGAACATCAGCAAATTTAAAAGAATGTATTAGAAGTCTTAAAAATAGAGTTTTTTTTATCAATACTGGTTTCTTAGATAGAACTGGTGATGAAATGCATACATCAATGGAAGCTGGTCCTATGATTAAAAAAGGTGATATGAAATCATCTAAATGGATTAATGCATACGAAAATAACAATGTTGATATTGGTTTAAGTTGTGGGTTTTCTGGTAAAGCTCAAATTGGAAAAGGAATGTGGGCAATGCCAGACAAAATGAAAGATATGATGGAGCAAAAAACAGGACACTTAAAAGCAGGTGCAAACTGTGCATGGGTTCCTTCTCCAACAGCAGCTGCATTACATGCTTTACATTATCATGAAATAAATATTTTTAACGAACAAAAAAAATTAATTGATAGAGAACCAGCTAAGCTTGATGATCTATTAACCATCCCAATAGCAGATAGACCTAATTGGTCTGTAGAAGATATAAATCAAGAAATTTCTAATTCTGCACAAACATTATTAGGGTATGTTGTGAGATGGGTCGATCAGGGTGTAGGTTGTTCTAAAGTACCAGATATTAACAACATAGGTTTGATGGAAGACAGAGCCACTCTTAGAATTTCATCTCAGCATATAGCAAACTGGATACATCATGGTATTACAACCAAAATACAAGTAACTGAAATAATGAAAGAGATGGCAAAAATAGTAGACGACCAGAACAAAGATGATCCACTATATGTTAAAATGAGCAGTGATTATGAAAACTCTATAGCATTTCAAACTGCGTGTGATTTAGTGTTTAAAGGTAAAGAACAACCTTCAGGTTATACTGAACCATTACTTCATTTAAATAGATTGAAAAAAAAATCTAATCTGAGTTCGAAACCAAATTAGACCTATTTTTAAAAGCAGAAAATAAAGTTCCATCATCTAAACTTTCAATTTCTCCACCTACAGGTAATCCTTGTGCTAATTTGGTGATCTTAACATTCAAGTTTTTTAAACTATCTTGAATATAATATGCAGTTGTTTGACCTTCAACAGTTGCACTAGTTGCGAGTATGACTTCTTCTATCTTATCTTTTTTAACTCTTTGCACTAAAGAACTAATTAATAAATCCTCTTTTTTTTGTCCAGCTGATGAGATAGTGCCTCCTAAAATGTGAAAATAGCCTTTATATATATTTGAACTTTCTATACTCCACTGGTCAGATATATTTTCTACTACACAAATTTTCTCATATTTTTTATCTACAATTTTACAATTTTCATAATCACACTCTATTGAAATAGATTTTAGAGCCCCACAAATTTTGCATCTAGAAATATTTTTATAAACATCTGCTAATGATTTTGCTAAAGGTTTTACTAATTCATCTCTGTTGTTAATTAATTTTAATACAATCCGCTTTGCTGATTTAGGACCCAAGCCAGGCAATTTTGATATCAGTTTAATTAAATCATCTATCTCATTACCATTTTCCATATTTTATAAGGGCCATTTGAAACCTGGAATTCCAAACCCACCTGTTGCTTTTGAAATTTCCTCAGTTGTTTTTGATTTAAGTTGAGATTTGGCACTATTATGTGCTGCAACAATTAGATCTTCAATTATGGTTTTGTCTTCTTTCATAATTTCATCAGATAACTTTATTGTTTGCATCTCTCCTTCTCCATCTAAAGTTATCTTTACAGAATTTGAACCCGAAACTCCTTCAACTCTAATTTCCTTAATCTTTTGTTGGCTTTCTTTCATTTTGGCCTCAAGTTCTTTTGCTTTATCTAAAATTTTACTAAAATCAGTCATTATCAACTCCATCTTTTTTTGAATTTACATCAATTAATTCTGCATCAGGAAATCTATCCAACACACTCTTAAATATTTCTGAATTTTTCATTTCATCTATCAATTGTTTTTTTACATTTTTTTCTTTATCTTTTAATGACATTTGCCCT
>CACHCM010000026.1 GCA_902578325.1 uncultured Pelagibacteraceae bacterium
AAAATAAAATTTTGCAAAAAACTCTAAAATAAATAATATTGGCTTACCTAAAAACAGTTTTCTAACTTTTTTATAACCTTCAAAATCAGAATCATAAAAAAAATTTATTTTATGAGAATATTGAGGTTCATAAGATGAAAATAGTTTTTTAATTTCTCTCTCAGTCCACCTGTAAACAAAGTTTGGTATGATGGAGTTATCTACTCCTCCTCTATCATATGTTTTATTTTTGTCTAAAACAGCTGTTATTTCATAATCTTGAGATAGGTTAAAAAAATTAGTTAGTTTTATTAACTTACTATCATTTCCTTCAATAACTAAAATACCATTTTTTGAAACTCTATACATTTCTAAAATAGCATTATGTGGTTTGGATGTATGATGAATGCAAGCGTTTGCAACAACAAAGTCAAAACTATTATCTGCCAGATTCAATTGTCTAATATCTTGAAACGAGTGTTCGTATGGTTGATATGTATTTTCATCACTTAAATTTGCAATTGTAACATTTTTAAAATTATTATTTTTAAATATATCTGCATCATAATTAGTAGCTCCAACAATAAGAATTTTAGAATTTTTATTGGTAATATTTTTATTAATCATTTTTTCATAAAATTTTTTTCTTTTGTTTGTCATAAATTTTTTGTTTTAATTAAACTGAGCTTTATTATACTTTAAATAATACTGATTTAAATTTTAAAAATTTATAAAATAAAGTATTTGTGATTTATTTTATAAGGTCTTATTATTTATATTCTCTTTATGGTAAATTTAAATTCCAATTTAAAATTTATAAATAGCTATTTTATTAAATTAATTTATTTAATTATAGTTTTTATATTTTTCAAAACTTTTTTTGAATATGAGGGTAATAAGATCAATTACATAATTTTTAGTTTAGTTTTTAATTTTACAATTTTTAAGATTTTATTTAAAAAAGTATATTTTTTTGAGTTATTTTTTGGCATTTTGTTATGGCTAGGTTTTTGGTTAAAATTCAGTATTTTTGAGAGTAATATTTATATTTCAAAAGATATTTTTGATGGCGGTTTTTTTTGTGGTTCAAGTCTAGATAATATTAATGATATTTTAATTGTTTCTTCAATAGGCTGTTTTGGTTTTTTGCTTTCAGTTTTTTGTTTTAATTTTTTTTCCGATTCTTTGAATGAAAAAAAAATATCATTTAATGATAAAAAAAAAAATTTTTTATTTGTTTTATTTTTTTTATTTATTATTTTTTATATTTTTATAATAGTTTGTAATTTTATTTTTGAAATTTATCAGAAAGGACTGTTCACTAGTTCAGAAATAGAATTTTTATTTAGAATTTTATTTCCCTTTCTATACAATATTGGCTTTGGAGCCGCAGTTTGTTTTTTTATTTTTTATTTTCATAATTATAATTACAAATATTTTTATTTTATTATTGCATTGATAATTTTTGAAGGTTTTTTTACGAATACAAGTATGTTAAGCAGAAATATGGTTTTATATTCAACATCAATATATTTAGGATATGTAGTGTTAGTTAAGCAGACTCAAAAAATTGAAATTTCTAATTTAAAATTATTTTCATCATTTGGTATCTTGCTATTATTTTTTATCTTCTCTATTTTAACTACTAATTTTCAAAGAGAAGCAAAGTTTAAAGTTCTAGAAGTAGATTCAAAAATTGAAAATTTAAATTGTGAAGAAAATTTAAATATATCTATTTTTAAAAAAAATAATTTCATAGAGTTATTTTTGACCAGGTCTATAGGAATTGAAGGTGTAATTATGACTCAAAATAATGAGGATCTATTAGGATTTGATCTGATAAAAAAAACATTTAAAGAAAAAAAACAAAATAATATGAGTTTTTATGAGAAGACTTTTTTTACATCTAAGGACAGAACACGTAAATATGAAAATTCAAATCAAATTATTTTACCTGGTATAATTGGATATCTAAACTTTTCTGGTTCAAAAATTTTTGTCTTTTCAATGATGTATTTGATTGCTTTTATTTTTTTAATATTTGAAAAAGTGACAATTAAAATGACAAGCAATTATGTTTTAGCATCATTTTTTTCTTTCCTCATTGTATGGAGGCTTATTAATTTTGGCTTCTTAGTTTCAAACACGGCCTTTTTCATTTTATCAATAATAGTTTCATTATTAACAATATATGTAATTCAATTTTATTTTATTAGAGATGGACTTAAAAAATAATTATATCAAAAAAATTTTGTTATATTCATTTGTAATATTTATTTTTTTTTTCGACTTTTTAAAAAATTATACTGATTTAAGATTAATTATTTTTATACCTTTTTTTTTCGCTCTATATATAAATTATTCAAGTGTTAAAAAAATTGATAAAAATTTTTTATATATTTTTGCAATATTGATATTGTTACTAACTTTGCAGGGGCAGTATTTACTTAATAATTTAAGTGATAGAATTTACAATATCAAATCTATTATTTTTTTTATTGTTTCAGTATATGGAATTTGGTCTTTCTCAGATTTTCTTTTAAAAAAAATAGATTTTATTTTCAAAATTTTTTTAATTTTTTTTTTTACATATACAATTTTTTTTTTAATATTGAATATAGACTTAATATTTGGAAAAAATAATTGTTATATTGGATGTTTTTCATACATAGATAGTGATTTTAAATTTTATACAGAAAATTCTCATGTTGGTTTTTTATCGACCAGTATTATTGCCTATTTAGTTTTAAAGATAAAAAAAATCGATTATTTTTTTATTTCTTCGATTATTTTTTATTTATTTGTTAGTCACAATTTTAGTTTAACAACATTTATTCCACTATTTTTTATTTTACTTTATTTTTTAATTGTTTACTTTAAAAAATTTAATTTATATCAAAAAATTTTGTTGATAGTCTTTATAACCAGTTCTATTTTTACGATATCATCTACTACAGAAGCGCTAGATAAATTAAAAAATATTTATAATTTCGATAATTGGAAAGTAGTAGCACCTCAAACAAAAAATGACGTAAATTTTCAAAGTAAAAAAGAAAATGTTAAAAATTTATCAACAGAAGTTTTCATTGTTTCTCTTAATATTTCGAAGCTAGCTTTTTTTGAAAAACCACTAGGATATGGATTTAACAATTATCACGTTGCATTTAATAAACACATCGGAAAGATTAATATTACCAATCCTGTTACAAAAAAATTGAATATTTTTGATGCTTCAAATAATTTTTCAAAAATAATAACTGAATTTGGTATTTTTAGTTTAGTGATTTTTTTTATATTATTTAAATTTTTATTTTCTAGCAAAATAGCTTTCGAGTATAAATTCATAATTTTTCCCTCATTGTTTACACAAACTTTTATTAGAGGTGCAGGATATTTTAATGGTGGTTATATACTTTTTTTAATTCTGGTTTTTTATCTAATTTTTAATAAAAATAATCAAAAAATTTAATGCTATTTTATTTTGCTCAATCACTGTCTGTATTATTCATAATTTTGTCGTTATCAAATTTTTTTAAAGAAAAGTTCAAAATTGAAAATAATTCAAAATATATTTTCACAACACTACTACTAGTCTTAATACTATTCATAACACTTAAAATTCTCACAAATTTAAATCATAAATATAATTTAAATATTAATTATATTTTTTGTTATAAAATAATTTATATCTCACTTTTAATTATATCTATTTCAATTTTAATATTAAAAAAATATAGATTTGATAATTTAGATATTTTTTTTATTTTATTATACAGTATTGTTTGCCTTCTTACTTATGATAGATATTTTTTAGATGAAGATGAATTAACTTTCTGGGGACCGAAGATTAAAGAATTTCATTTTTTAGATGAAATAAACCATTTAAAATTTAATTTTTATCATCAACCTTTTCTTACATCATGGCAATTACTCTTTACTTCTTTTGCAGGCTTTAAAGAGAACTTGGTTATATTTGCAAATAACACTTTATTGGTGTGTGGTTTTTTTTATTTATCTGGAAATTTAATTAAATCAAATATTAAGAGTGTAATTGAAATAATTTTATATTTTTCTATTTACTATCTTCTAATAAATAATTTAAGCTTTGGATTTGTTTCAATTTATTCTGACCCTGTAATAGCAATTCTATTTGCAAGTTTTCTTAAATTATCAGATCAAGTTTATCAAAATTTAATAATTGAAAGTAAAAATAGAAATTTAAATTTATTTCAAAAATTAAGCTCTATAAGTAGTAAATTTAAATATAATTTTTATATCGAGATAAATAAATCGTTATTAAATAAATTATTTTTATTTTTAATTTTAATTTCCTCTATTTATTATATTCATAGAATTGGAATTATTTTTGTAATCATTTCACTTTTTTTGTTGATAGTTCTGAATTATAAATTTATTTGGAAATATAAATTAAGTTTAATTTTCTTGTTTTTTGTTTTTCAACTTGTTTACTTTCTTTTTTTCAAACAACTGGCATTTTCCGCAACTCCATTTTATTTATTTGATAAATTAGAAAATATATTATTGATCTTTGATGATTATAAAAATAATTTCGCTAAAATTATTTTAACTGATGTTTATTTTTCATCATTTGGACTATCTATTAACAAAATTTTTGAAATCATTTTTGATTATAAAAATTTTTTTAATATTTATAAGTTAAATATTTTAATTTGGGTTTTAACAATTATCTTTTTATTTTTTATTAATGATAAAAAGAAATTTATTTATTTATTTATTTTTTGTTTTTTTATTCTTTCATTTATAATATTTATTGAAAAAATTTATTTCCAGCAATTGAGCTATTTAGTGTTTGGAAGATATACATCAATATTTCTATTATCATTTGTTTTATTTTCATTTTTCTTAAAAAAAAATTACTATCTTCTATCATTTTTTTTACTTGCAAATATCATTATTACTCCACTAAAAAGTTATGGTTTTATAGTCCCTGATAAGATTTATTATTCATATGATAAAAATATAGAATTTTTTGATAACAGGCAAAAAATCAGAACATTTGCTGAAATAAATAATTTTTGTGATCAAAAAAAAGTTTTAGTATTGTATGATAAGAATAATTTTCCTAAATATCTCTCAGGACATTTTTCTTTAATTTTAAGTGCTTTTAAATTTGAATATTTAAATTCTAAATTATTTTTTTACGGTTTACGTGAGTTTGAAGCATCTCACAAAAGAAGATTGCTTGCAATTGATAATATACCACATCATTTGAGCTTTTATTTGATGGTTAAAGAAAATGTAAATAAATATAAACTCGAATACATAGATTTTACTAATTATTTTGACTGTGTTTTTTCAATAAACTTAAATGACTCTAAAATTGAGCCGTTTCAACAATTTAATCTTAAAAGCTTAAAACTTTAATAATTATTTAATAAATTTTAATCTTAATAATAAATATATAAAAAAATACACAACAAATAGCATGATTGATATGTCATAAAGTTTATAAAAATTTAATATATAGCCGTTTGTTAAAAAAAATAATTTTATAACTACGCATACAAATAAAGAATATTTATTATTTTTTCTTAAACTTAAAATATTGAATATAAAATTTAAATCTTTCTCTAATACACTTTTTTTATTTTTAATTCTCATAATATTGATTGTAAGAAATTCGTAAACAAAAAAAGATAAAGCCCAAATTATGATTGCTGGTTCAAGAAATTTTAATGTTTGAGTATAGTATATACATAAACTTGCGATTATAAATCCAATTCCCAAACTTCCTGAATCGCCAAGGAATTGTTTAGGTAAAATTCCAAAATTAAAAAAAAGAAAAATTAATAAAAAAATTACAATAGGAACAAATATTTTTAATTCATCTTTTGGTAAAAGAATAATTATATATGTAAGTGATAAAATTGTTAAAATACTTAATAAGCCATCCATTCCATCCATATAATTAGTTGCATTTATAAATAGTAAAATGCATAAAAAAGAGAAAAAAGGACTAAATTCTCCAAGATTTATATTATGACCAAATAAAAATCCAAGGGAATTAACTTTACTAACATATATAATAAATAATGTTACAGGAAAACTTATTAAAATTATTTTTTTTAAAGCTGTAAAATTTTTTAAATCATCAAAAAATCCTATTACAATTACAGATATAGTTAAAATATAAATTAAAATTATATCTTTTGAAAATTCATTGACAGCTATAGAGCTTAGAATAATAAAGATTAAAGCTAGACCTCCACTATTAGCGGTTTTTAATAAATGTGCTTTATTTTCATCAGGGAAATCATAAAGGTTAAACTTTTTTGAAATAAAATGAGAAATAAACAAACCTATGAAACTTATAATAATGTAAAAAAATATTTTCATAATTTTGAATTAATTTAAATTTTATATAACCCAATTAGTATATATTTCATTAAAAAATAATGTGTTGAATATAAATATCATTAATTTAAGAATAAAAAATTACTTATTAATATAAAATATTTAAAAAAATTTATGAAATATAAGATACTATTTCTCTCAGAAATAATTGGATCTGGAGGTGGGGGGATAGCTTCTGAGAGAATAATAGACTCTTTTAACGATTATAAAACAAAAGTTATATCTTTGACTAATGAGAAAAATTTATTTTTTATAGTAAAATATTTAATTATAAAATTTTATTATCGTTTAATTAGATATTTTATTACAAATTCACTTAAGTTTAATTTTAATTCTTTTAATCCTGATATTGGAGTTTATTCTTTAAAAGACATTGACAGAAAAATTAAAGATTTTAAACCTGATATAATAATTGTTACTTGGATTGAGTTTTTAATATCCCTTAAAACTCTTTATCAGTTAAAAACAAAATATAATTCAAATATAATTTTTGTAGCAATGGATAATCATTTATTTACAGGAGGATGCAGATACGTAAATGAATGTAATAACTATAAAGATCATTGTAATAATTGTTATGCTTTAAAAAAAAATTTTCGTCATATTTCTGTAAAGAATTTTAAATTTTATAGAGATTATTTTAATAAATTAAACCCTATGTTTATGCTACCATCTAATCATTCAATAAATTTTTTTAAAAGTTTAGAATTAAAATTTAAATATTTTGAATTTGATTATTGGCCAATTCAATTTGAAAAGATGCATAAAAATAATAAAGATGATTTTATAAATCAAAAAAAAGATGAGATTATAGGTAAAGATATAGTTAAACAAAAAAAAATAATAATTTGTCCTATACAAAAATTTGACGAACCAAGAAAAGGTTGGAATTACCTTTATTATTCAATTATGGACTATCAAAATCAATTGTCTGATAATGAAATAAATATTCATTTTTTATTTATTGGTAAAATTGAGAAACATCATAAAGAATTGTTTAAAAATTTTAGAGTCAGTTATAATTTTTATGATTATTTAAACAGAAAAAGTCTTGAAGAATTATATTCAATTTCTGATTTTGGAGTTGTGCCATCAATTCAAGAATGGGCTGCAATTTCAACAAATGAGATGATGACATTTGGTCTTCCTGTAATTAACTTCAAGACTGGTTCAAGCAAGAATATCATAATTGATGGGAAGAATGGTTTTATTGTAGATCTAAAGAATGTTTATGAGTTATCTGAAAAATTAAAATTTATAAATTATATGGAAAATAGCAAAATGGATGATATGAAATTATTTACTAAAAACTTTGCGTTTAACAGTTTTCAGCCAACTCAATTTAAAAAGAAATTATTACAATTACACGAAAATAAAAATTAGAGTAATATAGATAGAATATTATTATCTATAAAAATTATTATTGATTAGAAATTTAAAGTTAATGAAAAAAAAATTTACAATCATTACAATAGTAAAAAATGATAAATTTGGAATCCTAAAAACTTTAAAAAGTATATCTCGACAAACATTCAAAAATTTTGAACATATTGTAGTAGATGGCAATTCTTCTGATGGAACATTATTTCAAATAAGAGAGTATAATAAAAAAAATAAATTTTTATTTTTTAAACGGAAAGATGTTAGTTTTTATGATAGTTTAAATTTTGCTATTAAAAAGAGTTGTGGTGAATTTATTGGAATATTAAATAGTGGTGATACATTTGTTAATAATAATGTATTAGAAAAAATCAACAAATCTATATCAAGTACTACAAATATTTTTTATAGTAATTTGTTCTTTGTAAAAAAGAAAAAAATTGTAAGAATTTGGAAGCACAGAACTAATAATATATCAAAATTTAATCTTTTTAAAATTCCACATACAACATTATTTGTTCATAATAGGATTTATAAGAAAATTGGTTTGTATAATTTAAATTATAAAATATCATCTGATTTGGATTTTATTATTAGGTTGAATAAAAAAATCAAGTCAATTAAACATTTAAATTTTGAGACTATTTTCATGGAATATGGTGGATTAAGTACAAATTTAAAAAGTTTCAAATTGAAAATTAGAGAGGATTTTTCCATCTTAATTTATCATTTTAAATCTGCTTTTATTTTCTACTATATTTTTAAAATTTATTTTAAAATAAATGACTTTAATCTAAGAAACTATTTAAAATCATAATTTACTATATGATAATTTTAGGATTAAATTTATTTCATGCAGATAGTTCAGCATGTTTAGTTATAAATGGTAAAATAATTCATTCTTTGGAAGAAGAAAGATTCAAAAGAATTAAACATTACTCCGGGTTTCCTTTTGAAGCAATTCAAAAGATCTTAGATGAGGCAAATATTAAAATTGAAGACATTGATTACATAACGACAAACAAATCTACTTTCTATAATTTAATACCTAAAATTAAATTTAACTTATTAAATTTTTCAAAATTACCTGATACATTTAAGTATATTAAGGAAAGAAATTTTCAAAGAACAGATATAATTTCTCAATTATCCTTAAAATTTGGAAAATTAAAAAAATTAAAAAAAGTTGTTGATATTCCTCATCACCTTTCACATATATCTTACTCTTATTATTTATCCGGTTTTAATAAATGTTTTGGTTTAACAATTGATGGATCGGGTGACTTCTCAACATCAGAAAGTTTTAAAATGAATTCTGGAAAGATTAGAATTTTTGATAAAATTCTTTTTCCTAATTCCTTAGGTATTTTATACCAAGCATTTACTCAATTTTTAGGTTTTAGAAGGTATGGAGATGAGTACAAGGTGATGGCTTTAGCAAGTTTTGGTAAACCAAAATATGAAAATGAAATTAGAAAAATTATAAGTATTGATAAAAAATTTAATTTTAAATTAAACTTAAATTATTTCAAACATCATAAAGTTGGTTTTAATTTGTTTAATGAAACAGGTTATCCAATATTTAATGATTTATTTACTAAAGAAGTAGAAAATTTACTTGGTATAAAATCTAGATATAAAGATCAAGAGTTGAATGAAAAATACTATGACATAGCCGCTTCTGTGCAAAGCGTGTTTGAAAGTGTTATATTTAATAAAATAAATTATTTAGAAAAAATTACAAATTTAGATAAAGCTTGTTTTTCTGGTGGTTGTTTTTTTAATTCTAAAATGTGTGGAAAAATAAAATCTAATTCATCTTTAAAAGATATATATATAGGACCTAATCCAGGAGATGCTGGAGGAGCATTGGGTTCGGCATTATTTTTGTCTAATAAATTAAATGATTTTAATTTTAATAAATTTAAAAAAGATAAAATTTCATACTCAATTAATTATAATGATTTATCTATTAATAAAATTTATAAAAAATTTGATAATTTAATTGACGTAGAAGAGTTTTCAAACAACAATGAAATTGTTGATTATGCTTCAGATCTTTTAAAATCAAATAATATTATTGCATGGTTTCAGTCTAGTAGTGAATGGGGACCAAGAGCATTGGGCCGTAGATCAATTTTAGCAAATCCTTCAAATAAAAGTGTTGTTGAAGAAATTAATTTAAAATTGAAAAAAAGAGAAAATTTTAGACCATTTGCTCCATCTATATGTGAAGATGATTTCAATGATTATTTCGAAACTAATTTCAATTGTTCTTTTATGAATTATGTCGTCAATGTAAAAAATGACATTGTTAATAAAATTCCAGCAGTTGTGCACTTTGATGGGACTAGTAGGGCACATTCTGTTTCACAGGGAGATAATGAAATTTTTTACAATTTAATAAAATCATTTAAAAAAAAAACAGGGATTAGTTGCATTTTGAATACATCTCTAAATATAGATGAACCAATATGTGAAACAGCTGAAGATGCGATTTTAACTTTTTTAAAATCTAATCTTGATTATTTAATAATTAATAAATGCGTAATAAGAAAAAAATAATTTTAATTTATTTATTTGTGATGATTGAATAATTATAAATTAATGTATGATCAATATTACTCGTTAATTCGTAGGATGTACATGGAGATTTGCTATACATGCAAAGATGATCACCTGAAATAACTTTATAATAATAAAAATTTTCGCCAATATTTTTTTTGATAGTTTTATTTATTTGTCCATTATCATTTAAAGTATAAATATTTGGCCATCTACCATTTTCATAATTTTTATTAATTTTTTGAATTTGTTTTGATAAAAAAATCAAAATAGCAATACTAAATATCACTTTAAAAATTAAAATATTATTACTAATCTTATCTTTTATTAGTTGAATACAAAACAAAGAAATGAGAGTGACAATAAAAGAATAGCCATATCTATAAATAGGAAATATTAGAAAGAAAGATATAAAACCAATTAAACTTGTGAAAATGCACAAATTTAATCTTAAATTTAGATCTTTATTAATATTTTTTTTTGAAAAAATATTTTTATTAATAATTACTAAAGAAATAATTAATATAAACAAAAAATATGGAACTATAATTTTTAAAATATATTTTAAATGCTTTTTTTCCCAAGTTTCTAACCAATTAAAATTTTTATTAAAATTTTCTAATGAAATATTCTTATTTTCTCTATCGGGCCAACCCTTTGACCATGCTTGACTTTCATTGTAAACATTTTTTATTTCAACTTCATTAGTCCAATCAAATGAATTAAAACAGGTTATTTTCATTGGATATATTGCGCAACCACTAATTAAAATATTTTTTATTAACCATAAAAAAATAAGAATTGATGCAGGCGAGAAAAATATTTTTTGAATTTTTTCAAATTGATAAATTTTTTTTAGAAAGATAATGCTCAAAGGAATTATAAATGCTAAACTAAGTGTTGTTTTGTTTATAAATATAAAAGTTGTAATTAGTAAAGTTTTATTAATTTTTATATTTTCTAAATTATTTTTTAAAATATATGAAATTAAATAAAAATAAGTTAGATGAGCCACTGCATCATTTCCAAATGCACTATATCTAATGATTTTATAAGAAATATAAATTAGTATAAAAAGAGAAAAAATATTTGAGACACTTATTTTTTCTTTATATTTTACAACATTCCAAATATCGTAAAGAAAATATAAATAAAAAAAAGATACTATACTTGCGACTGGAATAGAAACACCATTTTCTGCTTAACATACTTGTATTCGTAAAAAAACCTTCAAAAATTATCAATGCAATAATAAAATAAAAATATTTGTAATTATAATTATGAAAATAAAAAATAAAAAAACAAACTGCGGCTCCAAAGCCAATATTGTATAGAAAGGGAAATAAAATTCTAAATAAAAATTCTATTTCTGAACTAGTGAACAGTCCTTTCTGATAAATTTCAAAAATAAAATTACAAACTATTATAAAAATATAAAAAATAATAAATAAAAAAAATAAAACAAATAAAAAATTTTTTTTTTTATCATTAAATGATATTTTTTTTTCATTCAAAGAATCGGAAAAAAAATTAAAACAAAAAACTGAAAGCAAAAAACCAAAACAGCCTATTGAAGAAACAATTAAAATATCATTAATATTATCTAGACTTGAACCACAAAAAAAACCGCCATCAAAAATATCTTTTGAAATATAAATATTACTCTCAAAAATACTGAATTTTAACCAAAAACCTAGCCATAACAAAATGCCAAAAAATAACTCAAAAAAATATACTTTTTTAAATAAAATCTTAAAAATTGTAAAATTAAAAACTAAACTAAAAATTATGTAATTGATCTTATTACCCTCATATTCAAAAAAAGTTTTGAAAAATATAAAAACTATAATTAAATAAATTAATTTAATAAAATAGCTATTTATAAATTTTAAATTGGAATTTAAATTTACCATAAAGAGAATATAAATAATAAGACCTTATAAAATAAATCACAAATACTTTATTTTATAAATTTTTAAAATTTAAATCAGTATTATTTAAAGTATAATAAAGCTCAGTTTAATTAAAACAAAAAATTTATGACAAACAAAAGAAAAAAATTTTATGAAAAAATGATTAATAAAAATATTACCAATAAAAATTCTAAAATTCTTATTGTTGGAGCTACTAATTATGATGCAGATATATTTAAAAATAATAATTTTAAAAATGTTACAATTGCAAATTTAAGTGATGAAAATACATATCAACCATACGAACACTCGTTTCAAGATATTAGACAATTGAATCTGGCAGATAATAGTTTTGACTTTGTTGTTGCAAACGCTTGCATTCATCATACATCCAAACCACATAATGCTATTTTAGAAATGTATAGAGTTTCAAAAAATGGTATTTTAGTTATTGAAGGAAATGATAGTAAGTTAATAAAACTAACTAATTTTTTTAACCTATCTCAAGATTATGAAATAACAGCTGTTTTAGACAAAAATAAAACATATGATAGAGGAGGAGTAGATAACTCCATCATACCAAACTTTGTTTACAGGTGGACTGAGAGAGAAATTAAAAAACTATTTTCATCTTATGAACCTCAATATTCTCATAAAATAAATTTTTTTTATGATTCTGATTTTGAAGGTTATAAAAAAGTTAGAAAACTGTTTTTAGGTAAGCCAATATTATTTATTTTAGAGTTTTTTGCAAAATTTTATTTT
>CACHCM010000027.1 GCA_902578325.1 uncultured Pelagibacteraceae bacterium
TATAAAAACAAACTTAATCCTTACCAGGGTATATGTTTAGAAACTCAACATTATCCAGATGCACCGAATAATAAAAATTTCCCAAGTACTTTAATTAAACCCAAAAAACTTTATAAGTACTTCACAAAGATAAAAATTTCATAAAATGAATAAAAAAATAAACATATCAATTGTTGGAACAGGCCTCATGGGTTTACAACATGTAAAAGCTATTCAAAAATCAAAGAAAGCAAATCTACATTCGATAGTAGAGATTGGTAATAACGCTAAAAATTTATCTAAAAAATTCAAGATCCCGTTGTATTCAAATACAGGTGAACTGTTAAATTCAAAAAATTTAGATGCAGTGATTGTTGCTACTCCAAATCAACTCCATGAAAAGCATACAGTAAGTTTTTTAAAAAAAAAAATTCCCGTATTGTTAGAAAAACCTATTTCAGACAATATTAATTCAGCTAAAAAAATTATTAGTAGTGCTAATAAAAATAAAACACCATTATTGATAGGTTATCACAGAAGACATAACTCAATAGTATCAAAGGTAAAAGGTCTTATTGATAAAGGAAAATTAGGAAATATAGTTTCGGCAAATGTTTTATGTTGGCTTTATAAACACAAAGCCTATTACAAAGAAAAATGGAGAGTAAGTAAAGGTGGTGGGCCTTTAGGCATCAATTTAGTTCATGACATTGATATGATTTGTTATTTATTGGGTTCAATAAAATATGTTCAAGCATTTACAACAAATATAACTAGAAAATTTCAAGTAGAAGATACAGCTACAATAAGCTTGATCTTTAATTCAGGAGCACTTTGTACACTAAATTTGTCAGATACAATTGTTGCACCATGGAGTTATGAATTAACAGCAGGAGAAAATCCTGCATACCCAATTACAAACCAATCTGCATATATGATTGGAGGTACAAAAGGTTCTTTACAGTTTCCCAATCTTAAATACTGGTTCTATAAAAAAGAACGAAGCTGGTGGAATAAGATTTTTGTTAATGAAGATAAAAACAAAAAAGATGAAAATACATTAGTAAATCAAATTGACCATTTTGCTGATGTAGTTACTAAAAAAGCTAAACCAAAAGTGAATGGTAACGATGGTTTGATTTCTCTAAAAATTTTTTCAGCAATAACGAAAAGTGCTAAAACTGGCAAAAAAATAAGAATATAAAATTTTTATTAAACTTTAAATCATTCATTGTTTTGACATATTTTATTTGTTAACTTTTAGTATGAAAAAAATTATTGTACTTGTATTATTTAGTTTCTTTTTTTTTACAAATTCAAATGCTGCATGTGATGATCCTTTAACAGAAGGAGTTGATTATTCTAATTGTAGGTTTTCAGACTCTCAAGATTTACAAGGTAGCTATCTTCCGAATTCAAATCTTTCATTCGCAAGTTTTATTCAAGTAAATTTTGATAAAAGTATTATGATGACTTCAAATCTATCATTTGGAACTTTTCCAGAGTCTACCTTTGTAAGAGCTAATCTTTATGAGTCTGTTTCTATAGGTGCAAATTTTGAAAAAACTAATTTTACTGGAGCAAACTTAACTAGGGTTGATTTTATGGGCGCAACATTAATTGAAGCTAATTTTCAAAACTCAAATTTAATGGAAGCTAATTTCACATCATCCAATATTACCAATGCTAATTTTGATGGAGCTAATTTAACTGGAGCTACGTGGACAAACGGCCAAACTTGTGGTCCAGAATCTATAGGTATCTGTAAACAATAATTAATGAATACTTCAGTTAACACTGATGATGTTATCTTTAATTTTTTCAAGCAAATTTGTGATGAAAAAGATGACCAAAAATGTGTTGAGCTTGGTAAAGAATGGATAAAAGCAATGGAAACAAACCTGTCAAGTATGGAAGCAAATTTAAATGGTGCTGATTATATCAAGCATAAAGATGATATACAAAGTAACAGAAACCACCTAAATAGCTTAAAGAACAAAACATCAACTGAGTGGAGAGAATACGCTACACAATGCATGATAGAAATAATGAACCACAAAACTCAAAAATAAAAAACTTAAAAAGACTTTTAATTATTAATCAGATATATTAATTATACAATTGGGGTGTCTTAACAGACTGAGATCATACCCGAAGAACCTGTCCGGTAATTCAGAAAGGGATAAAATGGATAAAATATATTTTTTAACTCAATTTACGTCATTGATATTAGTTATCACAATTAGTTTAGTATTTGCTTTCCTAGGAATTTTTCATTCCAAAAAATTTAAAGGAATAAACAATTATTTAACTGCAAATAGAAACATTGGTTTATTTTCACTTACCACAAGTCTTGTAGCATCTGCTTTAGGAGCTTGGATTTTATTTGGTCCCGTCGCAGCAGCAACGTGGGGCGGAATAGGCGCTGTTATTGGTTATGCATTAGGCACAGCTTTTCCAATGATTTTCTTAATTTATTTTGGAAAAAAAATTAGAAATGAATTTCCAAAAGGATCTTCTTTAGTTGAGTTTATGAGAAAGAAATTTAGCAAAAGTCTATTTAAGTTAATTTTGTTAATGACAATCTTTTATATGTTTATTTTTCTTTGTGCAGAAGTAACAGCAGTTGCTGTATTAATTAATTATATATCTGGTACAGAATTGTGGATTACAGCATTAATAGTTTTAGTAGCTACCTTAAGCTATACTCTTTATGGGGGATTAAGAGCATCAATATTTACTGATAATATTCAAATGATTGTAATTGGTGTTTTGTTGTTTATTTTAATCTCAATTATCAGTTCATCTTCAGGAAATAATTTTTCTTTTTCTTTAATTGAGAATAAGAATCCTCAATTATTAAGTTCAAACTATATTCCAGGATATACTGCAGGATTAACATTCTTTATAGCAGTTGCAGCAACTAATTTATTTCATCAAGGAAATTGGCAAAGAGTATATGCAGCAAAAGATTATCAAACATTAAAAAGTGGTTTGATAATTTCTTTCTTTATAATTGTTCCAATAGTTTTTTTAATGGGCTTTATTGGGATGGTTTCATTCTCTATTGATCCATCTATTAGACCTGATTTGGGTTTTTTTAGTTTATTATTAAAAGAACAAACCGAAGTTTTATCTTTATTGATCATTATTCTTGGTCTTGCATTAACAATTTCGACCGTTGATACTTTAGTTAATGCTATTTCTAGTTTGTTCGTAGTTGATGGTAAAGCAGCTTTTAACCTAGATAAAAAAACTAATTTTTTAAAAATATCTAAATATTTCATTTTAATTTTGTCTGTTATTGCTTTTGGTATTGCTTCAAAAGGATTTGATATTTTATATCTATTTTTACTAGCAGATTTACTTTGTTGTGCGTTTGTAGTTACTGTTTTTTATAGTTTCTATAATAAAGTAAATGAAAATACTGCTTATATTTCAATTATAATTGGTTTAATTGCTGGAATTTTAATGTTTCCATTTCCAGATTTTTCTCAAAGTTTATTAGTGGGAGTAATTTTTCCGAAAGATATATTTTCAACTTTTATAGCTCAATCTTTATTATTTTTATCTTTTTTAATTGCAACTTTCTTGCCAGTAATAATTTTGAAAATTAAATTTAGATAGAGGATTTTAAAGCGTCATAAATAAGTTCTTTGGTTGTCTCACCAATACTTCTGTAAACTTCTTTATTATCTTTAAAAATTAAAAGTGTTGTTTGATATTGAACATTAAAAAATTGAGCAATTTCTTTATTTGTTACATCAAAAGCAAAGTATTCCATATTTTCAAAATCTTTTTTTGCTTTTTTTAACACTTCCATTTGACCTGCACATGACGAGCAATATTTAATCCAAGAACTCACAACAACAACTTTTCCTTCCGATAGAGCTTTATCAAATAATTGTTTATCATAAGTCGTTTCTTTACTAGTTGCTTTGGAAGTCAATGCCAATACAAAACAAATAAAAATTAAAAATTTTTTCATAAGTTTTTTCATTTAACGTAAATTTTAATTTATTGTAATACAATAAATTGTCTCTATATATGATTATCAAATGTCTAGTGATCAAATTACCATAAATAACTTATCAAAAGTCTATGACAATGGATTTGAAGCATTAAAAAACATCAATCTTAATATTAAAAAGGGTGAAATTTTTGCAATGCTTGGACCAAATGGCGCAGGAAAGACTACTCTTATAAGTATTATCTGTGGAATAGTTAGACCTTCTTCAGGAAAAGTTACTGTAGATGAATTTGATATTATTAATGATTATAGAGAAACAAGGTCAAAAATTGGTTTAGTTCCACAAGAGCTTACTCTGGAACAATTTGAAACCGTATTTAATAACGTTTCCTACTCCAGAGGTTTATATGGAAAGAAACCTGACCCAAAACATATTGAAAAAGTTTTAAAAGATTTGAGTTTATGGGATAAAAAAGATTTAAGGCTTAGACAGTTGTCTGGAGGAATGAAAAGAAGAGTTTTGATTGCAAAAGCATTATCTCATGAACCAACTATTTTGTTCTTAGATGAACCAACCGCTGGAGTAGATGTTGAGCTAAGACAAGATATGTGGAAAGTTGTTGAAAGTTTAAGAAAAACTGGTGTTACAATAATTTTAACAACACACTACATAGAAGAAGCAGAGGCTATTGCGGATAGAGTGGGAGTGATCAATCAAGGAGAAATCATAGTTGTTGATGAAACAAAAGAACTATTGAAGAAAATGGGTCATAAGAAACTTACAGTAGAATTACAGGAAGATGTCAATGAAATACCAAGCAGTTTAGAAAAATATAATCTTGAAATTGGAAAAGATAAAATATCCATTGATTATACTTATAATGTTCAAGCAAAACAAACTGGTATTACAAATTTACTTCAAGACTTAAAAGATGCAGGATTTAAATTAAAAGATTTAAAAACAGAACAAAGTACTTTAGAAAAAATTTTTGTAAGTTTAGTAAAGGAAAATAAAAATGTTTAATTATTATGCTTTTAAAGCAATTTATCTTCATGAGATGGATAGATTTAGACGTACATTGATGCAATCTTTATTATCGCCAGTATTATCAACCTCTTTATATTTTATTGTTTTTGGTTCAGTAATCGGAGGTTATGTTGAAAATATTGATGGCATTAGTTATGGATCATATATTGTACCTGGTTTGTTGATGCTTACATTATTAACTCAATCAATAAGTAACACATCTTTTGGTATTTTTTTTCCTAAATTTAATGGAACAATTTATGAAATTTTAGCTGCGCCAATATCAACATTAGAAATAGTTCTCGCATTTGTTGGTGCAGGAGCAACTAAAACTTTAATTGTAGGTTGTATGATATTTATTACATCAACTTTTTTTGTTGAAGTTGAAGTACAATTTCCAATATTAATGATTTTTCTTTTAGTATTAGTTTCATTTACTTTTGCATTATTCGGTTTTTTAATTGGATTAATGAGTTCTAATTTCGAGCAAATGTCAATCATACCTACTCTTGTTATAACTCCCATGGTATTTTTAGGAGGAAGCCTATATTCTTTGGATATGCTGCCAGAGTTTTGGCAAATAGTTACATATTTTAACCCTGTAGTATATCTTATCAATGGACTTAGATTTTCATTTTATGGAGTATCAGATTTTAATATATGGATAAGTGTTGGTTTAATGTTAAGTTTTTTGATTATTTGTATAGTGATAGTAACAAGTCTTCTTAAAAAAGGTTATAATATAAAAGCTTAAATAATGATTAAATATATTCTTCCAGCTCTTATTATTTTTCTGATTGTTTTGTTCTGGGAGAAAATTACTGAATTTGTAGAAAAAAAATTCAACATTAAACTTAATTATATTGTCGTTAGCTCCATAATTGCTGCAATTGTGGTAATCCTTTTGCTTCTGAATTACTAGGGTTTATGGAAAGTCTGGATATTTCAAATTTTGAGATTAAGGAGTCGGAGGGAGTTTTTACATTTAAAAATGAAAATACAACAATAGGCTTTGTTAGATTTAACGAGAAGGGTGAAGTAGAGTATATTTTTGTTAATCCAATTTTTAGAAAACAAGGGTTAGCAACTAAATTATTAGAATTAGTAAAAGATAGAACTGGAAAAGAAATAATACTTCAAAAGCCAATTAGTCCTTTAGGCTCAAAATTATTAAAATCATTAAATAGATGGAAATAAACTTTTTATTTTTCTTGACTGTTGTTCCTGCCATTATTTTATATGGAATTGCAAAATCAGGTCTGGGTGGCTCTATGACTTTAATTTCTGTACCATTAATGACTATAGTGATGCCATTAAACCAAGCTTTAGGAATTATTTTACCAATATTAATATTTTCAGATTTTATTGCTGTTTATAAATATAGAAAAGAATTTGACTTAGAAACTTTAAAATTAATGGTTCCCTTTGCAGCTATTGGGATATTTATTGGATCACTAACTTTTTCATATTTTTCAGAGGAATTGTTAAAATTTGTTATTGGAGTTATGGGCTTTTTGTTTGCTAGTCATTACTTTTTTTTTAAAAAAAATAAAGAAAAAAAATCAGAAAAAAACATACTTAAAGGTGGGGCTTGCTCAGTTGTAGCAGGATTCACAAGTTTTTGTGTACATGCAGGAGGAACTCCCACTAGTCTTTATTTACTTCCGCTTAGAATGAAAAAAGAAATTTATGTAGGTACGAGAATATTTTTTTTTACTTTTGTTAATTTAATTAAACTTCCACTGTACATTAGTTTATCTATGACAAACTTTGAATCTTTTAAACAGTCAGCAACCTTATTTCCAGTTGCATTACTTGGAATATTAATTGGATATCAATTACTTAAAATTATAGAGGAGAAATTATTTTACAATATTTTATATGCTTTAATTTTTGTTACTAGTGCAAAGCTTTTGTATGATTATCTGGTATGATTTAATAACGCATTAAAACTTTAAAATAAATGGTAGATAATTATAATTAAAATGAAAAAAAAATTTAAACCAAGAATTAAAGCAAGATTAAGAAAAAATATACAAGTTTTAAGTAAAAATATTGATAATTTTTTTGGTTGGGTCAAAGGTGCAAAACTTGTTGAGCTTAAAGAATGTAATCCTGAAGAGGATCCTGTTAGACCAGAGTTAGATAATAAGTTTAGAACAGGATATGGAAGAAAAATTTTTGGTGTTGAGTATCAAGGAGAAATTCATGCCGTTATGTGTTTTGCTTATACAAATGAAATTCCAAAAAGTGTTGAAGAGTTAGAAAAATTAAGCACTGATGCATTTCTACAAACAGCTATGAGAGATCAATCAGGTGGTCAAATAGCTATAGCTTACACTGTATGGTCCAAAAAAAAAGGTGGAGGAAAATTAATTGTAAAAGAAGTGTTTAAAAATATAAAAAAATCCAATCACTTAAATAGATTAGTTACTCTCTCACCACTTACAGAAATGGCGACTAACTTTCATGAAAGAAATGGTGCAAAATTAATCCAAATCAATGAAACTACACAAAATTTTGAATATAAAGTTATGAAATAATGAGAATAATTAAACTTTATTTGATTGTATTTTGTACTTTATTTATCTTACCGTATTCTACAGTAATGGCTTACGAAGAAGCAAATTATGAAGTTATCTCAAAAAATGAGGTATATGAGATTAGAAAATATTCTGATCGATTAGCGGTAGAAACAATGACATCTGGAATAGATAGTAATTTTAGAAAATTATTTAATTACATTTCAGGCAGAAATGATAATCAGGAGAAAATTAAAATGACAACCCCAGTTACTCAAGTTGAGAAAAATGGAAATATGAGCATGCAATTTTATTTACCTTCTAAATTTAACTCAGAAAATGCACCAAATCCTAGCAGGGAAGATGTTAAAATAGTTAATGTTGAAGGAGGATACTACGCGGTGTTGAGGTATTCTGGTCGAGCATCAGATAGAAATTTCCTTAAACACAAAGAAATTTTAGAAAAAGAGTTACAAAAAAACAGCATATCAATTATAAGCTCACCAATTAGAGCAACATATGACAGTCCATTTACTCTACCAATGAATAGAAGAAATGAGGCCATGTTTAAAGTGCAACTAAATTGAAGAAATCAAAATTTAAAGCAATGGTATTATCTTGTATAGATCCAAGATTTCAACATATAATACACAATCATTTACACAAAAAAAAATTAATAGGAAAATACAGTGCATTTACAATTGCAGGTGCAGCTATCGGGGTTACACATAATAAATTTAATCAATGGCATAAAACCTTTTATGATAATTTAGCAACTTCTATTCAATTACATAAAATAGAAAAATTAATTGTTATTAATCATAAAGATTGTGGAGCAGCAAAAATTGCTAATGGAAAAAAAGAATTTAGCCCAGCAAATGAGAAAAAAATTCATAAAGAGTCGTTCTATAAAATAAAAAAACAAATAAAAAAAAGGTTTCCAAAATTAAAAGTAGAATTAAATCTAATTTCTTTGGATAGAAAAATTACTAAATTTTAATTATTGATTTCTTATAAGAGGATAAACTTTAGGATTTAGATATTTTAAGTTTGTTAGCAATATTAATATTAAAGTAACAAAACCAATTGATAATCCTAAATAAATTAAAACTTTAAAATCAAACATCCAAACTAGCTCAAAAATATTTTCCATAATAAATTTTGAACCAATCACTGCAAAGAATATTGCAATTAAAATCACAGATTTAAAAATAATAATGAATTCAATTAATGATGAAAAAACAATTTGTTTTTTTGAAAAACCTAAAATTTTAAAGACTAAATTTTGATATTCTTTAACTTTTCCTTGAACCATAATTGCACTTGAAATTACGATTAACCCTATAACAATAGTAACTGCTGAAATTAAAGTAACTGCAATAAATACTTTATTTAAAACAGCTGTAACTTTAGATAAATAATCTGAAATTTTTATCATTGATAAACTTGGCATGATTTCAAGCATTTTAGTTTCATCAAATTTATTTGAATTAAATTTTGCAGTAGCCAAATATTCGTGTGGAATATTTTTTGCAAATTGAGGATTAAATAACATAGCAAAATTAATACTTAAATCTCGATAATCCACTTCTCTAAAATTAATTACTTCACCTTCAATTTCACGTCCATAAACATTTAAAGTAAAAATATCACCTAACTGAATGTTAAAATCTTTTGCAATTTTTGCATCTAGAGATATTTGAAGTTGATCTGGATTTGATAAATCCCACCATTTACCCTCTAGAATTGGATTATCCCCAGGTACATCTTGTACCCATGAAGATCTTCGTTCGCTACCAATTACCCAGTAACTATCATTATCTGGTTTAATATAAGTGTTAGGATCCACGCCATTAATTTTTTCAATTCCAGAGGATACCATTGGTACAATTTCAATAGATGCATTTGGATCCATATTTAAAATTCCTTGTTCAAATTTCTCTCTTTCTCCTTTTTGAATACCGACAAAGAAATAATCAGGTGCAATATCAGGAATAGATTTAGCAATTTCTCTTTGAAAATTTGTACCAACTAAGGCCAACGTTAATAACAAAGTAACTCCTAAGCCAAGAGACATAACTGTGATGGGAGTTATACTTTTTGTTTGGGTAATATTTTTAATTGAAACTTTTAAAGAAATTATTGGACTAGATCTGAATTTTTTAAGAAAATAAATGATTAATTTTGAAAGTAAGAAAAATACAATTAAACACACAAAAAAAGCAGCAAAATAACCTAAACTGTAAGAAGGTTGTTCTGATCCAATCGTGAATAACAAAATTAAGATAGATAACAAAACAAAGCTAAAAACAACTGATCTCTTAGAATAAAAAAATTGAAGGTTTTGGAATACGTTTCTAAATAAATTAGACGCTTTAACTTGATCAATAGAACTAATTGTTGGAATAGAAAAAATTACCAGTACCAATAATCCTACAAAAAATATTTTTAAAAAATTCAGCAATGAAAACACTGGATAAACATTCAATCCTAATCCATCAGATAAATATTTATCTACGATTGGTACAATTAAGAAACTTGATCCATAAGCAACAACAGTGATGATAAATAAAAGTATAAATAACTGCAGATAATATAGTGTTTTAATATTGCCTGAATAAAAGCCAACTGCTTTTCTTACAGCTATCGACATGTTGTTTTGATTAATAAAAGAAAGCAGAGTATTTGCTATTCCAATACCAGCTATCAACATTGCACTGATAGATACAAGGGATAAAAATTGAGAAAAATTATTTATAATTCTCTTTATCCCACTTGCAGAATTTTCAGGATATCTAAGTTTAACTTTTTGATCGTCTTTAAAGATTTCTTCAATTCGTTCTTCAATTTCCTCTGGCTTATCATTTTCATTAAACTTTACTTTGTATTCATAGTTTAAAAAGCTTCCAATTCCGTTTAGTTTTAAAATTTCTAAAGTTTGTTTTCCTGCTAAAGCCCAATCGCCAAATGCAACAAATCCACTTACATCTGGTACTGATTTAATAATTCCAATTACTGTAAAATCTTGATCTTGAACTTTTACTATTTCATTAATTTTAATATTTAGGGTTTTTGATAAACTTTCATTGATCAGGATAGTGTTAGTTTCTTTTTGCATTCTTTCATAAGCACCAATTGGCTCATAAACAACATTTCCATATAAAGGATATTTTTCATCCACAGTTTTAATTCTAGTAAATAATGATTTATTTTTTTCTCTGTCAGTAGTTGAAAGCATGGTACTGAACTCAATCATTTGAGAAATAGTTGCAAATTCTTTTACTTGGTTAACTAGATCTAAATTTCCCTGATTTCGATTGTAATCAATCTCTAAATCCCCACCTAAAAGTGCTTTGGCATTATCATTCAGTTCTTTTTTAAGACTATCCTCAATTGTGAAAATAGCACTTAAGATAAAAAGACTTATAAATAACGTGACAATTATACTAGAAATTTTATGATAATTTCTGCTTAAGTCTTTTATAGCATATTTAAAAATCAAACTAAATTCTGAATGATTATTTAATTTTTCCATCTTTAATTTTTATTTTTTTTTTAGCTTTGTCAGCAAGCTTAGGGTCATGAGTTACCATGATTAAAGAAGAACCTTCTTCTTTGACGTACTTAAATAAAATATTTGCAATCATGATAGAATTTTCAGTATCTAGGTTTCCTGTTGGTTCATCAGCTAAAATTAATTCAGGCCTCACTGCAATTGCCCTAGCGATAGCAACTCTTTGTTGTTCTCCACCTGATAATTGACTTGGTAAATTATTAAAACGATGTTTCAAACCAAAACGATCTAATAAAATTTTTGCTTCTTTTTCTGGACTCTTAAAATTATTAAGTTCAAGGGTTAAAGCAACATTTTCAACTGCTGTGTAATTAGGAATTAAATAAAAAGACTGAAATATTATTCCAATATTTTTCTTTCTTATCTCAGATACTTCGTCTTCACTAAGGTCTGTTATGTCTTGATCATTAAAAATTATTTTACCAGAGGTTGGTTTTTCTAAGCCTCCAATTAACATTATTAAACTTGTTTTCCCTGAGCCACTTTCTCCAACTACTGAAACAGTTTCTTTTTTCTTAATATTTAAATCTATATTCTTTAAAACACTGATACTATCTTTACCAGTTTGGTATTTGAGATTTATTTTTTTTAATTTAAGAAGAGTACTCATGAATAAAACTACATTTATTAAAATTTTGGTATTCTTTCTAGTGCACATAAAGGCAAGTGCAATAGAAAAGGTGGTTTTATTTGGTGATAGTTTGATGGCTGGTTATGGATTACCTAAAGAACATCATTTATCAATAGTTTTAGAAAACAATCTTAAGCAAGCTGGGTTAAATATTAAAGTCATTAATGGAAGTGTCTCTGGTAGCACGTCATCAGGTGGATTAAATAGAGCTGAGTGGAGTTTATCAGAGCCAGGTATTGATTTAATTATTTTAGGATTAGGTGCTAATGATATGCTTAGAGGAATCCAACCAGAGGAAACAGAAAAAAATTTAGAAAAAATAATAAAAGTTGCTCAGAATAAAAAAATTAAAATTATTTTAGCTGGAATGATGGCACCAGATACTCATGGGGAAAAGTATAAAAAAGAGTTTGATGCTATTTATCCAAAGTTATCAAAAAAATATAATTTAGTATTAATCCCATTTCTTCTTGAAGGTGTGGCACTTAATCCAAGTTTGAATCAACAGGACGGTATACACCCCAACAAAGATGGAACAATAAAAGTAAGTGAAACAATAAAAAAAAGTATTATTAATATAATAAATTAAATGAAAATCTTTCTATCAATATTGAGCTTATTATGTTGCTTTAGTTTTGCTCTAGCTCAAAATACAAATATT
>CACHCM010000028.1 GCA_902578325.1 uncultured Pelagibacteraceae bacterium
AGCGATCCATTTGCTGCTCTAGCGTTTAGATTTGCTCTAGTTGCTTTAGGTTTTTTTTTGTTTTCTATTTATTCAAAACATAAAATTATAGTCAGTAAAAGAAATTTTTTTGAATCTTTTTTTAGCGGCGTGTTATTTCATGGCTTTTATCTTGGTGGTGTCTTTTTTTCAATTTCAATCGGTATGCCAACAGCAATAGCAGCATTAATCGTAACACTGCAACCAGTTCTGACGAACGCATTAAGTGGTCCAATTTTGAATGAGAAAGTGTCTTCAAAACAATGGATAGGTGTTTTGTTAGGATTTGCTGGTGCAGGACTTGTGTTAGGTTTTGATTTGGGTTCTAAAATACCAACAGCAGGATTAATTGCAACTATAATTGCATTATTAGCAATTACATTTTCAACTTTATGGCAAAAAAAATTAAGCAACAACCTACCTTTATCTGTAAACAACATGAATCAAGCCATTGGTGGATGTGTATTTCATTTATTAATAATTATTTTGTTTGTTGATCCTTATATTGATTTCTCACGAACATTTGTTATTGCAATGAGCCATCAAATTTTTTTGGTATCATTTGGAGCATTTACAATATTGATGTTTTTAATTAAAAATAATTCAGCAAGCAAAACTGTTTCTATTTTTTTTTTAATCCCTACTACATCTGCTTTTATGGCATGGCTTTTCTTAAACGAAAGTTTAACTAGCTTAGATTTAATTGGATTTATAATTACTTCTATAGGTGTTTATATTGCAACAAGAGATTGAAAATTTAAGCTTACAAAGTTTCAAAGCCAAACTCTAGTGATGCGTCTGTTATAGAATGATATAAAGATTCGCCAAAACTTCTTAGAGCAAATAATCTCACTTTATTGGGATTTTCGCCCAACCTATCTACAGTAAAAGCTATTCCATTATAAGTTGAGTTAATTGAATTATTTTTATCCAATTTATTAAAATTAAAAGGACATCCTTTTTTCAAAACTTCTATAGAATCATTTCCTTCGATTTCAATAATAGCTCTAGAATGAGATAAATCTGTTATAGCGAAATCTGTATCTCTAAAATTATCTGATACATTTTTAATTAAATCTTTTTTTATTGAAACTAAAAGCCAGTTTTTTGGTCCATTCCACAAAATCCTTGTAGTTTCATTAAATACTACGGTTAAAGGTTCATTTTTTAATTTCAATCCATCAATATCAATATTCTCAAATGAAACTGAAGAATATTTGTACTGAACTATTTGAACAATTAATAAATTTTTGATTTCAGATATTTTAAGTAAATCATTTTCATTTTTACCTTTATAATCTCCAAATCGACCTTTTGAATGTACATTTGATAAAGCTGAAATTAATGTCATGATCTAACTCTTTCACCTTTTGGGTCTACGTAATGTGATGAAACTATCTCAACTGGTATCACTTTATTTTTAAGTGGCGACATTGCAAAAAGCTTTTGTCCAATCATGTTTTTTCCATCTTTCAAAATTGCCAAAGAAAAAGGGTTATCATATTCAACGCTCCAACATGATGCAGAGATATGACCTAACTTTGGATTTGGTAATGGTGCTTTATCATCTTTAACTAAGTGAGAGCCTTCTGGTATACTTGTTTGTTTGTCTAATGGAACTACTCCTACTATTCTCTGTCTATCTTCAGCTATAAATGCAGATCTTTGTAATGATCTTTTTCCAATAAAATCTTTCTTTTTACTAACAAGACCTTCTAAAGCGTTATCGTAAGGAATTGTTCTACCATCAAGTTCTGATCCAGCAACATGTCCCATTTCAATTCTAAGAGTTGATAATGCTTCTGTTCCATATGGTTGAATATTAAATTCTTCACCAACTTCAATTATTTTTTCCCACATAAAATTTCCATAATCAGACTCAACATTTACTTCATAAGCAAGCTCGCCTGAAAACGAAATTCTAAATATTCTTGCTTTAACACCAAATAAATCTCCCTCCATATAGCCCATAAAAGGTAATCCTTCATTTGATACATCAGAATTTGGAAATAATTTTTGTAATAAATCTCGAGATTTAGGTCCAGCAATAGCTGCTCCAGCCCATTGCTCTGTAGTTGAAACTACATTCACATTTAATTCAGGCCAAACTAATTGCAAATAATATTCTAAATGAGAAAGAACATTTGCTGCTTGAGCTGTAGTAGTAGTCATATGATAATGATTTTCTGAAATTCTTGTAGTTGTTCCGTCATCCATAACAATTCCATCTTCTCTTAACATTACACCGTATCTAGCTTTTCCAACTGGTAGCTTTAGCCACGCATTAGTATAAACTCTATTTAACAATTCTGCTGCATCAGGACCTTTGACATCAATTTTTCCTAAAGTTGTAACGTCACAAACTCCAACATTTGTTCTTACATTTTTAGCCTCTCTTTTAGAGGCCTCAAATAAATTTTCATTTCCTTTTTTATAATATCTTGGTCTTAACCAAACACCTGCATCAACAAAAACTGCATTATTTTTTTTATGCCATTCATGCATTGGTGATTTTCTTGTTGGTTTTGAATGTTTTCCAACTTCCCTTCCAACAATTGCTCCAATTGAAACAGGTGTATATGGTGGTCTAAAAGTTGTATGACCAACAGCTGGAACTACTTTATTTTCAATTTCAGATACTAGCTGAAGACCATTTAAGTTACTTGTTTTGCCTTGGTCTGTTGCCATTCCAAGAGTGGTATATCTTTTAACATGCTCAATTGAACGATAACCTTCTCTCAAGGCTATTTCTACATCTGATACTGCTACATCATTTTGAAAATCTAAAAATCTTTTATAATTTTTACCTTTCGGCAACGGGACGCACCAAAACTTATCATGTTTAGAAGATTTTTTTTCAACAACATTTGGAATAGCTATCTCATTATCATTTTCAGTAATTTTTTTTGATAATTCACTTCCTGCTTTAAATGAAGTTTTTAATGTTTCATCAAGCGAAAATACTCCATTAGCTGCACCTAAAGTAATTTCATTTTGTTTTGATTGCCCTGGCACAAATGCATCAATTTCTTCTTTAAACTTAGTTTTATTTCCTGATTGAGATGCTAAATGAATAGTTGGCGTCCAAAAACCAGAAACACAAATACAATCACATTGTATATTTTCTATTTTACTTAATACTTTTTTATCTTCAGAAATATTTGCAATATCTGCAGATTTTACTTTTTTATATCCTTTTGCTGCAACCACAACATAAGAGTTCCTTATGTTAATTCCCAAATTTTTTGCTTCATCAATTATTTCCGATACAGGATTTTTTCTTGTATCTAAAACAATAGGATCTATTCCATGTTTTTTAAATTCAATTGCTGTTTCGTATCCACTATCGTTATTTGTAAATACCAATGGTTTTTTTCCAACTAAAACACCATATACTTTTAAATATTCTTTAGCAGCTGAAGAAAGCATCACTCCTGGTGTATCATTATTTCCAAAAACTATTGGTCTTTCAATTGATCCAGAAGAAATCAAAACTTCCTTAGCACGAATGTACCATAGCCTCTTATTTGGGTGATATTTTTTAGTTGCTGGTAAATGATCACTGACCTTTTCAGACATCACAAGCATATTGTGATCATAGTATCCAAAAATCTGAGATCTATTTTTTACAACAACATTTGGCATTGTTTTGAGTTCTGCAATTATTCCCTCGGCCCAATCTTTTCCTGATTGATTGCCGATATTGACATCACTAGTTAGTAAAGATCCACCAAATCTTGCTTTGTCTTCAGCTAAAATTACTTTAGCTCCATTTTTTGCTGCAGCATATGCGCTAGCTAATCCTGAGGGTCCTGAACCTGCGATTAATAAATCACAATATTCATATTTATGCTCATACCTTTCATTATCATGTTTGGTTGATGCTACACCTAAACCAGCTGCTTTTCTTATAAAAGGTTCATAAATTCGATACCAAAAGCTTTTTGGCCACATAAAAGTTTTGTAATAAAAACCTGCTGGTAAAAAAATTTTTAAAAAATTATTTATTGCACCAATATCAAAATTTACACTTGGCCAGCAATTCACACTTTTTGCCTCTAAACCCTCAAATAACTCCTGCTCAGTAGCTTTAATATTAGGCTCTGTTTCACCATTTCTATATAGTTGAACTATTGCATATGGTTCATCAACTCCAGCACCAAAGAAGCCTCTTGGTCTATGGTACTTAAAACTTCTTCCAACTAAATGAACTCCATTTGCCAATAAAGCCGATGCCAATGTATCCCCTTCATAACCAAAGTATGTTTTGCCATTAAATTTGAAGGATAATTTTTTTTCCCTATTTATTAATCCTTCATTATCAATTCTAAAAGCTTGGGTCATTAAGCAACTTCCTCATCAGCTTTAAAAGTTCTGAAAATTTCATGAGTTGCAGTATCTCTCTCAACCTTTATCCATTGTCTACATCCAGAAATATGTTGCCACAGCTCTAAATGCTTACCTCTTAAACTTTTTCTATTATAAACGAAATCATCCCATTCTTGATCGGAAACCTCTTTATTTAACACTGGCCTTTTTACAGTTGCATCACCACCATATGAAAATTCATTTTGGGATCTCATTCCACAATGTGGGCAATTTATATAAAGCATTTATGATATCCAAGTTTTAGTACCAAGTCCTTTTTCATCAATAAGATTACCTGTACTAAATCTATTTAAACTATAACCAGCGTTTAATTCATGAACTCTGTCTTGTGCAATAGTATGAGCAAATGTCCAACCCGAAGCAGGTGTAGCTTTAAACCCTCCATAACACCATCCACAATTTAAATATAAACCTTCAATGTGTGTTTTATCAATTATAGGTGATCCATCCATTGACATATCCATAATACCACCCCATGTTCTGAGCATTTTTAATTTACTTAAAAACGGCATCATCGCTATTCCTTCAGTCAATACATGTTGCAATGTCGGTAGATTTCCCCTTTGAGCATAACTATTGTACCCATCAAGATCACCACCCATTACCATCTCACCTTTGTCTGATTGACTTACATAAAAGTGTCCTGCACCAAACGTAACTACATTATCTAAAACTGGTTTTACTGGTTCAGAAACACATGCTTGTAGTAAATGAGTTTCAATTGGTAAAGTCATGTTTAATTTTTCTGCTAAAATATTTGTGCTTCCAGCAACACAAATGCCAACTTTTTTAGCTTTAATATTTCCTCTAGAGGTTCTTATTCCTTTTATTTTACCTGCCACAACATCGAACCCTGTTACCTCGCAGTTTTGAATTATATCGACACCCATTGAGTCTGCTTGTCGCGCATAACCCCAAGCAACTGCATCATGTCTTGCTGTGCCAGCACTTGGCTGCATCAATCCTCCAAAAATAGGAAACCTCACATTTTCAGAAAAATCAGCCATTGGAATTATTTCTTTAACTTGTTCTCTATTAAGTAAAACTGCATCAATGCCATTTAACCTCATTGAATTTCCTCTTCTGGCATAAGCGTTCATTTGCGCATCGGAGTGTGCAAGATTAATAATTCCTCTTGGAGAAAACATTACGTTGTAGTTTAAATCTTGACTCATCTTTCTCCATAAATCCATTCCAAACTCGCTAAACAAACCATTTTCATCATGCATATAATTTGATCTAATTATCGTAGTGTTACGTCCAACGTTTCCACCACCTATCCAACCTTTCTCTATAATTGCAACATTAGTAATATTATGTTCTTTAGCGAGATAATATGCTGTAGCCAGTCCATGGCCACCACCACCTATAATTACAACGTCATATTGCTCTTTTGGTGTTGGGTCTTTCCATGCCAAATCCCAATTCTCATGGTTAGAAAAAGCGTTTTTAACTAAGTTAAATATAGAATATTTTTGCATTATTTAATTTTATAACAATCAATTTAAATAGTGCTTATTTTTTTTATATATATTTTTTAGAAGTTTCCAAAAATAACAAAAAAGGATAAGAAGTCACAGATAAAAACTTTTAATTTATTTGATTATTTATGGCTGAAGTAAAATCTGACATCCAAATAGCTCGAGAAGCTAAGATGCAACCCATAAAAGATATTTTATCAAAAGTTGGTGTACCAGATGAAAATTTTGCTTTTAGTCCAATGGGTAGACATATAGCCAAAATAAATCTGGAATATTTAAATACTCTTAAAAAAGAAAACGGCAAACTAATTTTAGTTACCGCTATTACCCCTACTCCTGCTGGTGAGGGTAAAACCACAACCTCAGTTGGTTTAAATGACGGGTTAAATAAAATTGGAAAAAAATCTATTGTCTGTTTAAGAGAGCCAAGTCTTGGTCCATCTTTTGGAATGAAAGGAGGGGCTGCTGGAGGTGGTTATGCGCAAGTAGTACCGATGGAACAAATCAATCTTCATTTTACAGGTGACTTTCATGCTATTACATCTTCTCATAATTTATTATCTGCATTAATTGATAATCATATTTATTGGGGTAACAAACTTAACATTGACGTTAGAAGAGTTGTTTGGAGAAGAGTAATGGATATGAATGATAGATCCTTAAGATCAATAATTGTAGATCTAGGAGGGGTAGCCAATGGTTATCCAAGACAAGATAGTTTTGACATCACAGTTGCATCCGAATTGATGGCTATCTTTTGTTTAGCTTCAGACTTAAAAGATTTAGAAAATAGAATTGGAAATATTACGATTGGATACACTAGAGACAAACGATCTATATATGCAAGAGATTTAAATGCACAAGGTCCAATGACTGTTCTACTTAAAGAAGCAATCAGACCAAATGTAACTCAAACTTTAGAAAATAATCCAGCAATAATCCACGGTGGACCTTTTGCAAATATAGCTCATGGTTGTAATTCTGTAATTGCAACAAAAGCAGGTTTAAAATTATCTGACTATGTTGTAACGGAGGCAGGATTTGGAGCAGATTTAGGAGCTGAAAAATTTTTAGATATTAAATGCAGAAAATCTGGACTTAAACCAGACTGTGTAGTCATTGTAGCAACTATAAGAGCACTTAAAATGCATGGAGGAGTCAATAAAGAAGATTTAAAAAAAGAAAATGTATCAGCACTAAAAGAGGGAATGGTGAATTTACGTAGACATATAAATAATATTAGAAAGTTTGGATTACCTGTTACAGTTGCAGTTAATCATTTTATTACTGATACAGAAGATGAAATGAAAACCTTGTTAGATTTTTGTGAAACACAAGGAGTGAAGGCTTCTAAATGCACTCATTGGTCAAATGGAAGTGAAGGAACTATTGAACTGGCTAAAAACGTTGTAGAAATTTGTGAAGATAAAAAAGATACTTTCAAATTTTTATATGAAGATGATCTACCGTTATTCAAAAAAATAGAAAAAATTGCTCAAGAAATGTATAGTGCCTCTGAGGTAGTGGCAGACACAAAAGTAAGACAACAACTTAAAGAATTTGAAGAAAAGGGTTATGGAAAGTTACCTGTTTGTATTGCAAAAACACAATATAGTTTTTCAACAGATCCAAATTTAAAAGGCGCTCCGACAGGTCATGTTTTGCCTGTTCGAGAAGTAAGACTTTCTTCCGGTGCTGAGTTTATCGTTGTTGTGTGCGGTGAAATCATGACTATGCCAGGCCTTCCTAGAGTTCCTGCGGCAGACTCTATAAAATTAAACGATAAAGGTGAGATTGAAGGATTATTCTAAATTAAGATAATCAAGCCAATTCTCTAATTCTCTCATTCTTGAAATTTTATCTAATTTTTTATTTTCTCTTTCAATGTGCTCGATGTGACTATCGATCTCATTTTTATCTTTAAAAGCTCCTCTTTCTAACAATCTTTTTTTTCTAAAAATAATCAAATTGATCATTTTATTGTAAGTAATTTCGGGATGATACTGTAATCCCCAAATATCACAATCTCCAATACTAAAGTTTAATCCTTGAACATTGTTTATTGAATTTGAAGCTAACAAGGTAGAATTTTCTGGCATTGTAACTACCTCATCAAAATTAAACGCTGGTGTATTAAATTTTTGATCTTTATTTTTATAAAGTGGGTGGTTTAAACCATTTTCATTAATTTCTATATTTGATGCAATACCTCTATGAGATCCTTTTATCGCTTTTTTTACTTCCCCTCCTGCTGCTGTTACTGCTACTTGCATGCCCCAACATATTGCTAAAATTTTTTTGATTTTTTTCTGACATTCTTTCATAAATTCAATTTGTCTTTTTATTTCGGGAGTATTGTTATAAATGTTTAAACTACTACCTCCCCATATAAGACCGTCATAGCTTTCAAGTGCATCAAGATTTTTATGAATATTTTCATCTGAAGAAGGGTTAACCACATGGGTTTTTAATTTATCTGTAAAATACGCCAAACTATCCTTAAGGCTTTCCGTATGTGTTTGAATTCCAGCCTCAGAAAAACTTTGATTTTCTTCTCGTAAGTTTCCTTCTACTATCAATATTTTTTTCATTTAAATAATTCTCCAGAAATACTTTTTATATACATTTCTTTTAAATCATTTTGACTTAATTTTTTAGGATTTCCTCCTGTTGATGGGTCTTCAAATGCCATTAAGGAAAGTTCATCTAGATCAATATTATTACAATCCATTACATCTGACAATTTATGCGGAATGTTTAAATTATTTCTTAAGTCTAAAATCCAATTTAAAAAACTATCAAAATTTTTATTTAAATTAAGATAATCACAAATCGATATTATTTTATTTTCAATTGAAGGTTTATTAAATGTTAAAACATAAGGCATAAATATTGCGTTAGATAAGCCATGGTGAACATTGAATTTACCATTTACAGGGTGGCTCAATGAGTGAATTGCCCCCAGTCCCTTCTGAAATGCAGTCGAGCCCATTGAGGCAGC
This sequence comes from uncultured Pelagibacteraceae bacterium, assembly GCA_902578325.1. Classification (GTDB taxonomy): domain Bacteria; phylum Pseudomonadota; class Alphaproteobacteria; order Pelagibacterales; family Pelagibacteraceae; genus Pelagibacter. The sequence continues at coordinate 8,890 of CACHCM010000028.1, forward strand.
AGAAAGTAAATCCATTCTAGCCTTAACATCTTTTCCATTTGTAAATGCTTTAATTAATGAATTTTTAATTAGTTTCATTCCCTCTATCGCCATACCATCAGCCATTGGATGATATCCTGGTGCACAAAACGCTTCTAAATTATGTGCAAGTGCATCCATTCCGGTCACTGCTGTTAATCTTGGAGATAAATTTAATGTAAGTAAAGGATCTAAAATCACAATTGAAGGTAACATTTTTGGGTGAAAAATAATTTTTTTTGTACCTGTTTTTTTATTTATGATTGCAGATGCTCTTCCAGTTTCTGATCCAGTCCCAGCAGTAGTTGGAACTGCGATAATTTTTGAAATTTTAGAACTATTTGCTCTTGTCCAATAATCACCGATGTCTTCAAAATCCCATAACGGTCTGGATTGATTACACATAAATGCTATAGCTTTTCCAACATCTAAACCACTTCCGCCTCCTAAAGCTATTACGCCGTCACAGTCTGCGCTATTGTAAACATTAACGCCTTCTTCTACATTTTCTCCAATTGGATTTCCCGTAAAATTAGAAAAAGAAGCTAAATTTTCAAAACTTTTTTTTAATCTTAATATTATATTTTTTATTAAATCTAATTTAATTAAATCCTTGTCCGTTACAAATAATGGATTTGATATATTTAACTCTTTGCAGGCTAAGGATAAATCTTCAATTCTGTTTTCTCCTATCCACATAGTGGTTGGATAATTCCAATTAACACCCATAACAAAATATAATTTTATTTTTTTAAAAATTGGTATTAAGATATATTTATAAATTTATTAATGATAGGAAAAATTCTATGTCAAAAGTAGCAATCATTGGTGCTGGTCCATGTGGACTTTCAATTTTAAGAGCATTTGAGCATTTAGAAAAAAAAGGAGAAAAAATTCCTGAAATAGTTTGCTTTGAAAAACAAGAAAGTTGGGGTGGTTTATGGAACTACAACTGGAGAACTGGTTCAGATCAATATGGAGATCCTGTTCCCAACAGTATGTATAGATACCTGTGGTCTAATGGACCTAAAGAGTGTTTGGAATTTGCTGATTATTCTTTTGATGAACATTTTGGAAAACCAATTCCCTCATTCCCTCCGAGAGAGGTGCTACAAGATTATATTTTAGGAAGAGTGAGCAAAGGAAATATAAAAAGTAAGATTAAATTTAATACAAGAGTTACAAATACTGTTTACAAAAATGATAAGTTTGAGATTAGCTACCAGGACAAATTAAATAATAAAATTTTAAATGAAACTTTTGATTATGTGGTAGTCTCGACGGGTCATTTTTCCGTACCTTTTATTCCTGAGTATGAAGGAATGAACTCTTTCCCTGGAAGAATAATGCATTCACATGATTTCAGAGATGCAGAAGAATTTAGAGGAAAAGATGTAATTGTTTTAGGTAGCAGTTATTCAGCTGAAGATGTAGCTCTGCAATGTAATAAATACGGAGCTAAAAGCGTAACAATTGGTTACAGACATAATCCAATGGGTTTCAAATGGCCAGATGGCATGAAAGAAGTACATTATTTAGAAAAATTAGATGGAAAAAAAGCTATATTTAAAGATGGAACAGAGCAAAATGCTGACGTAGTCATTTTGTGTACTGGGTATCTGCATCATTTTCCTTTTTTAGATGAAAGTTTAAAATTAAAAACACATAACAGATTATATCCACCAAAGCTTTATAAAGGAGTTGTGTGGCAAGATAATCACAAACTTTTATATTTAGGTATGCAGGATCAATTTCACACATTTAACATGTTTGACTGTCAGGCTTGGTACGCAAGAGATGTGATAATGGGTAAAATAAAAATGCCTGGTGATGACGAAATAGATAAAGATATTAATAAGTGGGTTTCTATGGAGGAAAAATTAGAAAATCCTGATCAAATGATTGATTTTCAAACAGAATATACCAAAGAGCTTCATGATATGTCTGATTATCCTCAAATTGATTTTGAATTAATTAGAAAACATTTCAAAGAATGGGAACATCATAAAGTAGAGGATATTCTAACTTATAGAAATAAATCGTTTTCATCTCCTGTGACTGGATCAGTTGCACCAATTCATCATACACCTTGGGAAACAGCGATGGATGACTCTATGGAAACTTTTTTAAATAAATAAAATATTAATATTTAATTTTTAATTTTTTATTTTTAACAATTGCCTCTAATAAAGAGATCATTAAAGGAATTCTTCTTTTGTTAATTTTTTTAAATACAAAAGGGGCAATTTCTGTTGCTAAATCAGCACCTTCTACTGTATCATTTCTCATAAATTTTTTCTTTGCTTGGGTAAAAGTATATCCTTTGCCAAGGTACTCTCCCATTTTACTATTTCTTCCCCCCATTGCACTTACGTATAAATCTCCTAAACCTGCCAAACCGTAAACAGTTTCCTTTTTGCCCTTAAAATAATTTGAAAGATATTTCATTTCATCTATTGATTTTCTAAATAATGCTGATGATGTATTGTGCCATTGTCCAGACCCAATTATCATAGAATAAATATTTTTTATAGCTGACAAAAATTCGACTCCATTAACATCTCTACTAAATTCAGTTTGATAATAATTTGTAGAAATTAATTTTCCAATTTTTTTGGTAGTATTAATATTTTTGTTTGCGATTACTGTGAAGCTTCTAACTTTTTTAGCTAATTCATTTGCTAAACACGGACCTTTCAAAACTGAAACATTTAAATTTTTATTATACTTTTTTAATAAGCTAGACATTGAAATTAAATTTCTACCGTCTAATTTAAGACCTTTTGTTAATACCAAAATAGGTGTTTTATTTTTAATTTTTGATAGATTTTTTCCAATCAAGTCTATTCCTAAAGAACTCACAGCAATTACAATTAAGTCCCATTTGCGA
>CACHCM010000029.1 GCA_902578325.1 uncultured Pelagibacteraceae bacterium
TAAAGGATCAAACGTTCCTATTCAAATTGGCTTTAATAGAAGGTTTGATGCCAGTCATTCAAAGGCACAACAAGCAAGGGTAAAAAAAGAAATTGGTGAATTGGAAATGGTTGTTATTACGAGTAGAGATCCTGAGCCTCCTGGAATTGATTATTTAAAAGCTGCTGGAGGATTTTTTAGAGATACTACGATTCATGATTTTGATTTAACTAGATTTATATTAGGAAATGATCCTGTAGTTCAAGTATCAGCATTTGGGGGTGCATTATTTGATAAAAATTCACAACAAGTAAAAGATCTGGATACCGCTATGTTTATTTTAAAATCAAAAAATGGTGTTTTAATTCATATTAACAACTCACGACGAGCAGTTTACGGATATGATCAAAGAGTTGAAGTATTTGGTAGTAAAGGAATGGTAATCTCTAATAATCAAACTCCTACTTCTTTAGAAAGATACACGGGCACATCAACAAATGAAAAAGAACCTATACATTTCTTTTTTATTGAGAGATATGAGCAAGCTTACAGAGATCAATTTAATGAGTTTGTAAAATGCATTGAAAATAAAACAAAACCATTAGTAGGATTTGAGGATGGAAGAAACGCCTTAATAATAGCTAATGCAGCATATGAATCCTTTGAAAGTGGTAAAGTAATAGATATAAAATTTTAACATGTCTAATAAATATATATCTGAACAATCTAACCAATTTAAAAATAAGATAATAATTGTAACAGGAAGTACCCAAGGAAGTGGAGCTGAGACTGCAAAATTACTAGCAAATAGAGGTGCTAAGGGAATAACTATTTGTGGAAGAAATAATGAAAAAGGAAACAAGGTAAAATCTGAAATAGAAAGCATGGGTGCAGAATGCCTATACGTTCAAGCAGATTTAGAAAAACTTGAAGACTGTAAAAAAATAATTTCTGAAACTGATAAAAAATTTAATACGGTAGATTCTTTTATAAATGTTGCCGCTTTTACTGAGAGAGGAACTATCTTAAGCACAACAGAGGAAAATTATGATAAAAATTTTAATGTAAATGTAAAAGCTCCTCTTTTTATGATGCAAGACGTTATAAAAATAATGATTAGAGATAAAAAAAAAGGAACTATAGCTCATATTTTATCAATGGCTGGATATAGTGGTATGCCTTTCTTAACTGCTTACAGCTCCTCTAAAGCAGCATTAGCAGTAATGATTAAAAATGTTGCAAATTCAGTTTCTGGTCATCAAATAAGAGTGAATGGTGTAAATCTAGGATGGACAGATACACCAGCAGAAACCGTAATTCAGAAAAAATTTCACAACGCAGATGATAATTGGTTAAAAAAAGCTGAGTCAAAAGTTCCTTTTAAAAGATTAAACAAACCTTTAGATGTTGCTAAGATTTTGGCTTTCTTGTGCTCAGATGAGTCAGGAATTATGACTGGTAGTATTGTTGATTTTGATCAAACAGTTGCCGGATGGCATTCTTATTCAGCATATGACACAAAGGTATTAGATGATAGTATTTTAGGTGAGTGAACCTAATAAAATTAACTTATGAAAAAAAATAAAATTAAAGATACTGGTTTAGAAGTTACAGAATTAAGTTTTGGAACATCCTCTCTGGGGAGTATGCCAGATACTTATGGTTATGAAGTACCAGAACAAAGAGCTCACGAAACGTTAAAAAGATTTTTTCAAGGTCCAGTAAATATGCTTGATACTTCAAGAAATTATGCAATGGGAGAAAGTGAAAAAAGGATTGGAATTGCAATAAAGGAAAATGGAGGTTGGCCAGAAAATTTTATTTTATCAACAAAAATTGATAGAAACATGGAAACGCTAGTTCTTGATAAAAAAAGAACAAGAGAATCTATTGAAGAAAGTTTAAAAACTTTAAATGTAGATTCTGTTGATATTTTATTCCTTCATGATCCAGAATATGTAAAAGATGTAAATGATGTCACTAAAAAAGATGGTGCATTGGATGAGTTATTTAAAATAAAAGAAGAGGGCTTGGCTAAAGCAGTTGGTTTAGCTATGGGAAAAATAAATATAATGTTTCCTATTTTAAAAAATTGGGACTTTGATGTGATAATTAATCATAACAGATATACTTTATTAAATAGAGAAGCGGATGAGATGTATAGCTATGCTCACAGTAAAAATATATCTATTTTTAATGCCGCTCCTTACGCTGGTGGTGTTTTAGCAAAAGGTCCAAGTAACTTTAAAAAAATAACTTATCAAGATGTTACAGAAGAAAAACTTGCACCTGCCAGAGAAATAGAAAAAGTTTGTAAAAAATATAATGTTGAAATGGGCGCAGCTGCTTTACAGTTTTCAATGAAAGATAAAAGAATCACCTCTACTCTATGTGGTGTTACTAGTGTTCAGAGTATTGAAAAAAACCTAACATGGGCTCAAACAAGTATCCCAGATAAATTTTGGAACGAACTTTTAAAATTACCTTTCTCAACAAAAGATCCAGAATCTGAAAGAATATTTACACCTGGTTAAATTTTAAAAAATTTATGAATAGGATAATTGTATATTTATTTTGTTAATTTGATAATTAACTGTTTCTGGGGATAATTTTTAATTGTAATCAATTTTAAAAATACATAATCTATAAAGCATAAATTAAAAAAGGAGCATAAATGAAAAAGGTTATTATCTCATTAATAATGATGTTTGGAATAATCTCTTCAACTTCATTCGCTGGTACTTTAGTGATAAACACAGATACATCTGATGCAGCACCTAAAGAAGCTTTTGAATATATTATTAAAAAATTTGAAGAAGAAAACCCAGACGTCACAGTAAAATGGAATGTTTTTGACCATGAGGGTTACAAACAATCCATAAGAAATTTTTTAAACACTGATCCACCTGATGTTGCAAACTGGTATGCTGGAAATAGAATGCTACCATTTGTAAGAGCAGGTTTATTTGAAGATGTCTCTGATATTTGGAAAGACTCAGGTTGGGTAGATGGAAACCTTTCTGAAAATATGGAGCATGCTAAAAAATCAATGACTATTGGTGGTAAGCAATGGGGCATTCCTTATACTTATTATCAGTGGGGGGTGTATTACAGGAAAGATTTATTTACAGCAAATGGAATATCTGTACCAACTACATGGGATGATTTTGTAGCTGCATGCGCTACGTTAAAAGCTGCAGGTATTACACCTATTACAATTGGATCAAAGTATCTTTGGACAACAGCTGGTGTTTTTGATTATTTAAATCTTAGAACAAATGGCTATGAGTTTCATATGGATTTAACATTAGGTAAAGTTCCTTATACAGACCCAAAAGTGCAAGCGGTATTTGATAAATGGGATGAGCTTGTGAAGCCTGGTTACTTCTTAGAAAATCATGCAGCACTTAGTTGGCAAGAAGCTTTAACTCCTATGGTGAACGGTGAAGCAGCAATGTATGTGATGGGTAATTTTGCTGTTGCTCCTTTAAAAGAGGCTGGCTTAAGAGACTCAAATTTAGGTTTCTTCCAGTTCCCTGAAATCACACCAGGTATCCCAATGGCCGAAGAAGCACCTACGGATACTGTGCATATACCTTCTAAAGCTAAAAATAAAACTGATGCTAAGCGTTTCTTAATATTTATGTCTCGAGCAGATGTGCAAGAAGAGATAAATAAAATATTAGGTCAGCTTCCTATTAACAAAAACTCTAGTGTTAAAAAAGGAGATCCTTTCTTAGCAGCAGGATTAAATATGTTAAATAATGCTTATGCAATGGCTCAATTCTACGATAGAGATGCTCCAGCTCAAATGGCATCAGAGGGTATGAAAGGCTTTCAAGAATATATGTCTAATCCTGACAGAAGACAAAAAATCTTAGAAAGATTAGAAAAAGTACGCCAAAGAGTTTATAAATAAACTCTTAATTTAACTGTGGGGCTTACTAGCCCCTCAGTTAAAAATTAGATTTCATCAATTTGTAAAATAAAATTACATGGAACTAAATAATTCAAAACCAAAAAGAATTACTTGGTGGCAAAAAAATCAAATTAAAATTAGCCCATGGATTTTTCTAGCTCCAGGATTAATATTTTTTTTTATTTATGTAATAGCCCCAATATTTGTATCTATTGGTATTTCTTTTTATCAATGGGATGGATTATCTCCATCTATATATGTTGGTCTTCAAAATTACATTGAACTTTTAGATGATGAATATTTTTACATTTCACTTTGGAATAATCTTAAATGGTTAATATTTTTTATGTTGGCAGTTCCTATTGGCTTAGGGCTAGCAATATTTTTAAACCAAATTGTTTTTGGAATCAGATTAATAAAATCTCTATTTTTTTTTCCATTTGTTATTTCTCAAGTAGTAATTGGTCTTATTTTTACTTGGTTTTACCAACCAAATTATGGGGTTATTGCACCCTTTCTAGATTTAATTGGATTAGAAGGATTTTCAATTCTTGCAAATGAAGATACTGCTACTTATGGGATAATATTTGCAGGTCTATATCCACAAATTGCTTATTGTTTAATTTTATATTTAACAGGACTTAACAATATAAACTCTGAACAAATTGAGGCTGGAAGAATGGATGGCGCCAAAGGATTTCATTTATTTTGGAATATAGTGCTTCCACAACTAAGACACGCTACCTTTTTAGCAATTGTAGTAACTGTGATTGGTGCTCTTAGAAGTTTTGATATGGTGGCGATAATGACTCAAGGTGGACCTTATGGTTATTCAAATGTCTTAGCGTATTACATGTTTGAGCAAGCTTTAAGTGAATACGGTTACAGAATGGGATACGGGTCAGCGATAGCAACTGTTTTATTCACAATAATGATGTTTTATATTTTGTTTTTTATATACAGAATGTATCGAAACGAGAGGGAGGATAACAACTAAATGTTCCCTACTCCAATTCATCAAAGACCAATTATAAATCAATACATTTATAAAATATTTTTGCCTATCTCATTAATTATTTGGTTGATACCGATATTTGGTATTTTAATGACATCAATCAGAGGTTTAGGAGATATTACTGCTGGAAATATGTGGGGAACACCAAGTGAATTTTTACTTTTTTCAAATTTATACGATGTTTTCACTAACACTCCAATGATCAAATACACTCTAAATAGCTTTAAAGTAACTATTCCAACAATGCTAGGAGCGGTTGCTTTAAGTTGTATGACTGGCTTTGCTCTTGCAAGATATAAGTTTAAGACAAATTTAATAATATTTTTTATTTTTATAGCTGGAAACTTTGTTCCATTTCAAATTTTAATGATACCGGTAAGAGATCTGACTTTTAAAGTTGGTCTCTACAACACTATTACAGGATTAGTGTTATTTCATGTAGCTTTTCAAACAGGGTTTTGCACACTTTTTATGAGAAATTTTATCAAAGCGTTACCTCAAGAGCTTATTGAGGCTGCGAGAATGGATGGAGCATCTGAATTTAAAATTTTTTGGAAAATAATATTACCTTTGACTAGACCAGCTATAGCAGCACTGTGTGTATTAATTTTTACATTTATATGGAACGATTATTTTTGGGCAACTGTCTTAATTCAAGGTGATCATGCAATGCCAATTACTGCTGGATTAAAATCATTAAATGGTCAATGGATTACAGCTTATCACTTATTATCAACTGGATCTATTGTTGCTGCGATACCTCCTGTTATTATGTTTTTTTTAATGCAAAAACATTTTATTGCTGGATTAACTCTTGGAGCAACTAAAGGATAGTATGATTAAAGTTACTTTTATTGGAGCAGGAAGTACTGTATTTATGAAAAATATACTTACAGATATTTTGCTTGAAAAAAATTTCAGCAACTGTGAAATAGTTTTACAAGATATTGATATAAGAAGATTAAAAACTTCAAATTTAGTGGCAGAAAAAGTTGCAAAATCAATAGGTGCTAATCCAAAGATTATAACTGAAAAAAATCAAAAAAAAGCACTTAGAGGAGCTGACTTTGTAATTTTAATGTTTCAAATAGGTGGTTATGAGCCCTCTACAGTTATTGATTTTGAAATTCCAGCAAAGTATGGATTAAAACAAACTATTGGTGACACTTTAGGTATAGGTGGAATCATGAGAGGGTTAAGAACTGTCCCTGCTTTATTGTCTGTTGTAAAAGATATGAATGAAGTTTGTCCAAGCGGAATAATGTTACAGTACGTTAATCCTATGGCAATAAATTGTTTGGCATTATCTAAATTTGCACCTGAACTTAAATATGTTGGACTTTGTCATTCTGTACAAGGAACTGCTGAAGATTTAGCAAAAGATATTGGCGAAGACATTAAAAATATTAGTTATGAATGTTCGGGTATTAATCATATGTCTTTTTTTACTAAATTTGAAAAGATTAACTCTGATGGAACAAAAGAAAATCTTTATCCTAAAATTTTTAAAGCTGGAAAAGAAAAAACATTTGGAACTAATTGGGATGGATGCACAAATGAAGTTAGATATAAAGTTTTAGAAAAACTTGGATATTTTGTTACTGAATCATCTGAACACTTTGCAGAATATACACCGTGGTTTATTAAAAATAACAGAGACGACTTATTAAGTGAATTCAACATTCCAATTAATGAATATATTCGAAGATGTAAAAAACAAATTAAAGAATGGGATCAACAAGAAAAAAGTTTATTAAATGGGGAAAAATTTGTTTGTAAAAAATCTTTAGAATATGCGTCACGAATAATTGTATCAATTGTAGACGGCAAAGAAGATACAATTAATGGAAATGTTTTAAATAATAAATTAATCTCTAATTTACCAGAAGATTGTTGTGTTGAAGTACCATGCAAAATAAATAATAAAGGTATTAATCCACAAAAAGTTAATAATTTACCTATGCATTTAGCAAATTTAATGAAAACTAATATAAATGTTCAACAGTTGACTGTTGAAGCCTTAAAGACAAAAAAAAAGGAGACTGTTTATCATGCAGCTATGTTGGATCCACTTACTTCTTCTATATTAAGTTTAGATCAAATTAGTTCTATGGTAGATGAATTATTAATAGCTCACAAAAATTGGATACCAGTATTTAATTAATATGAAAAATAAATTTCCTAATGGTTTTTTTTGGGGAACGGCTACAGCAAGTTACCAAATAGAAGGTGCTACAGGTAAAGACGGAAAAAGCAAAAGTATTTGGGATACTTTTACACATACACCTGGAAAAGTTAAAAATAATGAAAACGGAAATACTGCTGTTGATCATTATCATAGATATGAAGAAGATATTGAGCTGATGGCTAATATAAATTTAAATTCATATAGATTTTCTTTAGCATGGACACGAATTATTCCAGAGGGGGCGGGTAAAATAAATCCAAAAGGAGTAGATTTTTATTCAAGGTTGATAGACAAGTGTTTGGAAAAAAATATTGAGCCTTTCATAACTTTATATCATTGGGATCTTCCTCAATCCCTACAAGATAAAGGGGGTTGGGCAAATAGAGACATGGCAAAAATATTTTCAGATTATTCAGAGACTATTGTTAAAAATTTTGGAGACAGATGTAATCATTTTATCACATTTAATGAACCACAAGTTTTTACTGTTCATGGATATGTAGATGGTTACATGGCTCCAGGATACAAAGATTTAGAAAAATACTTTGCATCAATACATAATGTTAATCTTGCACATGGTACAGCTTTTCAAGCAATGAAATCTTTAAATAATAATATAAAAATTGGCTGTACTTTAAATATGGCGCCATGTATTCCTGCTACAAAATCAAGTGGAGATCTTCATGCAACTAAATTATTCGATACTCATTGGAATAGATCATTTGCCGACCCTATGTATCTTGGAAGATATCCTGAATTACTAATTAATGATGTCTCAAAACATATTCAACAAGATGATATGAAAAATATTTTTCAAAAAAATGATTTTATTGGATTAAATCATTATCAACATATTAGAATTAAAGCTGATAATAAACATTTACTTAAAGCAAGAGGAGCATTCAATGATGAATTACCTTTTGGTCTTGATGGTAAAGATGCAAAGTTAACTCTTATGGGATGGGAAATTGTTCCAGATGCTTATTATGATCAAATTATGGATTTAAAAAATAATTATGGCAATCCAGATATTTATCTAACTGAAAATGGTGCAGCATATCCAGATTTAATTGAAAAAAATGGAGAAATAGACGACAACGATCGTATTGATTACTTTAAGAAATATTTAAGTGCTGTAAAAAAATCAATTGATAATGGAGCTAAAGTTAAAAGTTACTTTGCATGGACATTTATGGATAATTTTGAATGGGCGTTAGGTTTTGAAAAGAGATTTGGAATAGTGCATGTTGATTTTAAAACTTTAAAAAGAACCCCCAAAAAATCATATTATTTTTTCAAAAAGCTTGTAGAACAAAATTCAATTCCTTTAGATTTTTAAATTAAATCTAAATAAAAACTTATTAAAAAAGATAAATTATTTAAAAGCTAAATTATTTTCATCAAATAAATGACATTTATTTAGATCAAAACTTAAGGTTAAATTATCTCCAATATTAGCTGAATTCGCACCATCTGTTTGAACAACTAATGGTTCTCCATCTTTCTCTAAATATAGAAATGTAGATGAACCTAATTCTTCAATTACGAATACCTTACTATCCCAACATTTTTCGCCAGTATTGATTGATATATGTTCAGGTCTGATACCAATCTTTACATTATCGCCAGGTGAAACTTTATCTGAAGTTTTTGGAACAATAATTTTTCCTTGTCCTGAAATTTCAACTTCGGTTTCAGAGCTATTAGAGCTTATAACTTTAGAATTTATAAAGTTCATCTTTGGTGAACCAATAAAACCACCAACAAATAAATTTTCTGGTTCATTATATAATTTTAAAGGTGTTCCTTTTTGAGATACAATTCCATTATCTAATACAACAATATCATCTGCAAGTGTCATTGCTTCAGTTTGATCATGAGTAACATAAATCATTGTCGCATTTAATTGATCATGTAATTTAGCGAGCTCTACTCTCATCTGAACTCTTAAGGCTGCATCTAAATTAGATAAAGGTTCATCAAATAAAAATACTTTTGGCTTTCTTGTAATTGCTCTACCAATTGCAACTCTTTGTCTTTGTCCTCCTGACAATTGTTTTGGTTTTCTTTCCAAGTATTCCTCAATTTGAAGAATTTTAGCAGCCTCCATAACTCTTTCAGTAATTTCTTCTTTAGATTTTTTTTCAATCTGTAAACCAAAAGCCATGTTATCAAACACCGTCATGTGTGGATACAAAGCATATGATTGAAAGACCATTGCTATATTTCTTTCTGTTGGCGGAAGATCATTAACAACTTGTCCATCAATTGAAATTGTTCCTGAGTTAATCTCCTCTAAACCAGCAATCATTCTTAGCATTGTTGATTTGCCACAGCCACTCGGCCCAACAAATACAGTGAAAGATTCACTTTTAATTTCTAAAGATACATCTTTGATTACATGTGTAGACCCAAAAGATTTATTAATTTTCGAAATATTTATTTCTGCCATTTTGAGTTAAAATTAACTTTAGTATTTATCGATAACTTTCTTTAATTTAAATTCTATTAAAATTTAAAACAAAAATAAATCTATATATAAAAGTTCAAAACTAAAATGAAAATTTATAGTACTATCTCAAGTTGTAATTTTTTAACTATTTATTTTTGAAATTAATGTATTTAAATACAACATAACTAATATTTGATTTTTTCATTAAATTTTTTTCATCTATAATGTTACTTTGTAAATAGGAGGTAACTATGGCTAAATTTATAGTAATGGGCAATTATACTGCTCAAGCTTTCAAAGGATTTATAGGTAATCCAGACCAAGACAGAGCTGCAGCAGCTACTGCTTTATCAGAGGCAGTAGGAGGAAAGATGGAATCTTTTATGATCACAAGAGGAGCTTATGATTTTGTCGGAG
>CACHCM010000030.1 GCA_902578325.1 uncultured Pelagibacteraceae bacterium
TTTACTACAGATTGGGCGTGTCCAACCAACCCTTCGTAATTTGCAAGTGTTATAACTGATGGTCCAAGACTTTCAATACCCTTTTTTGATAAGTTTATGTATGAAATCCTTTTATAAAATTCATTCACACTTATACCGCTTGAGTATTTTGCAGAACCATTAGTTGGCAACACATGGTTTGATCCAACATTATAATCAGTCATTGCCATCACTGCATATCTTCCTAAACATATTGATCCTGAATTTTTTATTTTTGGAACTAACGATTGATAATTTTTAATGTTTAATTCCAAATGTTCTGGTGCAATTTTATTTACAACACTTGTTATTTTAGCGTCTGAAGAAATATACATAAGAATTCCATTATTAATTAAACTTCTTCTTGCAACAGAAGCTCTTGGAATTTCTTTTAATTGTTTAGTAATTTCAATTTTTACTTTATCTAGTAAATTTTTATCTTTTGAAATCAAAATACATTGTGCAAGAATATCATGTTCAGCTTGTCCAATTAAATCACTTGCAACCCACTCAGGATTTGAGAATTTGTCACAAACGACAGTCACTTCTGAAGGACCTGCAGTCATACCTTCAATTCCAACAACGCCAAAAACTTCTTTTTTTGCAGCCGCAACATAGGCGTTTCCTGGACCAACTATTTTGTGAACTTTTTTAATTTTTTTAGTCCCATAGGACACTGCTGCAATAGCAGAAGGGCCTCCAATAGAATAAATTTCTTTTATTTTGCATTTTTTTGCAGCATATAATACGGCTGGATTTTGTTTTCCTTTATAACCTGGATTAATCATAACTATTCTCTTAACGCCTGCAACAATTGCTGGAATAGCATTCATCAATACACTTGATGGGTACGAAGCAGTAGAACCAGGTACATAAATTGCAACAGACTCTAAAGGCACATATTTATATTCAAGTTTGTTTTTTAATTTATCTGTATAAGAAATATTTTTAAATTTTTGAAGTGAATGAAATTTATAAATTCTATTATAAGCCGTATCGATTGCTTTCTTTACTTTTTTATCAAGTGAATTTATAGATTTTTTTATTTGTTTTGTACTTGGAATGATTTTGTTATTTTGATTGAATCTTTTCTCGTATTTTAATAATGCTTTATCTCCATTTTTTTTTACATCTTCAATTATATTTGTTACAGAAACAGAATCTGATTGAATTTTTTTCTTTCTTTGTAAAAGCAAATTCTCTAATAATTTATCAAAATTTTTACTTTTACTATTTAATATCTTCATAACTATTTAATTTCACTTTGATCCTCTAATCTTGCTTCAATAGTTTCTGTAGTTAAAGCAATATGCGCATTGTTATTAAAAATAAGATTTATTTCATAAACATCATTATTTTTCAAATAATCTATACCTATTAGTTCTAAAACTATTTCTTGATTTGATTGATCTATGTTCTTTGATCTTACTTTATCAACAAAATCAAACCTACAAATACTATTGATTTTTTTATCTTCTTGATCGCTTTCAACCTTGGTTCTTTCAATTGATAATAAAAAAACCTTATTGGATGGGAGATATTTTATATCTCCAATTTTAACCTTGGCCCCTGAACTACAAGCTGAAATCATTTGTAACCCTTCTTGGTCACTTGCTATTATTTTTGCTAAATATTTATTCACTATTTTAATCTTTTAATTTTAACACCTAATTTTTTTAATTTATTTTCGATTTTTTCATAACCTCTATCTAAGTGATAAATTCTGTTAATATATGATTTACCATTAGAAACTATAGCTGCTAAAACCAAAGCAACAGAAGCTCTTAAATCACTAGACATTAATTCAGCACCAATGAATTTAGTATTTCCTTCTATCGTAGCAGTATTATTTTTAATATTTATTTTTGCTCCTAGTCTTTGCAATTCTGCAACATGCATAAATCTATTTTCAAAAATACTTTCGGTTATTGAACTTTTGCCAACTGCTTTACACATTAATACCATCAATTGTGCTTGAAGGTCGGTAGGAATGCCTGGAAACTCTTTAGTTTTAATGCTTTTTATTGATTTTATTTTTTCAGGTCCTTTAATTAAGATTTTATTTTCAATAGTTTTAATTTTAGCACCAACTTTTTTTAGTAATTTTATTTCCGTACCAATAATTTTAGGATTTAAATTATTTATTTGTAAATTACCTTTTGCAAGTGTTGCAGCTACACAAAATGTGCCTGCTTCTATTCTATCAGCCATTACAGAATATTCAGTTTCATTTAAAGAATTTACACCTATGATTTTACAAACTCTTCCTGTCCATTTTATTTTCGCTCCAGCTTTATTTAAAAAATTTGTAAGATCTTTAATCTCAGGCTCTATTGCGCAATTTTTTAAAACTGTTTTTCCTGTTGCTAAACATGCTGCTATTATAGAATTTTCAGTTGCGCCAACACTTATCTGTGGAAAATTTATAGTTGTTCCGCTAAGTTTTCCTTTTGATTTTGCTAGAATATATCCATCTTTTAGCTCATATTTCATACCAAGTTTTTTTAATGCTGTTAGATGATAATTAACTGGTCTAGCACCAATTAAACACCCTCCAGGTAAAGAGATTTTAGATTTATGGTATTTTGAAATAAGTGGACCTAAAACTAAAATAGAACCACGCATTGTTTTGACTAAAGAATAACTAGCAAAAGTTTTCATATTTTTTTTATTTATAATTTTTGCTGTTTTTTTATCTTTTGATAAAATTATTTTGGAACCAAGAGACCTTAATAAATTTAACATTGTATTAATGTCTCGAACTCTTGGTAAATTTTTGATAACTATAGGTTTATCAAATAATAGTGTTGCAGCCAATATAGGAAGGGATGAATTCTTTGAACCTGAAATCGAAACATTACCCTTGATTTTACAAGGGCCATTAATCAGAAATTTATCCATAAATTACTTTTTAATCTTAGCAACTTGAATCGTAGTTTGACCCTGATATTTACCGTTCTTTGATTTATAAGTTGTTTCTGGCTGAGTATCTGATTTGAAAAATAAAAATTGTGCTATTCCCTCATTTGAATAAATTTTTGCAGGGTTAGGTGTTGTATTACTAAGCTCAATTACAATATTGCCCTCAAATTCATTTTCAATTGGAGTAACATTACAAATAATTCCTGTCCTTGCATAAGTGCTTTTTCCAACACAAATACACAAAACGTCTTTAGGTATTCTAAAATATTCTACTGTTTTAGCTAAAACGAATGAATTTGGAGGTATAATACAGTGTGGTCCTTTTCTTTCTATAAAGTTATCATCAGAAAAATTCTTTGGATCAACCAAAGAACTATTTACATTAGTAAATATTCTATATTCATCAGAGATTCTTACATCATATCCCATACTACTTAATCCATAAGAAATTTTTCCCTCAGAAACTTGATGATCCAAAAATGGCTCTATCATCTTATGCTCTTTGCACATTTTTTTAATCCAAGAATCAGGTTGAATTGACATTATTTATTTTTCTTTTTATTTTTTTTTTGGAAGATTTTTCTTTTCTTCAAATTTTTTCTAAGCGCCAAGCTTAAACGCTCATTTTTTTCTTTTGAACTCATTCTTTGTTTGGGTTAGTCAGGAAATCTAAAGAAATTGGTTTATTAGGATCTAGCGCAGGTGCTTTTTCCTCTTCTTTTTTTGGGCCTTCTTTAGCTAAACGTTTAGCTTTTTTTTCTGCAAGCTTTCTTTCTCTTTTAGCTTGCTTTTCCATAAGCTTATTACCTTTAGTTGATTTGTAGTCGTAATGAATTCCCATAACAATTTCCTAAAATAGATATAAATCATATTCATCAAAAAATTAAGGCAATAATTTGAAAAAAATGCTTTATTATCAATAAAATACAATTTGTCTCTAAGCTCCTGTAGTTAAATGGTATAACAAGTCATTGGTAATGACTAGTTCCCTGGTCAGTACAGGGTGGGAGCACCACTAATTTCTATAAAAAAACTTTCTCAAAAATATTGTAATCAAAATTAAAATAAAGAAAGCTATTAAAGGAACATATATATCAGGTGAAAAAATTATATCGGTTATACTGGGAGCTACTAAGTTCTGGTCGATAACTTTTTCTAATCCACTTCCTATGGAAGAAAGAATAAAAACACTTGGCACAATACCAAAAAGTGTTGAAAAAAAATAGTTTTTTAATTTTACATTAAATAAAATTGGTAACAAGCATTGTACCTGCCAAGGGATTCCTCCAACACAACGATAAATTAATAAATAAATAAATTCAGATTTTTTAAATTTTATTTCTAAATTTTGAAATTTATTTAAAAATTTTTCCCTAATTAAATCTTTTAAAAAATAGTTTCCAAATAAATATAAAAATGTTGCACCAATACTTAAACCAAGAACACATAAAAATGTTCCAATCCATTTTCCAAATACAAATCCACCAATTAAAACTACTGGACTCCCAAAACCTAATAGTGGGAATGTCCAAAAAACAATTAATATCAAAAAACTTATAGCTATGAAAAATAAGTTTGAATTTTTAAGATCAATAAAATAAGACCGATTATTTCTAATAAAATCATAAGAGGTAATTTCTGAGAGACTAAACTTTGAAAAAAAGAAATACAAAAATACACAAATAATTAATAGATAAGATAACCCAATAAATAATTTAATTTTTTTTGTATTTTCCATGATTCTTCTTATTTTAATGCTTAATCTTCTATTTGCTATTTTAATTATTACTAATATAAAGGTGCAAAAATTATAAAAAACTATATCAAATCTTATTATGAAAAGAACTTATCAACCCTCAAATAAAAAAAGAGCTCGAAAACACGGATTTCGTTCAAAAATGAAAACTAAAGGTGGTAAAAAGCTTTTGGCTAGAAGAAGAGCAAGAGGAAGAAAATCACTAACAGTTTCTGTATAGAATAATGAAAAGCAAAATACTTGCTCTTTCAAAAAACGAAGAATTTAAAAATTTACTTAAACAAAAAAAGATTACCAATAAGTACGTAAGTATTTTTTTTGGAAAATTACTAAATAAAGACAAAAAAAGACTAAATATAAGTTTTGTAACTAAAAAAAAAATTGGTAATGCAGTAAAGAGAAATAAAATTAAAAGAAGATTAAGAAACATCATGAATGAAGCTGTTAAAAAAATAGAGATAAACTTTGATTATTCATTTCTTGTTATAGCCAAGTCTTCTATGCTAAATAATGAATACAAAATTATAAAAGAAACTCTTTTTCAGGATTTTGCAAAAATAAAATAATGAATATATTTACTTTAATTTTAATCAAATTTATCAAAGCCTATAAATATTTGATCAGTCCATTATTGGGTCATTCTTGTAGATATTTACCAACATGTTCTGAATACAGCATAGATGCTTTAAAAGAATACGGTTTTTTTAAAGGTTTATTAATTAGTATAAAAAGAATTTTATCCTGCCATCCAATAAAATTTTTAGGGGGTGGAGAAGGATTTGATCCAGTTAAAAAAGAAATGAAGGATAATAAATAATGGAAACTAGAAATATAATTGCTGCCATAAGTTTATCAGCTGCTGTAATTATATTATACTCTCTATTTTTTGCACCACCTCCTGTAACGAAAGAAAATTTAACTGAAAAAACAAAGACTGAACAGAATTCAGATGCACCTAGTCTTGATCAAAAAGAAAATGTAACCGAAATTTCACGAGAAGAAGCATTACAACAAAGTGAAAGAATTAAATTTGAAAACCAAAGTATTGTTGGATCTATTTCATTAAAAGGGGCCGCAATAGACGATCTAACTTTCAAAGAATATAATGTTAGTTTAGAAAGTGACAAAAAAGTAAAATTTCTTTCACCACGAAGCTCTAAAGATGGCTATATAATAGAAAGTGGTTTTATAACTACTGATAAAAATATCGATATTCCAAATGCAGATTCAATTTGGTCAGTTTCTGGAAATAAAAAATTAACTGATCAATTTCCTATAAAACTAAGTTGGACAAATGATCAAGGAATCACTTTTGAAAAAGAAATTGCATTAGATGATAAGTTTTTATTCACAATAAAACAAAGGGTTATAAATTCTACTGAAAAAAACTATGACTTCTATTCTTATGGACAAATTATAAGAAATCAAATCCCGGAAGGTTTAACTGATTTTTACATTCTTCATGAAGGCCCTATCGCTACATTAGACGAAGAATTAATTGAGGAAGATTATGACGATATTGAAGAGAAAAAATTCTCAAGAACTGCCCAAAAAGGATGGTTAGGTCTAGGAGATAAATATTACATATCAACTCTAATTCCACCAAGAGAAAAAGAATTTAAAACTACGATGGATTACAAAAACAAGTACAGAATAAACTTTGTTACAACAGAACCATTAGAGTTAACTGGAAACTCTTCTATAGAAGAAAACTTGCAGGTAATAGTAGCTGCAAAAAGAGTTGATGTAATTGATGGGTACGCAGAAACATTAAAAATTGATAAATTTGATCTTACGATTGATTGGGGATTCTTATACTTTTTAACACGTCCTTTATTTACTGCTTTAGAATATTTCTTTAAAATATTTGGTAATTATGGTTTAGCAATTATTGCTGTTACCGTTTGTATTCGTGTAGCATTTTTTCCACTTGCTAATTTTTCTTTCAGAAGTATGGCTAAAATGAAAGCTCTTCAGCCTGAAATGGCAAGACTTAAAGAAGTACATAAAGATGACAAGATGAAATTGCAACAAGCAATGATGGCTCTTTACAAGAAGGAAAAAGTAAATCCCATGTCTGGATGTTTGCCAATTCTGATTCAAATACCAGTATTTTTTGCTTTGTATAAAGTTTTATTTGTAACAATAGAAATGCGTCATATGCCTTTTTATGGTTGGATCCAAGATTTAAGTGCTAAGGATCCTACTTCTATATTTAATTTATTTGGATTGTTTCCTTATGACGTACCTTCTTTCCTTGTAATTGGAGCATGGCCAGTTGCTATGGGGGTATCAATGTGGGTGCAACAAAAGTTAAATCCCGCTCCAACAGATCCAATGCAAGCAAAAATATTTATGTTCTTCCCTTTATTTTTAACAGTAATTCTTGCACCGTTCCCAAGTGGGCTAGTAATTTATTGGACAGTTAATAACATTTTAACAATGGCTCAACAGGTTGTAATAATGAAACGTACAACAGTTAAAACTGTAACCTAATTAAAAAATAATAAATGGACCTTGAAAAGATATTACCTAAAGATGGGCCACCAATTAATGAAGTAACTAAATATATTGAAAAATATAAAAATGATTTAATAGTAATTAAATACGGCGGAAATGTTTTAATTGATAGAAACGTATTTAATAATTTTATAACTGATCTCAGTGTTTTAAATAAATTAGGCCTTGCAACTGTGGTAATTCATGGTGGTGGACCTAGAATTAAAAGAGAGCTAGAAAAATCTAATATCCAATCAAAATTTATAAGAGGACTAAGGGTAACAGATAAAAATATAATTAATATTGTTGAATCTGTTTTGATTGATTTTAATGATGACATTGTTAGTTCTTTAAAAGACAAAGGAACAGAAGCAATCTCTTTACATACAAAAAACAATAACGTTATTAAGGTTTTACCAGAAGCAGAAGAGCTAGGATTTGTAGGAATACCAAATGAGATTAATAATGAACAAATATTAAATATAATTAATCAAAATAAAATTCCTATAATTTCTCCATTAGGATTAGGTAAAGAAAACCAAACATATAATATTAATGGAGATACAGCTTCGATGGCTATAGCAAAATCCTTAAAATCTAGAAGACTATTGTTAATGACGAATGTTGATGGTGTTTTGGATAAAAACAAGAAATTAATAGAGGAAATTTCTTCATCTGAGGTTCTTGAAATGATTAAAGATGAAACTATTACAGAAGGTATGATACCTAAAATAAACGCATGCTTAGACGCCGTAAATAATGGTGTAACAGCAGTTGGTATAATCAATGGCACAAAGCCACATTCGTGTTTATGGGAAATATTCTCAGATAAGGGCTCTGGGACCCTAATAAGACAATGAAAGAATTAAAGAATATCAAAAACATATTGTTTGATTGTGATGGGGTACTCTATAGTGATCTTGAAGGAGTATTTGGTCAAGTAAGTAAAAAAATGACTCAATATATTTCGAATAAATTAAATGTAGATTTAAAAGAGGCAAAAGAATTACAAACAAATTATTTTCATAAATATAACACTAGTCTTAATGGTTTAATGATACATCACGATATACCTCCAAGAGAATTTTTAGACTATGTGCATGATATTAATTTAGATTTTTTAGAAAAAGATACTGCTTTAAGGAATGAGCTTGAAAATATTGATCTAAACAAATTTGTGTTTACAAATGGTAGTAAAGAACATGTTAGAAATATTACTACTCACTTAGGAATTAATGATCAATTTGATGGTGTATTTGACATTGTTGATGCTGAGTACAGTCCAAAACCTGAGGCAAAAGCATTTGATCTGATGATCAAAAAATTTCAAATTGATCCAACTGAGACACTTTATATTGAAGATATTGCAAAAAACTTATCAATTGGAAAAAAAAGAGGAGCAAAAACAGTTTGGTTAATCAATGATGAATACTGGGGGAAAAAAGAGTCTGATGAAGAGTATATTGATTACAAAATAGAAAATCTTTCTTTATTTTTAAAAGAAATAAGGTTATTAAAAAACTCATAAAAATTATGAGTATTGAAAAAATTATAAATGAAGCTTGGGAAAATAAAGACCAAGTAAACCAAAATTCTGATAAATCTTTAAAGGATGCAGTTAATCAAATTATTGATGATTTAGACAGTGGAAAAGCAAGAGTAGCTGAAAAGATCAATGGTGAATGGGTTACTCATCAACATCTAAAAAAAGCTATCATGTTAAGCTTTAGAATGTATCCAATGGAAAATTTAAATGGTCCATACAGTAGCTGGTATGACAAAGCTCATTTACTTAAAGGAAAAACAGCTGGATGGACGAAAGAAGATCATGAAAAGGCTGGTTTTAGAATGGTGCCAAATTCACCAGTAAGAAAAGGATCATTTGTTGGAAAGAATGCGGTTTTAATGCCATGCTACGTAAATATTGGTGCATATATTGATGAAGGAACAATGATGGATACGTTTAGTCGTGCAGGAAGTTGTTGTCAGATTGGAAAAAACTGTCATATCTCGGCTGGTACTGGGGTAGGTGGTGTATTAGAACCTGCTCAAGCATTACCAACAATTATTGAAGATAATGTTTTTCTAGGAGCAATGTCTGAAGTAGTAGAAGGTGTAATAGTTGGAGAAGGTTCTGTTCTGAGTATGGGGATGTATATTGGTCAATCAACAAAAATTGTTAATAGAAAAACTGGTGAAATAACTTATGGAAAAATTCCACCTTATTCAGTGGTAGTTCCAGGATCCTTGCCAGATAAAAACAATCCAC
>CACHCM010000031.1 GCA_902578325.1 uncultured Pelagibacteraceae bacterium
TAAGAACTATGTGGATGACACCATTCTATTTGTTTTTTGGCACATTAACTGTTTATTTGTTTCAAGCTCAAATAAATTTTAAAAAGTTAAAACCATTCATGGTTGGGTTTATTTTCTTCTTTTTTTTATCGCCTGTGCTTTACGCTTATGTTTCGATTTCAAAAAATGATAAAAGAACTGATTATCCAGGCAAAGAAATTGCAGTTAAAACACAATATGCCTGGGATCAACAATTTAACACAAAAATTAATGTAGTTTTAGGTGATGAGTGGAGTGCTGGAAACTTATCTTATCATTTAAAATCCAGACCAGTTTGGGATGGTTTTGTTGAAAGAGAAAAACTCGATCAATTGAAAGATTACATGTGCCTTGATAATGTTTGTGTAGGATCAAGATAGATGAAATATGTGATATTAATTCCCATTTATAATGATAGAGAGTCATTAAAACTTCTGATTGAGAATATTAACAATGAAATAAATAATTTAAATCATGATATTTCATTAGTGGTTATTAATGATGCGTCATCCCAACAGATAATTGATACTTATCTAAATACAGAAAATATTAGCTCTATAGAAATAATAAATATGAAAGAAAATAGAGGCCATGCAAGATGTATTGCTTCTGGTTTAAAGTATATATTTGAAAAGAAAGATTTTGATTTTGTAATTCCAATGGATGGTGATGGCGAAGATAGACCTGAAGAAATTAAAAGTTTCATTCAACTTTCAGAACAATCAAGTGAAAAGTCTATTATAGGCGAAAGAGTCAAGAGATCTGAAAGTATAATTTTTCAATTATGTTATCAGTTTCACAAATTCTTAACTTATGCATTTACAGGAAAATCAATTAAATTTGGCAACTTTACTTGTTTGTCAAAATCAACTGTAAAAAAACTTTTAGATGAAAAGGCTACCTGGAATAGTTTTTCTGGCTCATTAAAAAAAATAGAAAAAGATTTAATTTCTATTCCATCCATAAGAGGCAAAAGATATTTTGGACCATCTCAAATGAGCTTCTTTAATTTGTTAAAGCATTCACTTTCAATAATTAGTGTATTCAGAAAAACTGTTCTTATTCGGTCAGCTTTATTTATAATTTTTTATATTTTACTTATTAAAAGTTATGCATCGGTAATTACATCGTTGCCTTTAGTTTTCTTGTTAATAATGATTTATTCAATTTCTAGTTTAGCTTTGAGAGAAAATATTGAAGAATTTAATAATTGCTTAACAAATGTTCACGATATTGATAAAATTAAATAAAATATGAAAAACTTTTTTAGAAAAGTCGCATATGGAATTGGACCAAATGAAGATATTCCTTCAGATCCATTAAATTGGGCACTTAATCAAGTCGATGAAATTCCGGACTTTTCGTGGAAAGGAAAAATATACTCTGAAAAAGAACTTAGAAAACATTATAGAGATTGGGTTTATGGCGATAGAAAAGTTTTACGAAAAAAATATAAAGACAATAAAACTCTTTATAAAACACACAAAGATATTTTAAGACACAAGACTGGTCAAAAATTCTGGGAGTCTCTAGAAATATCAATCAGACATAATGAAGGTATCAATAGTAACCATCCTGTATTAGCTAAACTTTGGATGTTTTGGGGGAATTTTTTTGCAATTAGCGAAAAAGATTTTTTAGCAAATTATTCAACAGGCGCATATCAAAGAGAAATTATTCGACCAAATTTAAATCAATCATTTGAAAAAATGGTTTATGATGTAACGACCTCTTGGGCAATGATCCATCACTTAGATAATAGCGAAAGTGCTGGACCAAAGAGTGTTACTGCTGGTGAAGAGTGGAGACGTAGAAAAAAAGAACCTGCAACAATTAACGAAAATCACGGAAGAGAGCTCTTAGAATTACATACAGTTTCACCGAAAGCTGGATACACTCAAGAAGATGTTATTCAATTAGCATATATTATGACAGGTTGGCAACATAGATGGAGTAAACAAAATTTAGAAACTGGGAATGTTTGGTTTAATTCTGAGTATCATCAAAGAGGAAAAAAAACTGTTTTAGGGAAAGAATATAAAAGAGGAAAAAAAGCTTTAGCAGCTGTGATCAAGGATCTGGTAAATCATCCAAATTGCAGAGATTTTGTTGCTGAAAGACTTTGTAGATATTTAATTACAGATGAACCTACAAAAGATATGAAACAACCTATTATAGATGCTTTCAAAAAATCTGATGGACATTTACCAGAGATACATAAGGCTGCAATAAAGGTAGCATTTGATTATAACGATAAATATAAAAAATTTCAGACACCTGAGAATTGGCTTATTCAAGTTGCTAAAATCGCAGATCTAAATTGGCCACCATCACCAGAGCTTATGGATAAATACGAGCTTGGCCAAAGACCCTTTGACTCACAACGAGAACCTGAATGGATTTTACAAAATATTGGTCACCATCCATACAGAGCAAAACAACCAAATGGTTGGTCAGACCATTCCGATGATTGGATTTCGCCAGAATTATTAATCAGAAGACTTGTATATGCAAAAGCAAGTTATAACTTTTCTAAAATGGAAAATAATAAAAATGCTGCATATTATGAAAGTATTGTTGAAAAAAATTTTGATAATCCAACTAAAATAATGAAATATATAAACCAAAAAAATAGAGCTGTTGAAAAACATACTTTACTTTTTAACCACCCAGAGTTTTTAAAAGCATGAAGATATCAAGAAGAGATTTTTTAAAAACTACAGCTTTAACCTCGCTATATTTTGCTGGTTTCAGTGCTCATGGTTATGCAAATTCTAAAACAAAAAAGAATTTAGTAATAATCATGTTACGTGGTGGAATGGATGGTTTATGTGCAATTCCTGTTAAAGGCGATAAAAATTTTGAAAAATTAAGAAGCAAAATAAATCTTGATAGAACTTTAAAATTAACGACAGATTTTGATTTACACCCAGCATTAAAAACATTCAAAAGTCTTTGGGATCAAAACTTAAGTGCAGCTGTCCATGCAACAAATATCCCTTACACAGGTAGATCACATTTTGATGGCCAAAATTTAATGGAGTCAGGTGGTAAAATACCTTACCAAGAAAAAACTGGTTGGCTTGGAAGAGGAATGAAAACAGCTGGGTTAACAGGGCAAGGATTAGCTTTAGCGTTACCAATGCCTTTATTAATTAGAGGTGTTCCAATGAACAATAATTATTTTCCTGTCGGTCGTAGCTTGCCATATCCTGCTACTCTAGAATTAATAAAACAAGCATACAAAGAGTACGATGAAAAATTATTAAGTGATAATTTAGAAATAATTTTAACAAGAGATTTTAATAATAGATCAAGAGATGATGCTTGGATTTTAGCTTCGAGTGCTGGTACTGAGCTATCAAAACCTAATGGTCCAAAAGTTGCAGTTTTTGAAGTGGATGGTTTTGATACGCATGCAGCTCAAGGAGCAACAGATGGAGCTCATGCAGATTGCCTATCAGATTATGACAATATTGTTAGATCTTTAAAATCTTCAATGTCTGAAGAGGCATTTAATAATACTTTAGTTTTAACACTCACAGAGTTTGGAAGAACAATTAAGCAGAACAGTAGCAATGGAACAGAGCATGGTTATGGTTCAGCCATTCTAATGGCAGGAGGACTTGTTAAAAAAGCACAAGTTCACACGGATTGGCCAGGATTAAAGAAAAAGGAATTATTTGAAGGAAGAGACTTAAATTCTACAATAGACTCCAGAGCGATTTATGCTTCAGCAATGTCTACAGTTTTTGATGTAGATTTTAAGAAAATTACTAAAGAAGTTTTCTGGGGAGAAAATCTACCAAATTTATCTGATAAACTTTTTAAAGTTTAATTTAGCTATTAAAATTGGAAAACTATAAATAGGTTTTTTTATGCTAGGATGATGTCATGAATATAAGTCAAAAAAAATTAGAAAAATCTAAAGGCAGATTAGAAATAAAAATAAAAGATCAAAATTTACAAAAATTTTATCAACAAGGATCTTTAAAAGCTTTGATGCCAGATTTTCATGAAAATTTAAAACAATTGATGCTTATCAATACTGCTGGTGGAATTACTTCTGGAGATGAATACGACTACGAATTTGAAATTGATAGTTCGGATCTTTGTATTTCAACACAGGCGGCAGAAAAAATTTATAGTGGGTTTGGTAATCCAGCTAATTTAGAAATTAACTTAAATTTATTAAACAATTCTAGTTTGTTTTGGTTACCTAAAGAATTAATTTTATTTAATAATTGTAACTTAAAACGAAAAATTAATTTTAATTTATCTAAAGATTCAAATTTACTACTTTGTGAAAATATTATTTTTGGACGAACTTCCATGAATGAGGTATTTGAAAAAGGTTATTTTTCAGATTTTTGGAACATTAATATAGATAATAAACTAATTCATACAGAAGCAATAAATACAAATTTATTTGAGAAAAAATATTTGAATAGTTTCTCAACATTAAATAATAATTCTGCAGTTGCGACAATTATTATTGTAGGAAACAAGTTTTTGAATAATGTTGATAATCTTTCTGAAACTCTAACAAACAATGAAATTACAACTTCCAATTTTTCTCAATGGGATAACAAATTGATCGTAAGGCTTTTATCTAAAGATAGTTATAATCTTAAATTTGCAATTGATAAAATTTTGACTTATTTTTTTGAAGGTTCAAAAATACCTAAAATATGGAATATATAAATGAAACTAACTCCTAGAGAAAAAGATAAACTTCTAATAAGTCTTGCAGCAATTGTTGCTAAAAACAGACTATCAAAAGGTATAAAATTAAATTATCCAGAAGCAATAGCTTTAATAACAGATTTTGTAGTAGAGGGAGCTAGAGAAGGTAAAAGTGTTGCAGAACTGATGGAGGCAGGAGCTCATGTTATTAAAAAAAAGGATTGTATGGAAGGCATTCCAGAAATGGTTAAGGAAGTTCAAGTAGAGGCTACTTTTCCTGATGGAACTAAATTAGTAACAGTGCACAAACCTATTAGGTGATAATTATTATGAAGCCAGGTGAAGTAATTACAAAAAAAGAGGAAATCGACCTAAATAAAGACTCCAAAGTTACTAAGATAAAAATTTCAAATTCCGGAGATAGACCTGTGCAAGTAGGAAGCCATTATCATTTTTTTGAAACAAATGAGTATTTAGTTTTTGATCGAGAATTAGCATATGGAAAGAGATTAAATATACCTTCAGGTACCGCTGTAAGATTTGAGCCAGGTCAATCTAAAGATGTTGAGCTTATAGAAATTAATGGATCAAAAAAAATATACGGGTTCAATAAGAAAGTTATGGGTAATTTATAATGGCTAAAATTTCTAGAGCAGCTTATGCGGATATGTATGGGCCTACAACAGGAGACAAAGTAAGGCTCGCAGATACTGAATTAATTATTGAGGTTGAAAACGACCTAACAACTTATGGTGAAGAGGTAAAGTTTGGTGGTGGAAAAGTAATTAGAGATGGGATGGGTCAATCTCAAATTAGCAGAGAAAAAGGAGCTGTTGATACAGTTATTACCAACGCTTTAATAGTTGATGTAAATGGAATTTATAAAGCTGATGTTGGTTTAAAGGACGGAAAAATATTTGAAATTGGTAAAGCTGGTAATCCCGACACTCAATCTAAAGTAAATATAATTATTGGTCCAGGAACAGAGATTATTGCAGGTGAAGGAAAAATTTTGACAGCAGGAGGTTTTGATAGTCATATTCATTATATATGTCCCCAACAAATTGATGATGCATTGCACTCAGGTATCACAACTATGCTAGGAGGAGGGACTGGGCCTGCTCACGGTACACTTGCAACAACGTGTACACCCGGACCATGGCACATACAAAGAATGATTCAATCTGCCGATGGTTTTTCTATGAATTTAGCTTTTGCTGGCAAAGGAAATTCTTCATTACCAGAAGGTCTTGAAGAACAAATTCTAGCAGGAGCTTCAGCTTTAAAATTACATGAGGATTGGGGAACCACTCCTGGAGCAATTGATAATTGTTTAAATATTGCTGACAAAAACGATGTGCAAGTAATGATTCATACAGACACTTTAAATGAAAGTGGGTTTGTAGAAAATACTATCAAAGCAATTAACAAAAGAACTATTCATGCTTTTCATACAGAAGGTGCTGGCGGTGGACATGCACCAGATATAATTAAAGTTTGTGGAGAAGAGTATGTTATTCCTTCCTCAACAAATCCAACCAGACCATATACGGTTAATACAATAGAAGAACATTTAGATATGCTAATGGTTTGTCACCATCTTGATAAATCTATTCCAGAGGATGTAGCATTTGCAGAAAGTAGAATAAGAAGAGAAACAATTGCGGCAGAAGATATTCTTCATGATATGGGTGCTTTTTCAATTATTGCTTCAGATAGTCAGGCTATGGGTAGAGTTGGAGAAGTTATAATTAGAACTTGGCAAACTGCACATAAAATGAAAGTTCAAAGAGGAAGTTTACCAGAGGAAAAAGGAGACAATGATAACTTTAGAGTTAAAAGATATTTAGCAAAATATACAATTAATCCTGCAATTGCTCATGGGATTTCAAAACATATTGGAAGTATTGAAAAAAATAAACGTGCAGATTTAGTTTTATGGGACCCAGCATTTTTTGGTGCAAAGCCAGAAATGATACTAATAGGAGGAAGTATAGCTTGTGCTCAGATGGGAGACCCAAATGCATCAATTCCAACTCCGCAACCAGTATACACTAGACCAATGTTTTCATCATTTGGAACTTCTTTAGAGAAATCCTCAGTAATTTTCACAAGCAAACTAGCTCTTGAAAAAAATTCTTTAAAAGATGCAAGTATTAGAAAAAACTTATTACCTGTAGAAAACACAAGAGCCATTTCTAAAAAAGATATGATTTTAAACAATAAGTGTCCAAAGATTGAAGTTAATCCTGAAACTTATGAAGTAAAGGCTGATGGTGAAATAATTACTTGTGAACCAGCCAAAGAACTCCCTTTGGCACAAAGATATTTTATGTTTTAGCTTATGGATAATTGTTTTTTAATAGTTAATAAAATTGCCAAAAATAAAGCAAAAGATCACATATCTTTATCTTATGATGAGAGATTTTTAAGAAGAAAAAAACTTGTTTCAGATAATGGTTTTGAATTTTTAGTCAATTTACCAGAGACTAAATCACTTTCAGAAAATCAAGCGTTTAGACTTGAAAGTGGAAATTTAATTTTAATAAAAAACTTTAAGCAAAGTTGCAAATCATATTGCAAAGAAAAAACAATCAGGAGTTACAAGTTTGATTGGAATAGAAAACTTAGATCCTATTTTAGAAAAGGTTGAAATTAATGATGTCTGGGGAGTTGGTAGACAACTAACTAAGTTTTATCAAAAACATGGAATTTATAATGCTAAGCAGTTAAAAAATAAATCCAATACTTGGATCAAAAAATCTTCAAATGTTTTAAGCTCAAGAACTGCTATGGAGCTTAGAGGAATTTCTTGTATTGGATTAGAGACTACGACTACTAAAAGAAAGAGCTGTGTAGTTTCAAGATCATTTGGGAAAAGAATTGAAACATTCCAAGAATTAAAAGAAGCAGTTGCAAATTATTGCTTAAATGCCTCTGAAAAAATTAGATCAGAGTCATTAGTTGCAAAAGCAATTACTGTATTTGTTAGGACTAGTCCCTTTCAAAGAAACTTTGGATATTATTCAAATGCAAAGACTATTGATTTTCCCATTGCAACAAATAATAGTATTGAAACAGTTAAGACAGCGGTTTCAATATTGGAAAGTATTTTTAAAAATGGTTACCGTTATCAAAAAGCAGGTGTAATGCTAACAGGTTTATCTAATGCAATTGATAAAACAAATTTATTTACATCAGAGAAAGATGAAAAAATAAATAGTTTAATGAGATCTATTGATAATACTAATCATCGATACGGAAGATCTACCTTGAGTGTTGCAAGTGCGGGCGTTCATAAAAAATGGAATATGCGAAGACAGTATTCTTCTAAAATTGATACGGCTGATTTCTATTGTTTACCAACGATTAGAGCATAATAAAAAACTCTATAGTCCACCTGATGAAAATAAGAATTTAGCAACATCTTCAACACCAATTTGCTTTTTCATCTGGCAAAAAACATAAGGTAAGCCATTTCGCGCCTTTTTTACGTCTTCTTTCATGGTTTCGAGATTAACTTCTACATGAGGAGCTAAATCTGTCTTATTAATAATTAACAAGTCTGATTTTTGAATGGCAGGACCACCTTTTCTAGGGATATCTCCACCCATACCAACATCAATAACATAAATAGATAGATCAACTAATTCAGGACTAAAAGTTGCTGCCAAATTATCCCCACCAGATTCGATTAAAATCAAATCGAGATCAGGAAATTTTTTTTTCATATTTTCTACAGCAAGCATGTTAATTGAAGCATCTTCACGTATTGCAGTATGTGGACACCCTCCTGTTTCAACTCCTTTAATTCTTTCTAAAGGTAAGGCTTGGACTTTCATCAAAAATTCTGCATCTTCTTTTGTATAAATATCGTTTGATATTACAGCCATAGAAATTTTCTTTGATAAAAATTTACACAATTCAGCTGTTAAACTTGTCTTCCCTGCACCAACGGGTCCACCTATTCCAACTTTTAATGGTCCATTTATATTTTTCATGTCTTATAAATTCGTGTTTTTAAATTTTCATGTCTGATACTGTAGATATCGCTATTAAAACAAATCCCACCTAAGTCTGCTAAATTAAAGTTTTCGCTTTCTTTTTCTATTTCTCTAATTAAATCATAAGTTTGAATTATACAGTCTTGTCCAATTTTTTGTCCAATTGGTATATGTTTAATACAAACATTTATTAGATTTGAAACAAAAGATTGTAGATAAGATACTATTGTTAAATTAAGCGGTATACCAAAATGTTTAGCTGCT
>CACHCM010000032.1 GCA_902578325.1 uncultured Pelagibacteraceae bacterium
GAAAAATATTTCATTCTTACTCTTATTTTAATTTTTTTAGCAGCTACTATTTTATCTTTATATCATTTAGGTATTGAGCAAGGTTTTATAGAAGAATCATTAGTTTGCGATTTAAAAAATGGCTCCAATTTACTATCAAAAGAAGACATCTTAAGACAGTTACAAGAAAAAAATGTTAGCTGCAAAGATGTAACATTTAAAATTTTAGGATTATCGCTTACAAGTTACAATATTATAATATCAATATTAATAGTATATTTTACAACAAAAACTTATTTAAGTTATGACAATAATTAATAAAAAGAAAATAGAAGAGTTCATTAGAGTTGATCATGCTGGAGAACGTGGTGCTGTTAAAATTTATGAAGGACAATTGCTTGCTCTAAACACATTAATTAAAGATGAAGCTTTAAAAAAAACAATTGAAGAAATGAAAGTTCATGAAAAAGAACATTCTGATTTTTTTGAAGAAGAAATTAAAAAAAGAAATATAAAACCTACAAAATTCTTACCCTTATGGGATTTATTAGGTGTAGGATTGGGTTTTGGTTCCACTTTACTTGGTAAAAAGGCGGCCATGCTTTGCACTGCTTCCGTTGAAGAAGTGATAGATGAACATTATCTAAACCAAATAAAACAACTTGATAATAGCGAACGAAAACTTAAAAAAAAAATAATTAAATTCAGAGAAGATGAATTAAGTCATAAAGATATTGCCTATGAAAAGGGTGCTACAAAAAAAGGTCCATACTCTATACTAGATAAAATTATTAAAACTGGATCAAAAATTGCAATAAATATATCTGAGAAAATTTAAGACTCTAGTTCTACATCCCAATATAAGTAATCCATCCAGCTTTTATGTAAAAAATTGGGTGGAAAATGTTTACCATTTTTATGTAGATCCTCTGTTGATGGTCGATAAGGGTGCTGATGTAACTTCATACCTGAATGTTTTAATAGTTTTCCACCCTTTTTTACATTGCATTCAGAACAAGCTGTTACAACATTATCCCAATTAGTTTGGCCTCCTTTTGATCTAGGTAATAAATGATCAAAAGTTAACTCTTCATTGCTTCCACAATATTGGCAAGAAAATTTATCTCTTAAAAACACATTAAATCTAGTAAAACTTGGCTTGCTTTGAGGAACAATATAATCCTTTAATGCTATAACACTTGGTAATTTCATATTAAATGATGGACTTCTTATAGTTCTATCATAATTACTAACAATAATAACTCGATCCAGAAAAACAGATTTAACAGTATCCTGCCACGACCACAAAGATAAAGGGTAGTAACTCAGAGGTCTATAATCTGCATTGAGTACTAATGCAGGGCACTTTTCTAATGAAACATTTTGTTCAATAAAGTTATTCATTAATTTAACTTTAACTTAGTTGAACAATTTTATCAATAATTAGAGATGTTAAATTTT
This sequence comes from uncultured Pelagibacteraceae bacterium, assembly GCA_902578325.1. GTDB lineage: Bacteria > Pseudomonadota > Alphaproteobacteria > Pelagibacterales > Pelagibacteraceae > Pelagibacter. The sequence continues at coordinate 1,441 of CACHCM010000032.1, forward strand.
TTTTAAAATAAAATTTAAAGCTGTACTTGATGCTTCAATAGGAATATGATGATCACAATTTTTTATTAATAGTGTATCAACTTTAACATTATTTCTAATTAAAAAATCTTTTGCTTCCAGTAAATGGGTAGATGGGACAATTTGATCAGATTCACCATGTATAAGTAATGTTTCAGTTTTATTTTTGATTCTGTTTTTTAAATCTTTTTGATTTATTATCTTTCCAGAAAAACCGACTATGCATAAAAAATTTTCTCCAAATGTAAGACCAACATTTATAGACATCATGCATCCTTGGCTGAAACCTGATAAACATATTTGATTATTTGATAACTTGAACTCTTTTTTTATTTCATTAATAAATTTTTTTAAGACTTCTTCAGCTTTAATTGATTGCTCTAATATGTAATCAGAATCCTCTTTTGTTAAATCAAACCATTGATAACCGGAGGGATTTATAGCACATGGCTCGTGACCATTTGGACAAATAAAGACTGTATTAGGCATATGTCTCTTCCAGTTTAAAGATAACATGCTAATATCCTTTCCATCACCTCCATAACCATGAAGCAAAATAATTGCATTTTTAATTTCAACACCATTTTCTGGTTTAATAATTATGGAATCTAGGCAAAATGTCATAGTAGATAAATTATGTTTTTTATGTCAAAACACAATCTAAAATAAAAAAATGATTTCAGGAATATTAGTAAAAGTTTTATCAATAGCCCTTTTGATAGCTGTAGGGATAGTTTTAATTTTAGGTATTGGGACTCTTTTTAAGGGAGGAGAGACAAGTAAAAAATATTCAAATAAATTAATGCAGTTAAGAGTTATTTTGCAGTTTATTGCTATTATTGCTTTAGTTGGCTTTGCTTATTTTTTTAAAAATTAGTTATATTTTTTTATCCAATTAATAAAATTTTTATCTTCAAAATCAATTGAACCTATTACTCTAGCAAATTCTTGGCCCTTTTTATTAATTAGAATTGTTGTAGGGACACCTCTTAAAGAAAACATTTTTGCTAATGTTGTAGGTGGATCAAAATAAGGTTCAAAATTTTTAATGTTAAGATCTATAAAAAATTTATTAACTTTGTTTAAAGTTTCTTTACCTATATTAATTGGAAAAATTTTTATTTTATCTAATTCTGGGTTGACTTGGAGTTTATCTAAAGATGGCATTTCTTCTTTACAAGGTTCACACCAAGTCGCCCAAAAATTTAATATCAATAAGTTCCCAGTATATTCATTGATATTAATTTTTTGATCATTTTTGTCTAAAAAAATAACATTATCATATGTTTTTGGTATTTTATGGATTACAATATTTTTAATACCAGGTAGTTCTTCAGCTACAACATTTGTTATCAAAAAAATAAATATTATTAAAAATCTCATGTTAAATAGGTATAATTAAATATCATGGCAAAAAATAAAAACAACCAAGCAATCTGGAACACACGGATAAAAAAAAATGCATCAAGTTTGTTTCAAAAAGTCGGTAATTCAATAGATATTGATAAAAGACTTTATAAAGAAGATATTCAAGGATCAATTGTTCATGTTGAGATGCTTTTTAAACAAAAAATAATTTCATTCAAAATAAAAAATAAAATTATTTATGGACTAACAAAAATTGACAAGGAAATAACAAACAATAAATTTGAGTTTAATAAAAAATATGAAGATATCCATATGAATATCGAAAAGAGACTTTTTCAAATTATAGGTGAAGAGGCTGGCTACGTTCACACTGCAAGATCAAGAAATGATCAAGTAATTACTGATTTTAAAATTTGGATGAAAAATTCAACCAACGAAATAAATAATAACATTAATAAAGTTATTAAGAGTACAATTAAGTTAGCTGAAAAAAATGTTGAGACTATTATGCCTGGATTTACACATCTTAAAAATGCTCAAGCTATCTCTTTTGCACATTATTTAATGTCTTATGTAGAAATGTTTAATAGAGACAAAAAGAGATTTTATAATAATTTAGACAGTTTAAATGAAAATCCTTTAGGTGTTGCGGCTTTAGCAGGAACATCATTTAATATAGATAGAAATTATACAACCAAAAAACTTGGTTTTAAAATACCTACAAATAATTCTATTGATACAGTTTCAGACAGAGATTTTGTTTTAGATTTTTTATACGCTTCATCTGTGTGTGCTATGCATATTTCTAGAATTGCTGAGGAGTTGATTATTTGGAATTCGGATGCTTTTAACTTGATCAATTTATCTGATAAAGTTGTTACCGGATCTTCTATAATGCCTCAAAAGAAGAATCCTGATCTTTTAGAGTACTTGCGTGGTAAATCAGGAAGCGCTTATGGAAATTTATTTTCGATGCTTACAATTTTAAAAGGCTTACCACTGTCTTATTTTAAAGATCTGCAAGACGATAAGGAGATTGTTTTCAAATCTAACGACAATCTAAATAATTGTTTAAAAATTTGCGATGAAATACTAAAAAATTGTAATCCAAATAAAAGTAAAATGTTAGAACTTGCTAATTCTGGATATATTACAGCCACTGATTTAGCTGACTATCTTGTGAAAAATCACTCAATGTCTTTTAGAAAAGCATATCAAAAAACAGCTGCTGTAGTTAATTTGGCGGAAAAGAGAAAGAAGAAATTAAATGAATTGACTTTAGAAGAATTAAGAATAATCGAACCTAAACTTAAAGATGATGTATTAAAAGTATTTAATTTAAAAAATTCAATTAATTCTAAAAAATCTTATGGTGGAACTTCTTTTGATAATATTAAAAAAATGATAATGAAATATAAAAGAGAAAAATGATTAAAAAATTTACCATAATTATATTGTTATTTTGTGCCGTTATTTCTTGTGGAAAAAAAGGTGATCCTAAATACGTAAATCCAGATAAAAAAGCAGAAATAAAAAAAGTTTCAGTTAACCTAGCTTAATGAAATACATAAATAAAACACTAACAATAGAAAAAATTAATCTCCAAAAAATTGCAAATAGGTTTGGAACTCCATTTTATTCTTACTCCTATTCTAAATTAAAAGAAAATATTAATAATTTTAAAAAAAACTTTAGATCTTTTTCACCACTTATCTGCTTTGCGGTTAAATCCAACACAAATGTTAATATAATTAGAGAAATTAAAAAATTTGGATTAGGTGCTGATGTTGTTTCGTTAGGAGAACTGATGATGGCACTAAAAGCAGGAATTAAACCAAGCAAAATAGTATTTTCTGGTGTTGGTAAAACAACAAGTGAAATCAGATTTGCTATTGATAAAAAAATTTTGCTTATTAACGCTGAATCTTTAAGTGAAATAAAAGAAATAAATCGAATAGCAAAATCAAAAAATAAAAGAATAAAAATTGGTGTAAGACTAAACCCCAACACAGATGCAAAAACATTAAGTCAAATATCTACTGGGAAAAAAGAAAATAAATTTGGTGTAAATAAAAATACATTCTATGAAATTATAAATTATTGCAAATATTCAAAAAATATTGATTTAAAATGTCTAAGTGTTCATATAGGCAGTCAAATTTTAGACCATAGACCTTATGAAAAAATGCTTAAAGCGGTCAGTCAAATTCTAAGTAAAACAAATCATAAATTTGAATTTATAGATTTAGGTGGAGGTATGGGCATTACTTACACTGATAAAAATAAAAAACTTAATTATAAAAAATACAACGCAGCTATTGTCAAATTTTTAAGAAAACATAAAGTTAAAATTATATTTGAGCCAGGTAGATCAATTATTGGCGATACTGGGACATTAGTGTCAAAAATAATCTATATTAAAGATAGTGGAAGTAAAAAATTTATAATTTTAGATGCCGCAATGAATGATTTAATGAGACCTGCTTTGTATGGTGCACTTCATAAAACTTTACCTGTTACAAAATCTAACAAAACATCTAAAAAACCATATGAATTTGTAGGTCCTATTTGTGAAAGTACAGATAAATTTGTTACATTAAAAAAATTTCAAGTATTGAATGAAAAAGATTTAATAGCAATATGTGACGTGGGAGCTTATGGAATGTCACTTAGCTCAAATTATAATTTAAGACCTAAACCAATAGAATTATTAATAAAAGGATCAAAAATTAAAGTAATAAGAAAAAGACAAAAGCATAAAGATATAATTTAGCTTTTGACAAAAATGATAAGAAACTTTTTATTTTCAATATTATTTTTCACTGGAATCATTTTTATTTCGATAATTTTTTTACCATCATTTTTTTTGCCTAAACAGGTAGTTTTGATGGGAGGTAAATTAATGGGTCATTGGGCCGGTTTTTGTTTAAGGTTTGTTCAGTCTGTAAAAATTTCAATCAAAGGAAAAGAAAATATTATTAATAATGAAAAATTTTTTATAGCAGCATCTCATCAATCAATGTTTGAAACTTTTTATTTACAAACTATCTTCAACTCACCTGTATTTATTCTAAAAAAAGAATTATTGTTAATTCCAATATTTGGTTGGTACTTAAAAAAAATAGGATCAATTTCAATAAAAAGAAACAAAGTTACAAAAGATAACTTAGGTTTTTTTGATGATATTTCAAAAATGATGGCTACTTCTAATAGACCTTTAATTATTTTTCCTCAAGGAACTAGAGTTCTTCCAGATGAAAGACCACCTTTTAAAAAAGGTGCTTCGAGAATTTATGAACAGTTAAATGTTGCTTGTCAGCCAGTTGCAATTAACTCTGGATATGTGTGGCCTAAAAAAGGTAAAAAGAAATCTAATAAAACAATTACAATCTCTATTCTAAAACCAATTCCTTCTGGGTTAACAAAGGAAAATTTTATTCAAATTCTTGAAAAAAATATTTATTCAGAGTTAGATTTAATTAATTAACCCTTCATAGGCATAACAACAAAAATACTATCGAAATCACCTGGATCTTTTATCAGTGCTGGTGAACCAGTATCATTAAAGAAAATTTCAACTCTATCTCCATCTAATTGTGAAGCAACATCTATCAAATATCTAGAGTTAAAACTTATCTCTAAATCATGATCAAACTTAACGGTTAAAGTTTCTTTACCATCACCACTGTTAGTATTATTTACTGACAGATCTAAAGTGTCTTTAGATAAATTAAATTTCACACCATCTTTTTTATCTAATGAAACAGATGCTACTCTATCAACTGAATTTAAAAATAATTTTAAGTCTATTTCTAATTTTTTTTGATTATTTTTAGGTATAACTTGAATGTAATTAGGAAATTTACCATCAATAAGTTTCGAAATTAAAATACTATTATTTAATTCAAATTTTATTTTTGATTTCACATTTGAAACTTTCACATCACCATCATAGCTATCTAATAAAGAGCAAAGTTGAAAAATTGTTTTTTTAGGTAAAATTATTGGATCAAAATCAATTTTTTCCTCTAATCGAATTTTTGAAATAGACATTCTATGACTATCTGTTGCAACTGCTGTTAAATAATTTTTATCTTCAACTTCTGTTTGATGAAAATAAATTCCACTTAGGTAATGCCTTGTTTCGTCATTAGAGACTGAAAATTTACACTTATTTAATAATTTCAATAATTGTTTTGATTTGATTATAAATTCATTTTGATTAAAATTTTCGTCTGTCAGTGGAAACTCTGTTGCACTTATGCAATTCAAATTAAAAATAGATTTTTCAGACTCTACTTGTAATTTACTTATATCTGTTAGAGAAAGATTTATTTTTTTTCCTGAGTTAAACTTTCTTATAATATCATACATGATTGAGGAAGTTGTGGTTGTTTTGCCCTCCTCTAGAATTTCTACATTATTTAATTGATGTATAAATATTAAATCTAGATCAGTCGCGGTAATAGTAAGTTTTGAATTGCTTGCATCTAACAAAATATTAGAAAGTATTGGTAATGTACTTCTTTTTTCAATAACTCCTTGACAATAATTTAATGCTTGCTGAAGATCCTGTTGATTAACGTTAAATTTCATTTTCTTTATTATTATATAAAATCCGGTTTTTTAATTTATTTATATTATCAACCATCTCAGGATCTTTTTCTTTGATCTTCTCAATAGTTTTTACTGAATGAATTATTGTTGTATGGTCTCGGTTAGAAAATTCTCTTCCAATTTCAGGTAATGATTTAGAAGTCAAAATTTTAGTTAAATAAATTGCTGTTTGCCTAGGTCTTACTAAATATCTTGATCTTCTAGATGATAGCATTTCATTTTTGCTAATTTTGAAAAACTTGCAAACAATTGTCTGAATTAGATCTATTGTAACCTTATTTTCTGCTAAATTTAATAAATCCTTTAAAACCACTTTAGTTTCAGCAAGATTTGGGGCTTTGTTATAGATTCTTGAAAATGAAACAACTCTATTTATTGCACCAACTAATTCTCTTACACTTCCAGTTATTTCATTACTTATTAAATCTTGAATTTCTCTAGAAACTTGTAATTGTTCGGAATACAAAGCATTCAATTCTTCAGTTTTTTTTTCAACTATTTTTTTTCTTAGCTCAATGTCGGGCTTTTGTATATCAACAACTAATCCACCAGAAAATCTTGATTTAATTCTTTCTTGAATCCTTGATAATTTGTTTGGTGATCGAT
>CACHCM010000033.1 GCA_902578325.1 uncultured Pelagibacteraceae bacterium
AAAGAACCTCTAATTCTTAGTAATTCTCTGCTTAATTCCTTGTTTTCTTTAAAAGGTTTTCTTCCATGAAGCCAGAAATAATTATTTGCAATCACAGAGAATCCAACAGGTAATTTTGTAATTATTTTATTTTTACTTTCCTCTAATCCATCAGACAATCTTTGTAAAAAATTTCCTTGATCCATATTTTGAGGTTCTGGAAACTGATCTATGTAAGATATCGTTGGTCTTCCCTCTTTATCAGTCGAAAAGACTGGGTGCTCTACCTTGTAATTAATATTTTTACTTTTTGGTGACCCCCAAACAAAATTTTGTCTCCCAACTGGATCATTGTATAAATCATCACAATGCTCCCAGTCATCAAGGTGTAACATAGCTGTTTCACCACCTTCAACATTTTGCTCATCAATTTTTGTCATAATTAACCAATCGGTTACATCTTTCACATATGTCCCATCTGTATGAAGATCCATATTCCTATAAGCCTTTCTTAGGTAAGAGTCGCTAGTATCTTCATGTTTAACATGAAAACGAGCATAATATTTTCCTGCCATGGCATCATGATTAGGTACACCAATTAGATGAGCTATTGCAGTTGATAACTTAACTAAAAATGTATCATTAATTTTTGCAGTTATATTTTTTGGTCCAATAATAAAGCAACCTGTAGATCTATCTCTAATAATTGAGTTCATTAATTCACTTAATTTATTATTTGTTAAATCATCTAAACTTTTAGCTAAAGTAAATCTTGTAAATGGTTTTAGCTCTAATGCTGTTAAATCAAATTTATTAAAAGGGAAAATTAATTTATCTATTATTTCATTTTCTAAACTAATTTTTATAATCCTATTTGATTTATCATGTTTTTGAATATCTATGCCTATAATTTTTTGCATTCTAAATTTTATTTTACCTTATTTTATAAATCAATTTAATCAGATATAATTGTTAATTATTGCCATACAAATAGCTGAGAAAATTGTTGGATAAACAAAGTTTTTCTTAGAAATAAAAAAAACAAACAAGGATAAAAACACAACAATTGATCTACTGTAATAACTAGCATCTACCAAAACACCAGCAGGAAAAATTATAGTTCTAGCTATTAGTGCTGCTAAGGTCGCATAGGCTAAACAATTAAACCACTTAAAAAGCTTGGAAGTTTCTTTAATACCCTCAGATGTTAGAGCGCCCAAAAATCTAGACAAAAATGTTGCTAAAGACGTAACAAGGATTGCGTAAACAATATTAGCTGACACTGTGCTCTCCTACTAGATAAGCTAAGGTTCCACCAATTATACCTGCTATCAAAATTGACCACTCTGGTGAGAGTAAATAAATAATTGGTCCTAATATAGTTCCAAATAAAACTGATAGAGTTACTGGTGTGGTTTTAGATGCACCAATCATCATACATAGAAAATAAACTGGGTTAAGAATTGCTAAACCCAACATCATATCTTTATTCAAATGTTCTGAAAAAGAGAAACCTAAAAATGTTCCAATTACTGATACACTTACTGTTGCACTTCCAATACCAATCCAATAATCAATTCTATGTTTTTTTGGAATGTTTTTATAATTGCTTTTCATGATTAGCCATGCGGAAATAGCAATGAAATGACATGAAAAATAATACTTCCACTTAGGTTGACTTTTATGCATCATTAACGGAAATAAAGATACAGCCATAGGGTAAAGTCTTGCATTAACAATCCATACTGCCAAAAAAATATTTAACAAAGATGCTCCAATTAACATGGACTCGGCCATCACTAGTGAGCCTGGTAAAGCATAAGTTAAAACAGTTGAAAAAATACTTTCTTGAATATTAAAACCTAAATTTTTAAATAGAGCTCCAATAGCTATAAAGCAACAGGTGAGAGCGATAGCTGGACTATCATGAGTAAATATAGATCTATATCCTTTAAAGAAAAAATTTTTTTTAATCATTATCCACCTAGGAACAGTCTACCAACATCAGGATTTTGAAGTAAATCATCTCCTTTACCCGCAATTGCAGTTTGCCCAGATACCAAAACGTATCCAATATCTGCAAACTCTAATCCTTTTTTGGCATTTTGCTCAACTAGAATGATTGTTTTTTTTTCATTTTGCTGAAGATCTCTTAATATTTCAAAAACCATTTCAATATATCTGGGTTCAAGTCCTATTGACGGTTCGTCTACTAAAAGTACTGAAGGTTTCATAACTAATGCTCTTGATATTTCTAATAATCTTCTCTCACCTCCAGATAATACTTTTGCAGGTTGGTTTCTTCTATTTCTTAACCTTTCATACTTTTCAAAAATTCTTTCAGCCTCTTCAAATGATTCATCTGTTTTTTCTTTTATATATCCTCCCATTAATAAGTTTTCTTCTACAGTCATATCTGGAAATACAGAGTTGTCCTGCAATATATAAGCTATACCAACTGACTTTAACTTTTCTGCTGGGGTAAGATTTGTAATTTCTTTTCCTTCAAGTTCAATTTGACCAGAAAAAATATTTGTAAAACCATATATTGAGTGAAGAATTGTAGATTTGCCTGCACCATTGGGACCAATCAAACACAAAGACTGTGCTTTATTCACAAATAAATCAAAGTTATGTAAAATTTCCATTTTTCCATAACCTGCATTTAAATTTTTTATTGTTAAATGAACTTCATTTGGAGATAATTTTTTTAAATCATCTGGAGTTGGAGCTTTTCCTAATACCTCATATTGATTAGCCATTATTGAGCTCCTAAATACGCATCAATGACACGTTTATCATTTTTAATTTCATCTGGTGATCCATTAGCCAACATTTTACCATGAGCTAAACAAAAAATATTTTCTGCTAATTGCATAATGACTCTCATATTATGTTCAATAACCAAAAGGGTTATTCCAAAATCCTGATTAACTTTAATTAATCTGTCTATAATACCATTTATTAGTGTTGGATTAATTCCAGCTGTAGGCTCATCTAGAAGTAACATCTCTGGTTCATTCATCAATGCCATAGCAAGCTCAAGTAATTTCTGTTGACCAAAAGATAGATCTCCAGCCCTTAGTTTTCTTTTTTGATACAATCCTACAAAATTTAATAGATTTTCTGCTTTTTCTGTTAATTCTTTTGGAATTTTAGAAAATATTTTCATTAAATTTGCATCACTACCTTTGTGACTAATAAGCATATTTTCTATGCAGTTAAGTTTTCCATAAATTCTAGTTTGTTGAAAAGTTCTTAGCAGTCCAAGCTTAGCAATAACTGGGACTGGTAACTCTGAAACTTCTTTACCATTAAACTTAATAGATCCATTATCTATTGGGTAAGTACCTACAATTGAATTAAATAATGTAGTTTTGCCTGAACCATTTGGCCCAATTAATCCAACTATCTTCCCTTTTTCAACATTCATTGAAATGTCAACATTAGCTTTAACACCACCAAATGATTTACTTACATTGCTTACTTCTAAAATACTCATTTAAGTTCTACCTGTGCTTTACGATCTTTTTCATCAATTACTTCACCAAATCGTTCTGGATATTTTTCTCTTAACCATCCCATAATTCCTTCTGGGAAATAAATTACAATTACAACAATCAAAACTCCAAGAGCAACATACTGCCAACCTAAGAAGAATGTCCAAAAACCTTCTTTAAAAATATGGAATACAGTTGCTCCAATAATTGGACCCCAAAGTGTACCTTTGCCACCCAATATTGCCATTAAAACCATGAAGACTCCCATCTCTCTACCATCAAATGCAACATCAGTAGAGTCAATGTATCCAACTAATCCCCCCATTATTCCACCAGCTAATCCACAGAAGAAAGCTGAGATCATCCATCCAATGATTTTATATTTCATTGTTTCAATTCCCATTGCTTCTGCTTTATCTTCGTTATCCCTAATTGCATTTAATATTAACTTAAATCTAGTGGTATAAATTCCTCTCACAGCTATGAAAGTCAGTACTAAAACAAAAAAACTTAAGAAATAGAAAAATTCACCTCTTGAATCTAAACTTCCAACTTCAGGAAATGGTGGTGTTGTGAAACCTTGTCCAGCTCCAATAATTTCAATTCCTCCAGAAATTTCACCTGCCGCAACACCTAATCCTAATGTACAAATCGCAAAATAATGTCCTCGAAGTCCTAGAATAGAGTATCCAATTAAACCTGCCACAATAGTTGGTACAATTGCAGCGACTATCAACCCGACAGCCATTCCCTGAAAAAATTGTGCCGGTGTATGCACAAATGTTTTCTCGCCACCACTTTCAGTCCACTCAGCTAGTGGGAAAAACATTCCAACTTGGACAGAGGCACATAGATACATGCCAAGACCATAAAAAAGAATATTTCCAAATGAATTATAACCCATTTCACCACCTTGAATATTCCATGTGGTTGCTAAAACTATTAAAACACAAAGAATTGAGAGTTGTACTTTAAAAGCTGGAAACAAAAATGGAGCAGCTATACCAAATATTAAAATTCCAATATATAAAATTGAATTTTTATTTATCATTTTAAACATCAATTAGATTTTATCTTTCTGATCTTCAAATTTGTCATAGCTCTACCTTTGCAAAACTTGTAATCATTATCTCCTAATTTTTTTCCAGTCGCATCATCAAACAATTTCCAATTAAATTTTACACAATCTTTTGGTTTTTTTCCTAAACTAAGTATTTTAAGCTCTACAGTTCTTGCTCCACGATCAGTAACTGAGAATGTTCTAGTTTCACCTTTTTTCCAAAAACCTAAAGGAAACTTGCATCCATTTTTGATGTATTTAGTTCCTGATCTTCTTTGATCATATACTCTTCCCATACACTGACCATCATTAGTAACTGTAAAAAGTTGTGTTTTTTTTACTCTACCCTCTCTATTTTTTTGCGTTCTCTTGTAAACTTTGATAATTTCCTTAGAGCCTGGAGCTCTCCAATCAATAGGGCCTACAATTTTTTTTCTGCGTTTTTCACCAAAAATTTTGTCCGCAGGAGTAAATTTTATTTCAGTATCATCTCTTATCTCTCCCCCAGTAAAAAGTTCCAACGGTATAAATCTTTCATTTCCTATAGATAAATTTGGAAATGTTAACATTAATATCATTAGTAATATTTTCTTCATTTTAAGTATTCCCTTTTTCTTGATAATTTAAATCTTCTATAAACTAAGATTAATACTAATAATAAGAACACCGAACCTATTCTAAACTCAGTGCCTAAAATATAATCGGCAAATTCTTCAAAAACTCCTAGTCCCATTCCTGACATTGCTACTCCAGGTAAATTTCCTAGACCTGCAACAATAACAATCATGAAAGATCTAATTGTGTATGGAAGCCCCATATAAGGATGAATTGTAAAAGTAATTGAAATTAGTGCTCCAGCAACTCCACAAAGAGCTGCATTAATTCCAAAAGTTGCTGCATAAACTTTTTCTGTATCAACGCCTAAAATCTTTGCAGCTCTTGCATTTTGCGCTGTAGCTCTAATTGCACGACCAAGCTTAGATTTTTTCATGTAAATTACTAAACAAATTGCAAATAAAATGCTTATAAAAGCTGAAAATATTTTTGAATTTGGTAACACTACGTTGCTGTTAAATAACATAGTTGTTCCATAATCTGAATTTGCAAGAACAACGTCAGCTCCAAATGCAAAGTTCATTAATTGCATGAAAAGAATACTTATTCCAAAAGTTGCTAAAATTGAGATAAATAAATCTCTATCTACTACTTTGTTTATTACGAGTTTGTAAATTGCTATACCCACAAAAAACATAATTATTGGAGATACAATTACACCCCAAGCTGGATGAATTCCATATAGATACATAAAGTAAGCAATGTATCCTCCTAAAATAACAAGATCTCCTTGAGCAATATTAATTATATTCATTACTCCCCATTGAAGAGCCATACCATAAGCAATCAATGCAAATAAAATTCCAAGTAAAATTCCATCCAAACATGCTTGAACAGAAATCATTGGATACTGGAAGACCATGAAATCCATAATGAATCCTATAAAAAAATACCCCCTATATATATTATATTAGGGGGTATTTATAGATTTGTTTTATCTTTCAGACCACGAAGGGATTGGGTGAATCAATTTAGCTGAAGCCCATTTAGTTGGAGCAACAACTTTGTTTTCACATTTTCCTCCATCATCACACATAACCTGGAAAAGTACCATTGGCTTGTCAACATTCTGACCACCTTCTGCAAATTTTATGTTTCCATAAAAAGTTTGCATATTAGTAGCTGCAAGAGCATCTCTTACTTTCTTTTGATCAAAAGAATTTGCTCTCTCGAATGCATCTTTAAATACCAATAGGGCAGCTGAAGACTCTGCTGCTTGGTATGGAGGTGCATAACCAAACTCTTTAGTAAAGTCTGCATCATATGTCATACCATCTTTAAAGAAATCATCTTTATAAGTTAGTGTTTTGTGCCACTGAGAAGCGCATAAAGCATATTGTGAGTTTTTACCATGTTGCTTTGATAATTTAGCTGCATCACAATGTGTCATAGCTAACATTGGAACATCAACTTTCATCTCCGAAATTTGTCTGATAGCTGTTAGAGCACCTTTAGTGTGACCTGAAACAACTAAAACATCTGGTTTCATTTGTTTCACTTTGACTAAAGTAGCGGCCATATCATTAAGCTCTTTTGGTAATTTGTCATCAATTACTTTTTTAGAGCCAGTTCTCTTAATTGCATCTAACACACCAAGTCTCACATCTTGAGAAAATGCATCTTGTTCAAACGCCATTGCAACGGTAACTCCTTTTCCATTATTCTTTTCAACTGCTAGATCTATAGCAACATCAAGATATAAATTAGCTGGAGCTAATACAGCAAATAGATATTTGTAACCTTTTGTAAACAAAGATCTAGATGCACCATTTGCTTCAACCATTGGAACACCATATTTTTCAGTTACTGGTGCAATCGCTTTAGTTAAACCAGAACTGTAAGGGCCAAGCATAAACTCAACACCATCTTGTGATATTAATCTTTCTGCAAGCTGTGCAGCTCTTTTTGGGTTTGACTCATCATCATAATATATAATGTCAAACTTATAAGTTTTTCCACCAACTTTAACACCACCCATGCTGTTAATTCTATCAACGGCCATGTTATAACCGTTTTGAGTATGAACACCATTAGATGAGTATTTACCAGTTAGGGAAATTGCAGCACCTAAAATAATTTTATCACCTACAACTTTTGCATAAGATACAACAGAAGTTGAAAATAAAATTACTAATGCAGAAACAAAACTTAAAATTATT
>CACHCM010000034.1 GCA_902578325.1 uncultured Pelagibacteraceae bacterium
AAAGACCACTTCCATGAAGAAATACAATTGTTTCTTTATTTAAATCTATTCCCTGTCCAGCATCTGATACATGAATATTTTTATTTTCTATTTGAAAAATCAAAAGTTACCTAAACTTGTTTTCTCAGTTCAAATTTTTGTATTTTACCTGTTGAGGTTTTTGGTAACTCACAAAAAACAACCTTTTTTGGAACTTTAAAGCCTGCTAAAGTTTCTTTACAAAAATCAATTAGTTCTTTTTCACTAACTGGTTTGTCTTTAACCGCTTCAATAAATGCACATGGCACTTCACCCCATTTTTCGTCTGGTTTTGCAACAACCGCAGCAATCGAAACGGATGGGTGTTTGGATAAAGTATTTTCAATTTCAATTGAAGAAATATTTTCTCCTCCAGAAATAATTATATCTTTTGATCTATCTTGTATTTTAATATAGCCATCAGAATGCATTACAGCTAAATCACCACTGTGAAACCAACCATCTTTCATGGCTTTTTTGGTAGCCTCTTTATCTTTGAAATATCCCTTCATTACGACATTTCCTCTAATCATGATTTCACCGATTGTCTTTCCGTCTCTAGGAACTTCTTTCATTGTCTCAGGGTCTAAAACAACGACACCTTCCGTATTAGGATACTTTACACCTTGTCTTGCTTTAATCTCGTTTTGTTTTTCTTCATCAAAATTATTCCACTCATCATTCCAGGCACACTGAGTTACATGCCCATAAGTTTCTGTTAAACCATATACATGCATTACTTCAAATCCGAGAGCTCTCATTTTTTTAAAAATTATACTTGGTGGAGGAGCACCAGCAGTTAAAACATAAACTTTTTGTTTTAATTTTTTCTTATCACTTTCTGGGGCTCCAGTAATCATATTCAATACTATTGGAGCACCACCAAAATGGGTAATTTCATATTTATCAATAAGTTCAAAAATTTTTTTAATATCTATATTTCTTAAACATATTGTTCTTCCGTTTAGCATCGGCACAGTCCATGGATAACACCAGCCATTGCAATGGAACATTGGAACAACTGTTAAAAAATTTAATCTATTTGGCATATTCCAAGCAACTGAGCTTCCTGTAGACATTAAATATGCTCCCCTATGATGATAGACAACACCTTTGGGATTTCCTGTAGTACCTGATGTATAACTTAGTGATATAGCTTGCCACTCATCTTCGGGCATTTGCCATTGGTAATTTTCATCACCTGTATTTAAAAAACTTTCATATTCTAAATCACCAATTTTTTCCAATTTTGATTGGTCAGCATATTTATCGTTTATGTCAATAATAGTTATTTTTTTGTTAAGATTTTTTAATGCTTTTTTTACTTCTCCATGAAGTTGTCTATCCACAACTAAGACTTTTGCTTCGCTATGATCTAAAATATAGGAAATTGTTTTGGCATCTAATCTTATATTTATAGTATTAAGAACTGCACCAGTCATAGGTACAGAGTAGTGTGCTTCAAAAATCTCTGGTGTATTGAAAGCTAAGAATGAAACCGTGTCACCTTTTTTAATACCTATTTTTGTCAATGCACTAGCAAATTTTACAACTCTTTTATAAACTTCAGCCCAGGTATAATTTCTTTCTTCATAAATTATAGCCTCATAATTTGGGTAAATTTCTTTTGCTCTTTTTAAAAAAGTTAAGGGAGTGAGGGGTACGTGATTTGCTTTATTTTTATCTAAATTTGTATCGTAATGGCTCATTAATTAAACTTAAAATTCATTATATTTGAGCTTCCTGAGATTGCTGATTTGTAATGATACTCAGCCCGAGGTAATACCTTATCAAAATAAAATTTAGCTGTATTTATTTTATCACTATAAAATTCTTTATTTGTATTAAAATCATTAAAACTAACCTCTAAAATTTTAATCCAAGCATAAGCAATTGAAACATAACCTAAGCTTTTTAAATAATCATTTGCTGCAGCACTAACATCATCCTTTTCAATTTTATTTTTATCATTTATCCAATCTGTGAATTTGGATAAAATATCTAAATAATGGTTTAATTCTTTAGAAAATGTTTTTACTTTTTCATTTTTGCTCTCACATTCAGATTTAATCATTTCTAAAAACTTATTTATAACATCGCCTTTTTTGTTAGATAATTTTCTAAATACTAAATCTGCAGCCTGTACGGAATTTGTTCCTTCATAAATTGGGGTAATACGATTATCTCGATATAATTGCTCAATACCTTGGTCTTTAGTATATCCGTATCCTCCATGTATCTGCATTGCATCGCTAGTAATTTCCATAGCTAAATCTGTAAAAAGTGATTTAACCACAGGCGTCATTAATGAAACGTAATCTAAAGCAGCTTGTTTAATTTTTTCGTCTGGATGATAAAGACTTACTTCTGTTTGTTGAGAAAGCCAAAAACATAATGCTCTTTCACCCTCAATTATTGATTTCATATTAAGTAAAGTTCTTCTAATGTCTGCATGATCAATTATAAAATCTGCACCATTATTAGATTTTGAATTATTTGTTTTTCCTTGCTTTCTTTCTTTTGCGTAAGAAAGTGAATTTTGATAAGCAATTTCAGATATACCTAAACCTTGAATGCCTACAACTATTCGTTCTAAATTCATCATTGTGAACATTGCACTAAGACCTTTATCTTTGTTACCAATCATGTAACCAGTTGCATCATCAAAATTTAAAACACAAGTTGCTGAACCTTTAATACCCATCTTGCTCTCAATTGATCCAGTTGAAATTCCATTTCTTGGACCAATACTACCATCCTGGTTCACAATATATTTTGGAACTAAAAATAAACTAATTCCCTTAGTACCAGATGGAGAGTCTGGTGATCTTGCCAAAACTAAGTGAATAATATTTTCGGTTAAATCATGGTCTCCTGAAGTTATGAATATTTTTTGACCACTGATTTTATAAGTATTATCTGATTGTTTAATTGCTTTAGTTTTTAACAAGCCAAGGTCGGTACCACAGACTGGTTCTGTTAAACACATTGTACCACTCCACTTACCTTCTACAATCTTTGGTAAATATTTATTTTTAATTTCATCAGAAGCATGATGATTGATACAATTATAAGCACCAATACTTAGTTCACTATATAATTTAAATGATAAGCTTGCTGAAGATAGCATTTCATCAAAAAATGCACTTACTGTTTTTGGCATTCCTTGACCTCCATATTTTGGATCACAAGACAATGAAGTCCAACCATCCTCAATATACTTTTGATACGCTTCTTTGTAGCCTGGGGGTGTTCTGACAACACCATTTTCTAAAACTGCTGGATTTTCATCTCCTGATTTAGCAAGAGGTAAAATTAAATTTTGATTTATCTTGGCTGCTTCCTCTAAAATATCTTTCACTAGATCTGAACTAACTTCATTATATTTTTCAAGTTCATTATAATTTTTATTGTCTCTTAATTTTTCAAAGAGAAACATCATGTCTTTTACTGGAGCTGTATAACTTGGCATATTTAAACCTTAAAATAATTCTAGTTTTATTGCAATTTTGAAATTATCGCATCACCCATTGCTGAAGTAGACGTTTCTTTCATGCCTTCTGACATTATGTCTTTTGTTCTTAATCCATCATTTAGAACATCTTGAACTGCCTTTTCTAAAACATCTGCTTCTTTATCAAGATCTAAAGAGTACCTTAAAGCCATAGCAAAACTTAAAATAGAAGCTATTGGATTTGCAATACCTTGTCCAGCTATATCAGGAGCCGATCCATGTATTGGCTCATACATTGCTCTCATCTCACCATCTTTATTTTTTGCACCCAAAGACGCTGACGGCAAAAGACCTAAAGATCCAGTTAACATCGAAGCTTGATCAGACAGCATATCCCCAAATAAATTATCGGTTACAATTACATCAAATTGCTTTGGGTTTCTTAAAAGTTGCATTGCGCAGTTATCTGCTAACATATGGCTTAACTCTACATCTTTGTATTCTTTTTCATGAAGTTCTTTAACTTCTTCTTTCCACAATTGTCCGGCTTCCATTACATTTGACTTTTCACATGATGTAACTTTGTTTGATCTTTTTCTTGCTAAATCAAAAGCAACTCTAGCTACTCTTGTAATTTCACTAGTTGTATATGTATGAGTATTAATTCCTTTTCTTTCACCATTTTCAATTGGCTTTATTCCTCTAGGTTCACCAAAATATATTCCACCTGTTAACTCTCTTACTATCATAATATCTAGTCCTGAAACTACCTCTGGCTTAAGGGTTGAAGCATCGACTAATTGTTTAAAACAAATTGCAGGCCTTAAGTTTGCAAAAAGCTTTAATTCTTTCCTAAGTTTTAATAAAGCTCTTTCTGGTTTTTTGGAAAATTCTAGGTTATCCCATGTAGGACCACCAACTGCTCCTAGCATAATTACTTCACTTTCTAGTGCTTTATAAAAAACCTCATCAGTGATTGGGGTGCCATGTTTATCATAAGAACAACCACCAACTAGCTCCTGATCAATTTCAAAATCTAAAGATTTTTTATCATTAAACCAGTTAATGATTTTTTTTACCTCAGTTATTACCTCCGGACCAATACCATCACCAGGAAGTAAAAGTATTTTTCTTTTTTTTACTTTAATCATTAAATACCCAAGGCTTTTCGTTTTTTAAATTTGTTTCAAACTTTTCTATTTTTTCTGATTTTTTTAGTGATAAAGCGATATCATCAAGCCCTTCTAACAAACATTTTTTCTTAAATGGATCAACATCAAATTTTAGCTCATTATTTCCATAAACTATTTTTTCCTCTTGCAAATCAATAGAAATTTCTTCTTGTCTATTTGCGTATTCAGATAGCTCTTTTATTTTTTCTTCTTCAAGGATTATAGGTAAAATCCCATTTTTAAAACAATTGCTATAAAAAATATCTGCATAACTTGAGCTTATTACACAAGTAATACCAAAATCTAACAGTGCCCAAGGAGCATGTTCTCTTGATGATCCACATCCAAAATTTTTTCCTGCAATTAAAATTTTTGACTGTTTATAAGGATCATTGTTTAACACAAAATCGTTGATTTCTTTTCCTTGGTCGTCATATCGCATTTCAAAAAACAAATTTTTTCCAAGACCCGTTCTTTTTATTGTTTTTAAAAATTGTTTTGGAATTATCATATCTGTATCAATATTAACTATTGGAAGATAAGCCGGAATACTCTTTAATTTATTAAATTTTTGCATTTAATTTTCATACTTTCTTACATCATCAAGATTGCCTGATATAGCGGCAGCAGCTGCCATCCCAGGACTAACTAAATGTGTTCTTCCACCTCGTCCTTGTCTGCCTTCAAAATTTCTGTTTGATGTAGAAGCACATCTTTCTTCAGGTTTTAATTTATCTGCATTCATCGCTAAACACATAGAACAACCGGGTTCTCTCCATTCGAAGCCTGAGCTAACAAAAATTTTATCTAATCCTTCTTGTTCTGCTTGCTCTTTTACTAAACCAGAGCCTGGAACCACGATAGCATTTACATGTGAGGAAATTTTTTTATCCTTTAAAATTTTTGCTGCTTCTCTTAAATCTTCAATTCTGCCATTAGTACAACTACCAATAAATACCTTATCTATTTTTATATCTGTAGCTGCCATGTCAGGCTTTAAACCCATATAGTTAAGAGCTCTTTCAATTGAATTCTTTTTATCCTGATCCGACTCATTGTCAGGATTAGGAACTTTTCCATCAATTGTAATTACATCTTGAGGTGATGTGCCCCATGTAATCATAGGTAAAATTTCATCTGCATTTAAACTAATTTCTTTATCAAAACTTGCACCAGTATCTGTTTTTAAAGTTTGCCAATAATTTACAGCTTTCTCCCAATTTTCATCTTTTGGAGACATTGGTTTCCCTTTTAAATATTCAAAAATTTTTTCATCAGGTGCAATTAATCCTGCTCTTGCACCACCTTCAATTGTCATATTACAGATTGTCATTCTTTGCTCGACTGTTAAAGATCTAATTAAATCTCCAGCGTATTCTACAACACATCCTGTTCCACCAGCAGTACCAATTTTTCCAATTATTTGAAGTATTACATCTTTAGAAGTAACACCTAGAGGAAGTTTACCATTTACATTAATCCGAAAATTATTAGCTTTCTTTTGGACTAGTGTTTGAGTAGCTAACACGTGCTCAACCTCTGAAGTTCCTATTCCAAATGCTAAAGCGCCAAACGCTCCGTGTGTAGCTGTATGACTATCTCCACAAACAATAACTGTACCTGGCTGAGTAAAACCTTGCTCTGGTCCAATTATATGAACGATACCTTGTCTCTTATCATCCATACCAAATAATTGTACACCAAATTCTTTACAATTTGCTTCTAATGTATCAACTTGAATTTTTGACTCCTGATCAGAAATACCTTTTGTTCTATCTGTAGTTGGAACGTTATGATCTGCAACTGCTAAAGTTAAATTTGGATGTCTCACTTTCCTTTTAGAATTTCGTAGTCCTTCAAATGCTTGTGGACTTGTTACTTCGTGAATTAAATGTCTATCTACAAAAAGTAAGGATGTACCATCTTCCTGTTGATCAACTAAGTGATCGTTCCAAATTTTATCGTAAAGTGTTGTAGACATTGAAAAAAAAATTATTTTTTTTCTTTAGGGCTTTCTGATTTTTGTTCTGCTTTAGAAGCCTCTTCTGCTTTAGGTGCTTCTTCCTTAGGAGCCTCTACTGATGGAGCTGCTTCTGCTTTAGGAGATTCTTCCTTAGGAGCTTCTGTTGCTGGAGC
>CACHCM010000035.1 GCA_902578325.1 uncultured Pelagibacteraceae bacterium
ACAGGTGGTTTGGGTTTTATAGGATCATCATTTATAAGAAAAGTTATAAACTTAAATAAAAATATTAAAATTTATAATATCGATAAAAAAAGTTATGCCTCTTATGATCATAATAAAAAATTTTTCTTATACAAAAATTATAAATTTTTCAAAGAGGATATTTTAAATTTTAATAAAATAAAAATTTTAATTAAAAAAATTAAGCCAAATTATATTGTCAATTTTGCCTCTGAAACCCATGTAGATAATTCAATTAAAGACTCAAAATTATTTATAAATAATAATATATTTTTAACCTATAACTTATTAGAGAGTATTAGAATTTTAAAGTTAAATAATAAAATAAGATTTATTCAAATTTCAACAGATGAAGTATATGGATCTACAAAAAAAATTAAACCATTTTCAGAAAATGCCAGATACTTTCCAAATTCACCTTACTCAGCATCAAAAGCGTCAGCAGACCATATTGTAAGATCATTTGATAAGACATATGGTTTAAAAACTTTAATTTTGCATCCATCAAATAACTTTGGACCTTATCAGCATGAAGAAAAGTTTTTACCTGTTATAATAAATTGTTGTTTAAAAAGAAAACAAATCCCTATTTATGGCAAAGGACATCAGGTTAGAGACTGGTTATTTGTAGAAGATTGTGCTGATGCAGTATTTAAGTTAATGATTAAAGGTGATGAGGGAAATCATTATAATATAACTACGAGAAATTTGATCAAAAATATCGATATGGTTAATATTATTTGTAATAAAATAGATAAAATTTTGAATAAACCTAAAAACTTTTCAAATCAACTTATTTCTTATGTTGCTGATAGGCCTGGACATGATTTTAGGTATAATATTTCAAATAGAAAAATAAGAAAAAAAATAAAATGGAGATATAAAAAAAATTTTTCAACAAAAGTTGATGAAACAATCAACTGGTATATAAATAAATTTAGAAAACTATAATGAAGGGAATATTATTAGCAGGTGGCCAAGGACAGAGATTTAAACCTTTAACTAATTCTGTATCTAAGCACTTACTACCAATCTATGACAAACCTGTAATTTATTATTCATTATCTTTATTATTTTTAGCAAAAATTAAAAATATACTCATAGTTTGTAAAAAGAGAGATCTGGAAAGTTTTAAGAATACTCTTGGTGATGGAAGAAGATTTGGGGTTAAATTAAGTTACGCTATACAAAACGAGCCTAAAGGGATTGCTGAAGCGTTAATAATAGGTAAAAAGTTTATTGGCAGAGACTCAGTGTGTTTAACTTTGGGTGACAATTTTTTTTATGGTCAAAGTTTAGCTAACACAATTTTAAAAGCAAAAAAAGCCAAAAAAGGAGCCAGAATTCTAGCTTTACAAGTAAAAAATCCAAGTCAGTTTGGTGTTATAAATTATAAAAACAATAAAATAATTTCAATAGACGAAAAACCAAAAAAACCAAAGTCAAATTTTATAATTCCAGGTATGTATTTTTATGATAATGAAGTTTTAAAATATGTTGCAAGACTTAGACCATCAAATAGAAATGAATTAGAAATTACAGATTTAAATAAAATATATCTTAAAAATAATAAACTTTTGTCATTTAAGTTGGGCAGAGGAGTTGCTTGGTTAGATACTGGTAATCCAGATACATTGTTATCAGCTAGTAATTTCGTTTACTCTGTAGAAAAATTACAAGGCTTTAAAATTGCATGTTTAGAGGAAATTGCCTTAAAAAATAAATGGATAAAAAAAAAATCGATTTTAAATTTAATTGATAAAAAACTTTTTTCTATTGAATATTACAAGTACGTAAAAAATCTATAATATTAATTTATAAAAAATTTTTAATTACTCTTTTATAAAAAGTAAAATCATATATTTTTTTTATTCTATTCTTAATTTTTTCATTTTCGCTTTGTATATGAAAAATTTTACCAAAATTTAAATATTTCAATTTTTTATGATTAAATTTGTTTATTTTAAATTTATTGTTTGTTGGATTGGATTTGTAGCCTTCTTCATTTACAAGCGATTGAAACGGATATATACAAAATTTATTGTGAAGAATATGATAAATAGTCCATTTTATAGCCCAAGAGTCGATTTTTTTCCTTAAAGTGTCTCTTAATATGTATTCTAAATCTGATCCATAATGAGATAATTGAAACATTTTTTTTTTATTTCTATAAATATTTTTAAAAATTTGATCATTAAATTTTACTTGATCCCATTTATTTGACCAACTCCCCCAGGCCCAAGAATTTGGTCTTTTTGTTAAAAATATAGAATTCTTTTTTAATTTTAATTTAAATATTTTTTTTGGATACATATAACCGGTGATTGTAAAAATATTATTATTATTTTCAAATTTATTTAAATTTTCTTGCATAAAATTAAGATAATTTTTTGAGAGCCTAAGATCATCTTCTAAGATAATAAATTTATGGTATTTTTTTTTAATGTAATTTATCCCAGTTGTTATATTTTTGCTTAAACCATAATTTTTTTTTCTTGAAATAATTTTTATATTATTTTTTTTATTATAAGTTTTAATGATGCTTACTATTGATTTTTGAATTTTAAAATCTTTTTTATTTTTTGGGAAATCAACAAAGACGTGACAAGTATACTTTTCAAAATTAATATTTTTTGTTAAGTCATTTAAAGTATTTTTAAGACTATGTTCTCTATTAAATGCAAAGACGCAAATTGTTGTATCTTTTATTTTTTTCATTAGCTTATAATTGTAAATTTAATATACAAATATTGTAAATAATTTATTAATTAAAGTTCTTTATTTAAAAAAAAAATATAAGATAAAATTTATATGATTTCAAAAAAACATATCATAAATGCTTTAGTATTTTTCATAATTTTAATTTTATTATTTTTTAGGGAGTATTTATACACATACAGAATGATGTTAACAAATTTTGTTCCTTATGAGTTGTATCAAAATCAGGTATTATTTTTTTCTACTTTTAATGATGAATATAAAATGACTTTACCTGCTGCTGTAAGGTTAATACCTATATTTTTTTATTTTATTATCTACAAAACAGTTCCATGTTTTAAATTAACAAATATTAGTGGAGATATTTCTGATGATTATGTATGTGCAACTCATGCTGTAGCTTTAGGAAATTATATTTTATTAATCCTGATATTGGTAATTTTTTTATATTACCAAATTATAATACAAGGTAAGTCAAAACAAGAGGGCTACCTAAGTATATTTCTTTGTTACGCAATCTTAAAATACCTAGATCATTTTGCAATTGATAGATTTGTTGTTCTATATTTAATTTTGATTTTATTTTTTTTAAATAATTTTAAAGTTTCAGTCTTGCTTGTTATTTGTTCATTCATGGTAAGTGAAAAAATATTTTTTATAACTGGTATTTTATTTTTTTTAAGATTTTTTTCTCAAAAAAATAAAAAAAATTACTTAATATTTTTTTTATCATCTTTAATTGCATTTGTATTTTATTTTGGATTAATACAAATGGGTAAATATTATTTTGAATTTTTTGAGTTTGACTTTAATTATAAACAAATGTTTAGAATGTTTTATGATAAATCTGCAATTTCAGGAAGTTTATTGCCTTTATTAATATCTTTATCCCCTTATATTTTTTGGAATAAAGAAATTAATGAAAATTATAAGAAACAAAGAATAGAATTTATAATTCCCTTGGCATTAGTATTTTTTGGATTTCTTGGTGGTGTTGAAAATACAGCCAGATATGTTACTCATAGTTTTCCAATATGGCTTCCAATATTAACATCGAGAATTAATCAATTACTGAAATTTAATTAAATTATGAAAATAGTAATATTAGGTGGTGGTATCGCAGGAATATCTCTTGCAAAATTCTTACAAAAAAGAAAAGAAATTAATGAAATTATCATTATAGAGAAAGAAAGTTATCTTGGTGGGTTGCTGAGATCTTTTAAGATTAAAAAAATTTTTTATGATGTAGGTCCACATATCATATTTTCAAAAAATAAAAATATCTTAAATGTAATTCTAAAAATTTTAGGAAAAAATAAAAATAAAATTAGAAGATCAAATAAAATTATATATGATCAGAATACTTTGATTAAGTATCCATTTGAGAATGAACTATATAAGTTACCAAAAAGAGATCTTAATTTTGCATTAAATAAATTTTTAAAAAATAAATTTTCTAATATTTCTGTAAAGACCATGAAGGATTTTTTTCTTAAAAATTTCGGAGAGGGTATTTTTAAATTATACTTAGGTCCTTACAATAATAAAATTTGGAAAATGAATACCTCTAAATTAGATACTCAAATGGTTGATAGAATTCCTCGACCTCCAGATGATGATATAATTAAAAGTGCCAAAGGTATAGATACTGAGGGTTATAAACACCAATTATACTTTCACTATCCAAAAAAAGGTGGAATCCAAAGTTTATTTGATGCATTTTTTAAAAAGTTAACAAAAAAAGTTAGAGTATTCACTTCAGTAAAATTAAATAAAATTAACAGAATAAACAAAAAATATTCTTTAAAAACAAGCAAAGGCAATTTTGTGTGTGATAAAGTTTATTCAACAATCCCTTTAAACGAATTTTACAAGTATTATAAAAAATCAGTCTCTTTAAAGAAAACATCTGAAAAATTACAATATAATTCAATTATAATAGCAATGATAAATATTAAGGGAAATATTGGTGGAGATAATTTTGCTTTAATGGTCCCAAACAAAGAAATAATTTTTCATAGAATTTCAAAATTAGATTTTTTGGGAAAAAATTATTCAATAAAAAATTCTACAACTTTTCAAATTGAAATTACTTTCAAAAATAAAAGTAAAATAGGCAAGATGACTAATAAAGAAATTTATAAAAATATATATGCTGGATTAAAAAAATTAAACTTTATTAAAAGAAAACAAGATATAAATTTTCAGAGTATTAAGAAATTTAAATATGCTTACGTCATATATAATCTGAATCATAGAAAAAATGTTGACAAGTTGCTTAATTACTACGGGGAACATGGATTTGAATTTCTTGGAAGATGGGGAAGTTGGGAATATTTAAATTCAGACCAAGTAATATTACAAGCCTTCGAAAAATCAAAAAAATTTAATTATGAAAAAAAATAAAAAAATAATTCTTATAACTGGTGTAGCTGGCATGATAGGCTCAGAACTTCTAAAAAAAATGATAATAAAAAATAATTTAATTATAGGTATAGATAATTTCACTCTTGGTAAAAAACAAAATATCAAAAAATATAAAAGTTCTAAAAATTTTAATTTTTATAATATCGACCTAAGCAAAAAAATTGAAAATAGAAATATATTTAAATTATTACAAAAGAAATCTATAGACGAAGTTTGGCATTTGGCAGCAAACTCAGATATTCAGAAAGGAATTTTGGATCCAAATGTTGATTATAGAAATACATTTATGACAACCTATAATTTGCTAAATTTTATTAAAACAAAACTAAATAAAAAAACCAAGTTTATTTTTACATCTTCATCTGCAGTATTTGGAGATATAAAAAATAATATTAATGAAAAGATTCCTGCATTATACTCATGTAGCAATTATGGCTCAATGAAGCTTGCATCTGAGGCAATAATTTCATCTTTTTCCTATTTAAATAATATTAAGAGTTATATTTTTAGACTTCCAAATGTTGTAGGTAAAAATCTTACTCACGGAGTTATTTTTGATCTATCAAATAAAATGAATGATAAAAAAGAAAAGTTTTTACAAGTCCTTGGTAATGGAGAACAATGTAAGCCTTATTCTCACGCATCAGAAATAATTAAATGTATTTTTTTTACTATAAACAAAAAGCATCAAAAATTTATAAATTATTACAATATTGGTCAAAATGATAAAGGAGTTAGAGTAAAGACAATTGTAAATTTACTTAAAAATAAATTTAAATATAAAAAAAAAATTAAATATCAAAATTTAAAGCAAGGATGGAAAGGTGATGTGCCAAAATATAATTACTCAACAAGAAAAATAAACAAATTAGGATTTAAATTTTCTTTAAGTTCTTTTGAGGCTATAAAGAAATCAATAGAAGAATTAAAATTATAATTTAAAATTTAACCGGATTTTAATCAGATTTAAAATTGCAGTAAGCACAACATTAAATATTTTTTTTGTTGGAATTCCTCTGGAATTTCTTGTTTTTTTTTCTTTGTAAATAATTGGGTATTGGTTGATACGATATTTATTTATAATGAAATACAAAAAAATCTGAGAAGTGATCAAATTTTTTTCAAATGAATTAGATTTTAAAATTTTTAATAATTTTTTCCTATTAAATATTTTAAAACCACAATCATAATCCCTATAATTAATCTGAAATATTACATTAATAGTTAATGAATAAACATATGTTAATATACGTCTTAAAATTTTATCTTTCCTTTTTATTCTATAACCTGAAACTAAGTCTGAATTATTATTTTTATAAAATTTGTAAAATTGTAAAAATTTTGAATATTCGTATTTATTTCCAGTATCAGAAAAAAAAATTGTATTACCTTTACACAGCTTAACACCTTTAAGAAAAGCATTATAATAACCTAATCTTTTTTTTTTGTTAAATAATATTATTTTATTTTTTTTTGATATTTTCTCTAATAATTCAAAAGTTCCATCTGTACTTCC
>CACHCM010000036.1 GCA_902578325.1 uncultured Pelagibacteraceae bacterium
AATAAATAAATTCAGCAGCTCTCAACACATATGGCTTTTCAGTCTTGTTAGACATAAACTAGTTTTTATGTTTAACCATAGCTGAATGAGCCAAAATTAAGTTAGGATCTAAGAAAACTTTTGAGGATTTAACATTTTTAAATGATTTAAATGCAAAAATTGCAATAGGGAGCTCTGTACAACCTAAAATGATTTTTTTACAATTCATTTTAATTAAGGAATCGATTGCGGGTTTAATTGCTTTTGCTGCAGCCTTTACATTACCCATTTTAACTAATTTAATTGCTTTATTAACTGACATTTTTTGTATTTTTTGAGATGGTTCAATTAATTGATAATCTTTTTCAAAAAATTTTTTATAAACTCCAGTTTTAAGAGTACCCTCGGTTGCTAAGAGACCAACTTTGGAGTTTTTCTTACATTTTTTTTTTGTAAATTTAAAAACTTCTTTTGGCATATTGATTATTGGAATATTAATTTTATTCTGCAAATCATCGAACCAATAATGAGCTGTATTACAAGGTATAACTATAAATTTACATTTATTCTTTTCAAGAAGCTTACAACCTTTGAACAAACTCTTTAAAACTTTATTATATTTTGCTTTACTTTTTTTATTTGTAGATTTGTTGGAAAGATTTTTAGTTTGAGAGCCAATAGATTCAGGTCTACCAGGAATATTTGATTTATTATAAAGTATAAATAATGGATACTCTTGATCTATTTTTCCTCTATTTAAAACTGCGAGCTTGTTGCAAAAATCAAGACCAGCTTGAGTTCCCATTCCACCTAAAATTCCAATCATACTTTTTGATTAATTTATTAATTTTTAAATTTAAATCTATAATTAATAAATGTGTTTAAAGGTTGTTATTAAATAAGGTATTGGCTGAATAATAAGTTTATTAAAGTTAAATAAATTTTTCAGCCAATAGGAAGTGTGAAATTATGCAGTTTTTAAGTTAACTGCTGAAGGACCTTTAGGACCATCTTCAACATCGAAAGTCAAAGCTTGACCCTCATCTAAACCGTTCATACCAGCATCTCTTACCGCTGAAACATGTACAAACACATCTTTTTCTTTATCTTCTCTTTCAATAAAACCAAAACCTTTGGTTGGATTGAACCACTTTACTTTACCTTGTAGACTCATATTTTTCTTCTTACTTTTTGTTATGTTTAATTATTACTTATAATTAAGTAATATTGGCTTTCTTTAGATTTTATTGGGTTTTGTCAACAAAATAGATCAATAATTAAAAATAATTTTTCAAATATCATCAATAAGCATAGTTAAATAAACAGAATTGATGTCATCTTTATAGTGTGCAAAAGGTTCGCATACTGTGAAACCAGTTTTTTTGAATAGTTTTCTTGCTGGTATAAAAAAATCACCTGCTCCTGTTTCAATACTTAATCTTTTTATTTTAAGCTTTTTAGCTTCATTAATTAAATGATTAATTACATTAATACCTTGCCCTTGCTTTCTAAAATTGTCGTGAATTCTTATCGACTTAAATTCCCCATGTTCTTTATCTAAAAATTTTAAAGCACCACAACCGATCAGTTTTTCATTATCCCACAAACTCCAAAATTTAATTGATGGTACTTTTAAACCTGGAATATCTAGCACGTGAGCACTTCCCTCTGGAGAAGCAGCTCTTAGCTCTACAAAATGTTTAGTTAAAAGCTCATTAACTTCTGGATTATCAAAATTTCCCTCTATCGATTTTAACATTTATACTAAAGTTGTGATATGACCCATTTTTCTTTTTTCTTTTATATCTTTTTTTAAATAATCAAAGAAAAATTCATTTTCATTAAACTTTTGTATATTTCTATAATGAGTAATTTGATTGCCAAGCAAATTCATCATTTTAGCATTAGATATTTTTTTTAAAGGAATTTGCTCTAAACCACATACAGCTCTTACATGATTTTCAAATTGACTCACATTAAAAGCATTTATTGTTAAATGTCCTGAGTTATGTACTCTTGGGGCAATCTCATTAACATAGAGATTATCATTTCTGTCAATAAAAAATTCTACACATAAAGTTCCTACATATTTAAGCTCTTCAGCAATTAGTATTGCCCAATCTTTAGATTGATTAAAAATCTTTTCATTAATATCGGCAGGTATTTTTGAATATTTTAAAATTTGATCTTCGTGCGAGTTTTCTATTGGTTCATAAATTTCATATTTATTATTACTAAACCTTGTAATTATAATTGAAATCTCTTTTTTTAATTTAACAAGTTTTTCAAGAATATATCCTTTTGAAAAATCAATATTCAATGAATTAAGTTCATCACCTGATTTAATTGGATATTGACCTTTACCATCATAACCTAGTGTTGTTGTTTTTAATATTCCTGGTAAAAAATCTTCTAAAGCATCTATGTCAGATTTTTTTTCGATTGAAACATATCTTGTTGTTCTAATATTTAAATTATTAACAAAATCTTTTTCAGCCAATCGATGTTGAATTAATCTGTTAACTGAAGGCTTTGGCAAAACAGGTTTAAATTTGTTTATTTCATTTAATGTTTCAAATGGAATATTTTCAAATTCATAAGTTACCAAATCAACTTGATTCATAAATTCTGATATTTTTTCTTTATTATCATAACTTCCTGTAACAAATTGATTGCAAAAATTTTGTGCTGGCGCATCTATGTCATCACAAAAAACAACAGTTTTAACATTTAATTTTTTAGCTGCTATTGCAAGCATACTTCCAAGTTGACCACCCCCAATGATACCAAGAGTAATTTCAGACATTTTATTTTGGAGATTTTTTTACAGATTTAGTTTGTGATGTTCTAAAATTTTTAAGTTTTTTTCGAACATTTGAATGATTATTAGCAATTATTGCTGCTGCTAATAAAGCAGCATTAATAGCCCCGTCCTCTCCTATAGCAAGCGTTCCTACAGGAATTCCTTTAGGCATTTGTGCAATTGACAACAAACTATCCAACCCTTTTAGTTTTTTACTTTCAACAGGAACACCAAGTACTGGCACATGTGTAAGTGCTGATACCATACCTGGAAGATGAGCAGATCCTCCAGCGCCCGCAATAATTACTCCTATATTATTTTTTTCAACTTTTGCAGCATATTCATACATTCTTTGTGGTGTTCTGTGAGCAGATATAATTTTTGTTTCAAATGAAACTCCAATTTTTTTTAGGGTTTTTTCGGCTAGTTTCATTACTTTATAGTCAGATTGACTTCCCATTATGATTGAAACTTTTAATTTACTATTTTTTTTCATGAAAATTGATCAATCTGTTTATTTCAAAATTAACTTAAAATTTCAATAAAATTAATAGTATTTAAAATACATATTGATTAGAGTTAAGCATACTATGAATTATAAAATCGATAATCTTCAATATTGTAATTGGTCTAGGAAAATCTTTGAGATCAATAGATCTGCCGGATTAGATGCTGTCCATGTTACCATTGTATACCATGAAGATTTTGATGAATTACAACTTGAAATTAAAAAATGGGAAAAATTATTTCATGAAAATTCTGATTTAATTTTTCTTGGTAAGAATTTCCAAGATATTGATAAAGCTAATAAAGAAAACAAAACTGCAATATTTTTTGGTTCTCAAAACTGTTCACCAATTGAAGATGACATAAATCTTGTTGAAAAGGTTCATCAATTAGGATGCAGATTTATGCAACTTACTTATAATAACCAATCTTTGCTAGCAACAGGTTGTTATGAAAAAGTAGATAGCGGAGTTACAAATTTTGGACGTGAGGTTATAAGAGAAATGAATAGAGTTGGCCTCGTGGTAGACATGTCACATTCTGCAGAAAAAAGTACTCTAGATGCAATTGAATTCAGTGAAAAACCAATAGCAATTACTCATGCTAATCCTTCTTTTTGGCATCCAGCTAAAAGAAATAAATCCTCTGATTTATTAAAAATTTTGAGTGATAGTGGTGGTATGTTGGGTTTATCATTATACCCTCATCACTTAAAAGATAACACAAATTGTACTCTAGATAGTTTTTGTGAAATGGTGGCAAAAACAGCTGAAATAATGGATGTAAAAAAGATAGGAATAGGATCAGATCTTTGTTTAGATCATCCAGATGCTGTTGTTGAATGGATGAGAAATGGTTCTTGGTCTAAAAGTAAAAATTATGGTGAAGGTTCGAAAAATAAACCAGGTTTTCCTAAACAACCTGACTGGTTTCTTGATGCAAGAGGGTTCTCAAATATTGAAAAAGGTCTAAAAAAAGCAGGTTTTTCAGATACCGAGACACATGGAATACTTGGAAATAACTGGTACAATTTTTATAAAACTATTTAATTATGAAAGTTGAATTAAGAGACCCGAATAAGATAATGAAATTATCAAGGCTAGGATCTTTTCATCAATCAAAATTATCTTTCTTAAGAAGTTTTCTTAATGAATTTAAAGAGTGGGAGTACAAAAGAGATTTATTTAATTTAAATAGAAATGGTTTTGGAGAAGCTGTTTATTCATTTAAAAAAAATAAAAGAGTTTATTCTTTAATTTGTTTTGCAAATGAAATCAAAGATGAAGAAAGATCAGACAGAGTTATTGCAACAAAATGGGATGCAGCTTTTACATTACATGACGGAGTTCCTGCAAAAAAAGACATTGAAAGATTAAAAAATGAAGTTCCAAAACAAGAAGTTGGCAGACTTTCTTATAAAGAATTAACTTTATCGAGAGCAAACAAATCAGTAAGAATTTATAATCATGTAGTTGAAAGTTTGAGCAAAGGTCAGCAGCCAGATTTAAACTTATTATCAAAAGTAGGCTATTTATATAGGACTACAGCAGTATATGGCTCAGGCAAATTTGGTCTTGCAGATCGGTTCAGAATAAAAAATCGTGAAGAAATTAATGGTCCATTCAGATTAGAAATGATGTTGGTTTATTTGGTAAGACAATTTACTTTTGATCAAGTTAATCATGTAGCTTATCATAAAAATCCAAAAACAGCTGTTAAGCTAGATGATAATATTTGTAAAAACTTGGGAATAGGTAATTCCACAGGCTTGGGTATGGCTCCATTTATAGTCAATCACCCAACTCTCTTAAATAATTGGATTTTAAGTAGAGAAAAAGCACTTAAGAAAATTAGAGAAATCAAAGATGTAGAAAGTCAAGATAGCGATTTGTTTATAGATTGTATAAAAAAATCATTAAAAAATATTACAAGCTGGAATACTGAAAGCAAGTATCAACAAATAAAAATCACATCATTACTAAAAGATGTTGAAAAATTTTTGAACTTTATAAACAAAGATTTTAATTTTGAGATCGAATATCCTTTTAACGAAATATATCAATGGTTGGAGGAAAATACTTGCGAGGAATGTATTGAATACATTGTCTCAATAATGATGGAACCTTATAATAATATTGTAAATCCTTTGGTAAAAGAAATGAGCTCAGATGAAGAAAAATATTTTAATATTCCAACTCATAGAAAAGTTGAAGAACTGCGGAATATAATTGAAGCAAAGTATCCTAATATTTTAGATATTAATTTTGAAGAAAAAGAAAATAATAAAAACTTTTGGTTTATTTCAAAAAATAAAGAAGAACCTAGATTGGCGGATCGTTTTGAAGAACATGGATCAGAATTAGAACAACCTTTAGCAATAGCAAGAGATATAAAAAAACTTTATGACAAATTATTAGTCTCAAAAAATAGTTTAACTATTGCCGAGTTTTTAACATCAAATTCTGAGTTAAGACATGTTGTAAGAAGAGCGTTCATTGTAGAAAAATTTCCTTATTCAGAAATACAAGATAATACAATTGGTAAAGATTTAATGCCAATTGATATGCTAAGACTAAAATTATCTTTTTTTGGGGCATTAAAATTTGATCCACGATCTAACAAATGGTTAAGAATTTGCATGTTCCAAGGTGCTCCACTTCCAAATGAGTTAAAAAGTTATGACGAGCAGTGGGTATATAAAACCAATATTTAATAATGAAATCACTGAGTGAAATTGAAACTACTGTTAAAAGAGCTTCAAAGGCAGCAGGATATTCTTGGGGAGTTTCTGAGGAAACAGGAAAAAGTATAAGGTTGTTAGAGTTATTTAGTTTACCGGGTATTAAGCACCTTAATGAATATTTTAATGAAAAAAACAAAAGTAAATTTGAAAATTTGAATTTAATTAGTGAATATAACTCTTCACCAAAAAATCCTTACTGTCCAATTACTTTAGGTGTTAGTTTTTTAGATCAAATAAATGTTTTAGAAAATTTAAAAAATATTGAATTCAAAAATGTTGCTTATCCAATAATTTTTATTTCCTTTATAAGTCGTTCATCAGAAATTATTGGAAAAAAAATTTATGTAAAAATGGATGAAAAAAAAATTTTACTAAATTTGAATGTAAATATTACTTCAAATTTTATTGAACAAGAATTTCCAAAAT
>CACHCM010000037.1 GCA_902578325.1 uncultured Pelagibacteraceae bacterium
TTTTTCAAAAAGTTGTTTTAGTTTATTTTCTACAATTAATTTACTAATACTTTTTTTAGTTACCTCTTGCAAGTTTGTGGCAGGATAATTCCTTATAATTGGATTTTTTTTAATATTTATGCCTATACCAGTAATTAAAAATTTTTTATTTCTTACATAGATGACTTCTTGTAAAATGCCACTAATTTTTTTTTTATCAATTAATAAATCGTTCGGTTTTTTAAATAAAATTTTTTTACTTGTAAATGACGAGAGTAATTTTTTAACTAAAAAACAATTGATTTTTGTTATAGCATTAATCGATAGTTTTGTTTTATTTAGTTCATTGAAAAAAGATATAAATAAATTTCCTTTTGATGATATCCATTTTCTTCCATACTGCCCTCTACCATCTACTTGTGTTTCAGCAACAACCATACCTAAGTTGTGTTTAGTTTTTTTAATAATTCTTATCGCAGTATTGTTTGTGCTTTTAACTTTTTTAAATTTAAATTTTTTTAATTTCATTAAATAATATTAATTCTTGAAACAACTTCTATTAACTGACTTGGGAATATGAAGTATAAAAGAATTAATATCGTTGAAACTGTAAGTGAAAATTTTAACCATAAACTATGGTCAGTATCGTATTTGTCTTTTTCTTTATCAAAGTATATGATTTTTATAATTCTTAAATAATAGAATGCTGCAACTACAGTAGATAATAAACCTACTATAGCTAAGAAATACATTGATTGTTCTAACACTGCTATAAAAACATAAAATTTTGCAAAGAAACCAGCAAGGGGCGGGATACCTGCTAAAGAAAACAGTATTACAAGTAAACATAAAGATAATATCGGATGGTTTTTCGATAATCCCGAAAGATCACTAATATCCTCATAATATTGATCCTTTCTTCTTAACATTAATAGACAACAGAAAAGAGCTAAATTCATTACAACATATATTGAAATATAGATTATTGAACTTTGAATTCCTTCATTAGATGCCGTAGCTAATCCTGCTAAAGTATAACCAATATGACTAATAGAACTGTAGGCAATTAGTCTTTTAATATTAGTTTGTCCTATTGCTGCAACTGCTCCAAAAATCATTGAAGCAATTGATAAGAAAACAATTATCATTTGCCACTGATCAATTAAATTTAAAAAAGGAACATACAAAAATCTTATAAATACAGTTAATGCAGCTATTTTGGGCACCATTGTAAAAAATAATGTTACAGTTGTTGGAGACCCTTCGTAAACATCAGGTGCCCACATATGAAACGGAACTGCAGAAATTTTAAAAGCTAAACCAACTAAGATAAACACTATTCCAAATGTTAAAACATATTCATTAGAATTTAGTTGATTTGATATTATATCAAAATTTGTTGAACCAGAAAAACCATATACCAATGAGCATCCATACAACAATAATCCTGAGGATAATGCACTTAAAACAAAATATTTTAAACCAGCTTCGGATGATTTTAGTTGATCTCTATTATATGTGGCTAAAACATAAAGAGCTAATGATTGCAATTCTAAACCCATATAAAAAACAATTAAATCATTTGAACTGATCATCACGATCATACCCAGAATAGAGCTCAAAATAAGAATAGGGTATTCGATATTGTATATTTTAAATGTTTTTAAATAACTTGAAGAAATAACTAAAACTAAAAAACCTCCAACCAATGTTATAATTTTCATTAGTGAAGACAAACTATCAATCACAACACTTTCATTAAATAAAGTTTCCCTGCTGACAGAGAAAGTTTCATTAATTGTTATTATCGCTGTAATTAAAATTGCAAATAAAGACAAATTAAATGTGATTTTAGAACTATCTTTTTTAAACACACCCAAAACAAGTAAAAACATTATTGAAAGTGAAATAAAAATTTCAGGTAATACTAAATTTAAATTTTCCATATTATTTACTAGCTATATTTGTGTTATGCATATTAATTAAATCAGTAACAGAAACTTCAATAGTTTTTATTAATGGGTCAGGATAAAAACCAAAAAACAAGATTGGTGCAGCTAAACAACTTAAAATAAAGTATTCAGATCTGTTTAAATCTACAATTTTTTTTAGATCTTCATTTATTAATTTTCCAAATACTACTCTTTTATAGAGCCACAAAATGTATGCTGCTCCTAAAATCACCCCAATACTTGCTATAACAGCCACTAAAAAATTATCTTTAAAAGCTCCCATTAATATTAAAAACTCACCAATAAAACCACTAGTTCCAGGTAAACCCAGGGATGCCAAAGCAAATAACATAAATAGTATTGAATATTTTGGAATTACAGAAACTAGTCCACCATAAGTACTTATCAATCTAGAGTGCATTCTGTCATAAACTACACCAACAGTTAAAAATAATGCTGCCGAAACTAATCCGTGACTAATCATTTGAATTATACTTCCTTCAATCCCTTGTTGTTGCAAAGTGAATATACCCAAAGTTACAAAGCCCATATGCGCAACTGATGAATAAGCAATTAACTTTTTCATATCTTCCTGCATTAAAGCTATCAGTGATGTAAATATGATTGCTATAACGCTCAGAGTGTAAATTAATGGAGTAAATACTTCAGATGCAATCGGGAATAGACCTAAAGAAAACCTTATAAAACCATATCCAGCCATCTTTAATAATATGGCAGCTAACAATACAGATCCAGCGGTTGGAGCCTCAACGTGAGCATCAGGTAACCATGTATGAACTGGCCACATAGGTGTTTTAACAGCAAAAGAGCTAAAAAATGCTAACCACAATAGATTTTGATATTTAACATCAATACCAATTTCATATAGCTGAACTACGTCAGTTGTTCCTGTAATCCAATAAATTGAAATTATTGCAACCAACATTAAAACAGATCCCAATAATGTATATAAAAAGAATTTAAATGCCGAATATACTCTTCTTGCGCCTCCCCAAATACCAATTATTAAAAACATTGGGATCAATCCGGCTTCAAAAAATAAATAGAATACAACTAAATCAAGTGCACAGAAAACACCGATCATGAAACTTTCCATGATTAGAATTGCAATTAAAAAATCTCTTAATCTATTTTTAACAGAATTATTTACAGATATAATACAAAGTGGTGTAATAAATGTAGTTAATATAATAAATAAAATTGAAATACCATCTACACCAACTTTATAATTAATAAAACCTTCAATCCATGTTCTATCTTCTACAAATTGAAAACTGGACGTTGATTGGTCAAAAGAAAACCATAGATAAATCGAAATTAAAAAATTAACTACAGTTGTAAATAAAGCAACATATTTAGCTGTGTAATTATTTCCATCTTTATCTTTAGTAAAAAATAAAAATAAAGCACCAACTATTGGCAATAATATTAAAGAAGAAAGAATAGGAAAATTCATTTTTATTTAATTATTAAAAAAGTTAGTAAAGCAGAAAAACCTAACAACATTACAAATGCATATTGATAGATAAAACCACTTTGAAATTTAGTTGCTTTGATTGAACATTTTTTTATAAAAGAAGAAATTCCATCAGGACCAAAACCATCTATTATAGTTCCATCGCAAAATTTCCATAAAAATAGACCTAATTTTTTTGAGGATTTAATAAACAAAACATCATACAACTCATCAAAATACCATTTGTTAACTAAAAAATTATACAAAGGTTTGTTCATAGAAACTATTGAATTAGGAAGCTCTTTGTTTTTTACAAATAAGTAATAAGCAATTGGGATAGATACTAAAACTAAAAAAGGTGTTAAAAGTAAAAACCATAAAGGTGGGTGTTCAGTACTCAAAGGCTCTAAGAACTTAATAGACTCTGCCCAGAATAAATTCTCACCATGGCCAATAAATAGTCCTTTAAATAGAAAACCAGCAAACACAGCTCCTATTGAGAGAATAAATAACGGAACGAGCATAACCAATGGGGACTCATGTGTTTCCTCTATTTTGATCTCTTTGTTATTATACTCTCCATGGAAGGTTTTAAATATCAATCTCCATGAATAAATAGATGTTAAAAATGCTGTAATTATTCCAATTCCAGCTGCATAATAACCAGTGGTATTACCTTTTAAATATGCAAATTCTATAATTGCGTCTTTAGAATAAAATCCTGATAAAAATGGAAAACCTGTTAATGCAAGTGTTCCTATTATCATTAAAGTATAGGTATATGGTAACTTTTTCCATACACCGCCCATGTTATTTATATTTTGCTCATCTTTAAATGCATGGATTACTGAACCAGATCCTAAAAATAATAAAGCTTTGAAAAATGCATGAGTAAATAAGTGAAACATAGCAACATTGTATGCACCTACTCCAGCTGCAAAAAACATATAACCAAGTTGGCTACATGTAGAGTAAGCAATAATTTTTTTTATATCTGTTTGAACTAGAGCGACAGTTGCTGCAAAGAATGCTGTAGTCATTCCAACGATAGTTATAAAATTTAGTATCAATGGTGAATATTCATAGATTGGAGAACATCTTACAACTAAGAAAACCCCAGCTGTTACCATCGTTGCTGCATGAATTAATGCAGAAACAGGTGTTGGACCTTCCATAGCATCAGGTAACCAAGTATGCAGTAATATCTGCGCAGATTTACCCATTGCTCCAATAAATAAAAGTAAACAAATTAGATCTATTGCTTTTACTTCAAAACCTAAAAAGGATAAATTTTTATCTAAAACAGTTGGAATTTGTTGAAAAACTTCAGAGTAATTAACAGTTCCAAATAAATAAAATATTAAAAAAATTCCTAAAGCAAAACCAAAGTCACCTACTCTGTTTACAACAAATGCTTTTATTGCTGCAGCATTTGCACTTTCTTTTTTAAACCAAAAACCAATTAAGAAATAAGAACAAAGACCAACACCTTCCCAGCCAAAAAATAATTGAATAAAATTATCTGATGTTACAAGCATCAACATTGCAAAAGTGAATAATGATAAGTAAGCCATGAATCTTGGCTTATGAGGATCATGAGACATATAACCAATTGAATAAATATGAACTAAAGCAGATACGGAAGTTACAACTACTAACATTACTGCTGATAATGGATCAATTAACATTGACCAATTTACATCGAGTGACCCCGAGCTTATCCAGGTAGCTATGACAATATTTTCTTCATATTGATTTACGATTACTTGATAAAGGACATGAATTGATAAAAGTGCAGAAATTGAAACCAGAGCACTTGTTATTATTTCAGAATTTCTATCACCTATATATCTGCCAAAAAAACCAGATATAATTGAAGCAATAAGTGGAAGAAATATAATCGATAATTCCATGGTTATCCTTTTAACTTATCTATTTCTTCAACACGTATTGTTCCAGAGTTTCTGAAATACACGACAATGATTGCTAATCCTATAGCTGCTTCTGCTGCTGCAACAGTAAGAATGAATAAAGTAAAGACTTGTCCTGCCAAATCTCCTAAATAAATAGAAAAAGCAACTAAATTGATATTTACAGCTAGTAATATCAATTCAATACTCATTAAAATAACAATGATGTTCTTTCTGTTAAGAAAAATACCAATGATTCCAATTGAGAAAATCACAGCACCTAGAGTTAAATAATGTCCTAAACCTATCTCAGTCATCTATTTTAACTCCTTTATTACTTTGAACCTCTATAACCTCAACACCTTCAGCTCTTTCTCTGGATATTTGCTTGATATAACTTTGTTTTTTAACACCTGATCTTTGTCTAAAAGTTAATACTATGGCCCCTACCATGGCAACTAAAAGGATCATTCCACTTATTTGAAACACATGGATATAATCAGTATATAAAACTTGACCTAATGAATGGGTATTACTTACACTTGTATTAGCAAGTGAATTATTAATATCAAAAATTTCTGGTTTATATTTCCAGCCACCTATTACAATTATAATTTCAAAGAAAATTAATGTACTTATAATTAAACCAACTGGAATATGTTTTGAGGTTGTTTGACCTGCAAACC
>CACHCM010000038.1 GCA_902578325.1 uncultured Pelagibacteraceae bacterium
AATTCAAAATTTAAAATTGTTAGTAGAGAAGATCCCTCTTATCTTTTAAAGGCAATTAAAAATAAAACAGAGATTAATAATATGATTGATGCTCATGTTTTAGATGGTGTCGCTTTAACAAAATTCATTTATTGGATAAAAAAAATTAATAAAAAAAAAATTTCTGAAGTAGAAGCGGCTAAAAAATTAGAAAAATTTAGGAAAATGAATAAAAATTTTCTTTATCCTAGTTTTGATACAATTGCAGGCTCTGGAAAAAATGGTGCCATTGTCCATTATCGTGCAAAAAAAGAAAATTGTAGAAATATAAATAATAAAGATATTTTTCTTTGTGATTCAGGCGGACAATACAAGTATGGAACAACGGATGTAACAAGAACAATATGCTTTTCAAATCAAAAACAAAGCTTAAAAAATATTTATACTAAAGTCTTAAAAGGACACATTGCTGTTGCAACAACTGATATCAATAAAGACAACACTGGTAAAAAAATAGATAAAAGAGCAAGAAAATTTTTAAAAGAAAGTAATTTAGATTACGCTCATGGTACTGGTCATGGAGTTGGTTTTTTTCTAAATGTTCATGAAGGGCCCCAGTCAATCAGCAAGATAAATAAAGTAAAAATAATTCAAGGAATGATTTTAAGTAATGAACCTGGATACTACAAAAAAAACCATTTTGGAATTCGTATAGAGAATTTAGTTTATGTAGATAAAAAAAATGGAAAGTTGTTTTTTAAAAATTTGACAATGGTACCTATAGAAAAAGACTTAATTAATTATGACTTACTTAACAATTTTGAAAAAAATTATTTATTTAAGTATCATTTAGAAGTTTATTCAAAGATATCTAAATATTTGACACAAGATGAAAAAAAATGGTTAGCGAGTTTTATTTAGCATTTTTAAAAAATCATCTTGATTTATAAGTTTAATATTGAGTTCTTTAGCCTTTTCCACTTTTCTTTTTGTTGGTTTATCTCCTGTAATTAAATAGTTTAATTTATTTGAGACAGTAGTCACAGTAACACCTGAGTTTTCTTCAATTAATGATTTAACTTCAGCTCTACTAATTCCATTTAATTTCCCAGTCACTAAAAATGATTTGTTTTTTAATAATCCATTTTTTTGTGTGGCCACAAAATTATTTATTAACAAAATTTTACTTAATTCGTCTAGAACTTTTAAATTTATTGTATTTGCAAAAAAACTTTTTATTGAAGTTATCTGTGTTACTCCTATTCCGTCAATATTTAATAAATCATCATAATTTTTTGTTTTAGATAAATTTTCAAATTCCTCAAATGATTTAAAATATTTAGATAATAATTTTGCATTTTCTAATCCTATATGTCTAATACCTAGAGCAAATATAAATCTTTCTAGTGAAATATTTTTTTTTTGATTTACAGAATACTTTAAGTTTTCAACAGATAGCTTGCCCCAACCCTCAAGTTTTTCAATTTTTTTATAATCTAATTTAAATATATCTTGTGGAAATTTTAATAATT
Organism: uncultured Pelagibacteraceae bacterium; assembly: GCA_902578325.1. Taxonomy (GTDB): domain Bacteria; phylum Pseudomonadota; class Alphaproteobacteria; order Pelagibacterales; family Pelagibacteraceae; genus Pelagibacter. The sequence continues at coordinate 1,512 of CACHCM010000038.1, forward strand.
TTAATTTCCAAAATTCTTCAATTATTTTTTTTCCCAGACCATCTATATTAAATGCTTCTTTCGAAACAAAATGCTTTAATTTTTCAATTGTTATTTTATCACAATAGTAACCTTCACTTGAACATCTTCTTACCGCATCATTTTTTTTTGTAACTTTATTAAATTCCTTTATTGTTTTTGATCCACATGAAGGGCATTTGTTAGGGAAAAAAAACTTAGTACTTTTTTTTGGTCTCTTATTAAAGTCAACAGATAAAATATGTGGGATTACATCTCCAGCTCTTTCAACAGTTACTATATCACCAATTCGGATATCCTTTCTATTAATCTCATCTTCATTATGCAAAGTTGCATTTGAAACTAGCACTCCCCCAATATTTATAGGTTTTATTTTGGCTACAGGAGTTAGCGCGCCTGTTCTTCCAATTTGAATATCAATATCTAAAATTTTAGAAATTGCTTTATTTGAAGAAAACTTATGCGCTACTGCCCATCTTGGAGCGTTAGCAACGTATCCTAATCTTTTTTGTAACTCAAAATCATTAATTTTGTATACAATGCCATCTATATCAAAATCTAAATTAGCTCTCTGCTGCTCAACTTCATTATAATTTAAAATTAAATTTTTTATTCCAGAAATAGTTTTGTTAAATGGATTGGTTTTAAAACCCCATTCATTTAATTTTTTTAAAAAATCAGATTGTTTTTTTTGCATTAAGTTTTGCTCAAAACCATACGTATAAGCTATAAAATTTAAGGGTATTTTTTTTGTATCTTCAGAATTTTTTTGCCTCAATGAACCTGATGCAGCATTTCTAGGGTTTGCGAACTTTTCTTTTAAGTTCTCAAAATCACTATTTTTAATAAATACTTCGCCTCTAATATCAATATTTTTTGGGAAATCTCTATTTAAAATTTTTTTTGGAATATCTTTTATTGTTTCTAAGTTTGCAGTTATATCTTCACCTTCTCTACCATCTCCTCTAGATAATCCTCTTTCAAAATTACCATTTTTATATGTTAAAGAAGCAGATATTCCATCTATTTTAGGTTCGGCACTGTAGGTAAGTACAAATTTATCATTTTCAGATAAAAAATTTAAAATTTTTTTTTCAAAATTTAATAAATCTTTCTCTGTAAATGCATTTGCTAAAGAAAGCATTGGTACTCTATGAAGATCTTTTTTAAAGTTTTTAGATGGTTTATGTCCAACGATTCTTGAAGGAGAATTGTTTGATTTAAGAAAATCATATTTTTTCTCTAGTAATAGAATATTATTTTTTAATTTGTCGTATTCACTATCAGAAACTATTGGCTTACTTATATCATAATAATATTTGTTATATTTTTTAATTAATTTTAACTTTTCTTTGTAAATTCCTTGAACTTCTTTTTTATTCATCTGTATCAAAGAGAGATTTTACTTTGCCTATTAAAGAGCTTTTGTTTTTTTTGTCTTTTATTTTTTTATTTTCATACATTTTATTAAATACTTTATACGATTTTTCATACCACATTGAAGAATTATAATTATATCCTAAAACCTGAGCATATTTTTGAGATTCTTCTTTTAAACCTATCATATAATAAACTTCAACTAGTCTATGCAACGCTTCCTCTACATAAATAGTAGAGTCATAATCATCAACTACGGTTCGAAAACGATTGATTGCTGGTATCCATTTTTTTTTTTCTAAATAATATCTTCCTACATACATTTCTTTTGATGCGAGCAAATCTTGAATTAAATCAATTTTAAATTCTGCATCTAAAGCATATTCTGTTTCAGGATAATTTTCGATTATATAACTAAAAATATCTTTAGCATTCTCAATTGACTTTAAATCTTTTTTTTCATCTACAATTTGCTCATAGTAACAAATTGCTAATAAGTAATTTGCATAATCTAAATTTTTACTCTTCGGATAAACTTTTTTAAATCTTAATAGTTCAGCGATAGCGTCACCATAATAATCTTGAATATAGTAAGAGTAAGCTGCCATTAATGCTGATTTTGGTGCCCAGTCAGATTGAGGATATAAAATTTCTGCCTCATTAAATTTTTTTGCAGCGAATAATACATCTCCTTGTTCTAAAGACTTTTTACCCTCCACGTAAGCCTCTAAAACCTGTAAATCTAAACTTTTTTCATTAATAACAGATTTTTTTATTTCTTGTTTTGAACATGAAAAACTAAACAAAAAAATTAAAAATATTTTAATAAAATTATTTATATTCATATTAATTTATACTTTTTTAAAAGATATTTTAAAAGTTATCTTTTTTATGCTATCGATCTAAGTAGATTTTTATTAATTAGGCTATGGGGAAGGTTTTTTTCTTTAATTTCCAAAATAGAAAAATTTTCTTTATTTTGAAATACTTTTCTTAATAATTGATTTGTAAGATAATGGCCTCCTTGAGAACAAGTAATGCTGGCTATAATTCTATATCCACTAGTAAACAAATCTCCTATACAGTCCAAGATTTTATGATTTACAAACTCTTTGCTATTTCTTAAACCGCCTGGATTTAAAATTTTATCATCTTTTACTACAATAGCATTTTCTAAACTTCCGCCTTTTGCTAAACCTTGTTTTTTAATTAATTCGACATCTTCATACAAACAGTATGTCCTTGAATTATAAATCTCAGTTAAATCATCTTCATAAACTTTTACTTTGTTTCTTTGATTGCCTATAATGTTATTTTTATATTTAAGTTCAAAATCAATTTCTAAACTTACAGCAGAAGGTTTTATTGAAATGAATTTGTCTCCCTCTTTATATATAACTTCTTGATTTATTTTTATTACTTTTATTGGAACATTGCTAATTTCAATTCCTGAAAATTTTATATTTTCAATGAAGTTTTTTGCTGACCCATCAAGTATTGGAACTTCCTCATTATCTATTTCAATCAATGCATTATCAATTCCCAAACCAAATAATGCACACATTAAATGTTCAATGGTTGAAACTTTTGCACCAAATTCATTTTCAACAGTTGTATTTAGTAAAGTATTGGTTACGTTCATAAAACTTGGATAAATTAGATTGTTTATTTTTAGGTCAGTTCTTTTAAATACAATTCCAAAGTTTGGTTTGGCTGGTTTTATGCAAACATTGACGTTAAACCCACTATGCAAAGCTATACCAGAGAAAGAGATTTCTTTTTTTAATGTTTTTTGAGTTAAATAAGACACATCTAACTTTTAATTTGGATCTCAAAAAATTAAAAAACAACTAATGTTACAAGAAAAAACAGAGCTAACTAAATAGTTGAAAAAATTTTTCAAAAAAACCTAATTTTTTAATGTTTTTTTGAGTAATTATGACTTCATTTTGATTAGCTCCATTTAAAATATTAAAAGCCATCTCTGAAATCTCAATCTCTTCTTTATTAAAATTTTTAACGTAATTTCCATCTAAATATTTAGTGATCTTAATTTGATAATTTTCTAAAACTTTATTTAAACTGCGCATTGTAACGCTTGAGATAGATTTAAATTGAATCACTAAATTTAACTGCTCATACTCTAAATTATCTTGCAGATAAAAATAGTTTTTGCCATCAACTAAATAATTCTTTATTAAAATATGCATTATTTTTTCTTCTGGATAATTTTCATTGAATAAATCTTTGGCGTTAGTTATAGAGCTTTGAAGATAAACTTTACTTTTTGAAGGTTGATAATTTTTTTGTTTAATTCCTATTTGGATATTTAAAATTTTATTATCATCAATAATAATAAAAATATTCTCAATAAATTTTCCTACTAATTTTTCTATTCTAAAAATATTGTCATCAAGAAATTGCTTTAGATGAGAGTAATTAATAAAATTTGTTTTTTCAAAAGTAACTTCTTTATCATAAAAGTTATTTCTATTTTTGGTATCAAACAAATAAATTCCAAATTTTGTTCGAGAAATGCTTAAATAAGTTTCAAACTCCAAAATTTCATTCATTTAATATAATTTGATTATCTATTCTAATATCAATTGTGGTAAATTTTCCAACATTATTATCCTCTAAAAATTCATAAGCATAATT
>CACHCM010000039.1 GCA_902578325.1 uncultured Pelagibacteraceae bacterium
CACAAAATTTGGAATTTTAAATTTTTTCTTTTTAATCTTATTTATAGTTTTTTTTGCCTCTTTTTTATCAATGTCGAAAAAATACACTTCCACTCCTTGCTCACAAAGATGTTCAACAATTGAAGAACCAATCCCAGAGGCTCCTCCTGAAATTAAGGCTCTTTTGTTTTTAAGATCATAACATTCAGTTTTCATTTTTAAAAAAAATGTTAATAGCTCTTTATATCTTCCAAAGATGGCATTGAAGCTGCTGCACCTTTTTTAGTGGTTGAAATTGCTGCAACTTTATTTGCAAAAGTAAGCACTTCTTTAATTTGTAAATCTTTTGATAACCCTACAGCTAATGCACCATTGAAAGCGTCACCTGCGCCTGTAGTATCAAGGACAGGATCTTTAAGTTTGAATGCTTCAACGAAAAAATTTTCTTTTTTATTTGCAAAATAACATCCTCTTTCTCCTAATGTTATAATAATGTTTTTAATACCTTTTTTTAAAAATTCTTCTGAAGCATTTTTGATATCTTTTTCTGTTTCAATTTTTTTATTTAAATAAAATTCTGCTTCAGTTTCATTAGGTGTAAAAAAATCTATTAATTTAAAATCATCATTTTTAATTTTGCATGCTGGTGCTGGATTTAATATTGTGGCTAGTCCCTTTTCTTTGGCTTTTTTTAATGCATAGCTAGTAACCTCATAAGGTGTTTCTAGTTGTGTTAAAAATATTTCTGCTTTTGCAATAAAATTTAAATTTTTTTCAATATCATTATGGGTAAGAGTTCCAGCAGCACCAGGTATTATATTTATTGCATTCTCACCTGTTTTTTCATTTACCATTATTCCTGCAACTCCAGTTGAGTGATTTTCGTCTTGAATTATACAAGCAGTGTCTATACCCAATTCTTTATATAAAGTTAAAGCCATCTCACCATTTTTGTCTTTGCCAATTTTTGTAATAAAATTTACGCTCCCATTGAGTTTAACTGCTGCAATTGCTTGGTTTGACCCTTTTCCACCTGGTCCAATAATATGTTGTGAACCTAGAATAGTTTGTCCTTTTTCAGGAATCGCGTTAGATATGAAACAGAGATCTGCAACAAATACACCAAAAACTGAAATGGTTTTCATTTTTTAAGTCCAAACGTTTCCGTCAGGTAAAATGACTCCTTTGGTAAGTATAAAACAGCCAAACGGTCTTGCGTCTGTTGTAGTAACGATGCAATAAGCTTTTTTAGCCTCTTGATAAAATTCTTGTCTTGAAATTGATCCAACATTCCAATTTTCTCCTGAGATTTTTTTTACAACTTCAATAAATTCTTTATGTGTTTCAGTTAACTCCTCAGGTTTATCATCTACTTCCATTCTTAAAGCTGGAGATCCTCCTTTTGAATTAATAAAACTATCTAGTGGAAAAACTGAAAGTATGGCAGAGGCTGCTTCTTTTATACCAACTCCATCTAATCTTATTACTTTTTCATTTGTAGTATATGCTGGAAAATTAGCATCAGCTAATATCAGTTTTTCTCCATGACCCATAGATCTTAGATGAAAAAGTAAATCTGGGCTTAATACTGGATCAATTTTAATAAGCATGAAATATTATATTACATAAAAAAAAAGGGTGGAATTAAATTCCACCCTTTTTTTTAAATTATATACCTATCGATTATTTAAAATCGTTGGCGTTTTCTTTTGTTACTAATTGTGTTCCTGTATCAATGTTTGGATCAATACTTCCACCATTAGCTAACTCTAGAGCATATTTTACTCCATATGCGCCCATGTTGTAAGAAAACTGAGCAATTGTTGCTGTCATTTCTCCTTTTAAGATACTTGTAGCTGCATCTGGAGTAGCATCAAATCCTACTACAACAACATCATTCATGTCTGCATCTTTAAGAGCCTGCATAGCACCTAAGCCCATATTATCATTTGAAGCAAATATTGCTTTAATATTTGGATTTTTTAAAATAATCGACTCAGTTACAGATCTACCTTTCGCAGTGTCCCACTCAGCAGTTTGAGTTGCAACAATGTTCAATCCACAATTTTTAAAACCTTTTATTGCACCATCTCTTCTTAACAACGCTGTAGATTGTGACTCAATACCAGTTAAAATTGCAACATCTGAACCTTTAGGAGTTTTATCACATATAAATTTTGCAGCTAACTCTGCACCATTCATGTTGTTTGTTCCAATAAAAGTTACTCCTTCATTTATTCCTTTTGTATCAACAAATACTACTGGAACTCCACTCTTGATCGCATCATCAACGATCGGAGCAAAAGCATTTGGATCTCCTGGTGCGAGCGCTAAAGCATCAACACCTTTTGCAAGTTGGTCCTCTACTTGATTTATCTGTGCCTGAACATCTCCTTCTTGCGGAGGTGCAATTAAAATTAATTTAACACCTAGTTTTTTAGCTTCCTCTTCAGCACCCTTTGTTACAGATGCCCAAAAAGGATTTCCTGATCCAGGACCTTTAATACTGAATAGAATTTTTTTACCATGTCCATCAGCAAAAGAGACTGAACCTATACTGATCGATAAAAAAATTGCTGTAAAAAAAACAACAATTTTTCTAGTTAAGTTTTTCATTTATTTCCCCTATTGTTATTTAAAGTTAAATTAAATAAAAAAATTCAGAAGAGTTCAACTATTTATAAGTGTGCTAAGACAATTTTGAATACAACTAAGGCGTGTAAATATATATAATTTATTTTCTAGTTCCCAAATCTCTTCTTAATACGTCAACATAAACTGCAAGAACTATTATGGAACCTATCAAAACTTGCTGCCAAAAAGAACTAACATCCATCAAATTGAGACCATTTCTCAGAATTCCCATTATCATTACACCTGCAAATACTCCTAGAACTGTACCTCTTCCACCAAAAAAACTTGCTCCTCCGATTATACATGCAGCGATCGCATCGAGTTCAGATTGAAGTCCAGCGTTGGGATAACCTGAGTCAGTTCTGCCTGCTAAAATTAAAGCACCAATACCTGATAGAAATCCACATAGTGAGTAAACTATAACTAAAATTTTGTTAACATTTATTCCAGATGCTCTAGCAGCATTTGGATTTCCTCCGATTGCATAAATCCATTTTCCAGTTTTGCTATGATTTAAAAAAATCCAAAAAATTATATATACAATAGCAATTAATACTAAACTTACTGGAAGGTATTGCGATTTTTCTAATCCTAACCATTGAAGATCAATTCTTCCATGACCGAGGTACCTAACTTCATCTGTAAAACCACTTATTGGGGTTCCACCAGAAATTAAGTTTCCAGTTCCTCTAAATATATAAAGAGTACCTAAAGTCATTATAAAAGGATGTGGCATGCGAAGTAAGGTAATACCTAGGCCATTAAATAGACCACATAAAAACCCTGCAATCAAAGGTGTAATAACTACAATGTACCAAGGCGCTCCAGCTTTAGCAACAACAGCCAATATCATTAATGATAACATCATGATTGAACCGACCGAAAGATCTATCCCAGCAGTCACAATTACCATAAATACTCCCAAGGCTAACATTGACTGCCAAGATATTTGTTTAAAAACGTTAGTTACATTTCTCCAAGATAAAAAAACATCTGGTTGCAAAATGTGCATAACCAAAATCATAATTACTAATAAAAGAAGAATTCCATATTTTTCTAAATATGGCATTAGTTTCAAATGAAGACTTACAATTTTTTTATCTTTATCTTCCATATTTATTTTTTTCCCATAATCCACCCAATCACTTCATCTCTAGATGTACTTGATAGGTTGGCTTCTGCAAAATTAGTTCCTTGAAATAAAGCCATCACTCTGTCACATACTGTAAATATATCATCCATTCTATGACTTATAACAATTACTCCAACACCTGTTTTTTTTAAACTATTAATAAGATCTAAAACTTTACCCACTTCTTTGATTGCTAATGCTGCAGTCGGTTCATCCATAATTACTACTTTAGCATTAAAGGCTGTTGATCTTGCGATTGCCACAGCTTGTCTTTGACCACCTGAAAGTTCCTCTACTTTTTGATCGGCACTTTTAACATTTATTTTTAACTTATCTAAATGAGCATTAGTTAACTCTTTAATTTTACTAAAATCTAATAGTTTTAAAAATCCTAAATTTTTTGTTGGCTCTCTTCCTAAAAAAATATTTTCACCAATAGGTAAATTACCTGCTAAAGCAAGATCTTGATAAACCATTTCTAAACCTAAATTTTGAGAGTCTCTTGGACTTTCTAATATTTCTTCTTTGCCTTGGAAAAATAAGGAACCTGCACTTGGTTTATAAAGTCCCGACAAAACTTTCATTAAAGTTGATTTTCCTGCTCCGTTATCTCCAACTACACCCAAACATTCTCCAGCATGAACTTTTAAGTTAACATTTTCTAATGCAGTAATAGTTCCAAAATATTTTGTTATCCCTTTAGCTTCTAAGAGTGGATTGGTAGTTGCCGACATAATTTATAAAATTATTAAAATATCAATTAATTGCAACTGGTTTTGAGGCCAATAATCGTACTGTTTTCAATTCAGCTTTTTTGCAAAATTTTGGTTTTAAATTTTTTGAAATTAGATGCATGTCCTTTAAAACAATATCCCCCATACTATAAAAGGCCTCTGTCAAAGCTCCTGCTCTATGTGCTGAAAACAAAATATTTTTGACTTTCCTAATTGGGTCATTTTT
>CACHCM010000040.1 GCA_902578325.1 uncultured Pelagibacteraceae bacterium
AAAAATCAAAACATCATTCAAATAAGAATGATCCAAATTTACTTGAAATAGTTAATTCAGCTAATGTGGCATGTGGTTACCATGCAGGTGACGATGATTCTATGAAACAAGTAGTTCAAATTTCAAAAAAAAATGGTGTCAGTATTGGAGCGCATCCATCATTTAAAGATCCAGAAAATTTTGGAAGAAAAAGAATGAATCTTCAACCAAACGAGGTGAGGCAATTAATAATTGATCAATATGAAATTCTTCAAAAGATTGCTCAAGATCATGGAGAAAATGTTACTCATATTAAACCACACGGTGCTTTAAATAATATGGCTTGTGAAGATATTGATTTAGCAACCACTTTAGCAAAAGCAATAAATGAGATTAATAAAGATTTAATTTATTTAGTTCCTACAGGATCTAAAATGGAAGAAGCAGCTAAAAAACTAAACATGCGTATAGCTTGTGAGATTTTCGCAGATAGGAATTATGAGGACGATGGCAATCTGGTTTCTAGAAAAAAACCACATGCTCTTATTACTGATCCGGTAGAAGCTAAAAAACATGTGCTGAATATGGTTAAAAATCAGTCGCTTAATTGTCACAGTGGAAAGCAGATACCTTGTGAAATTGACTCTGTGTGCATACATGGTGATAACGAAAGTTCGTTATCTACAGCAAAATCAATAAGAGAAAACCTGTTAGAAAATGGATTACAATTAAAACCTTTAAATAAAATGGAGAAATTTATATGATTAAAAAAATATTTGTAATTTTGATTTTAACATTGTTTACAACAAGTTCTTTTTCTGCAGGATCAGATTCCACTTCTTCAAAAGTAAAATCAAATTATGATAAGGCAGTAGAGTCAATTAAATTTGCAAAAAAATATGAGTCAAAAGGTAAACTTGAAAAGGCAAAGAAAAGATATGCTAAAGCTCAAAAACTACTTTTAAAATCAAACTCAGAAAAACCTAACAAAGCCGATACTTTAAATTATTTAGGTTTCACTACGCGAAAACTTGGTGATTACGAGAACGGTGAAAAATATTATCTACAAGGTCTGGAAATTGAACCTAATCATATTGGTATAAACGAATATTTGGGTGAACTGTATGTTGCAACAAACAGATTAAATTTAGCAAAAGAAAGATTAAAAATATTAGAAAACTGTAACTGTAAAGAATATACTCAGTTAAAAGAAGTTATTGAAGGTACTAAAAAATCCAAATATTAATTTAAATACTAAATATAAAAATTAGCTGGTGTTAAAATCACCAGCTTAAAGATAGTATTTATTGAAAAATTCACAAATTGAAATAATATTAATCCATCTTGATTGAAGAACTCATAATTTTAACCAATATAATTTTTATAACAATTATATTAACAGCAGATAATGCTGTGATTGTTGGATCTATTGCTTCTAATTTTGTTCCAAAAAATAGGAAACAAATAATTCTTTGGGGTGTAATTGGAGCTTTTGTTTTTAAAATATTTTTTGCTGTATTTGCAACTTTTTTATTTGAATTTTATTTTATAAAAATTTTAGGTGGTTTGTTATTAATTTGGATTGTAAATGATTTAAGGAAAGATTTATTAGATATAAAAAAAGTAAAACCCACTACAAAAAAAGGTAAAGAACCTTCATACATAAGCAGTATTGGAAAAGTTTTGTTTGCAGATATCATGATTAGTTTTGATAATGTGATTGGTGTAGTTGCAGCTGCAAAAGGATATTTTGGATTTATGATATTTGGTCTTATGTTGTCGGTTGTTTTAACTGGAGCTTTAGCCACGTACATGGCTAATTACATACAAAAACATATTTGGATAGCTTATGTTGGTTTGGTATTTATCTTAATTGTTGGTCTTCAACTGGTGATTGGTGGATTGGTGGATCTTGAAATATTAAATATTAATGAAGAATTTAAAAAATACTTTTGATTAATAAGAATTTTTTTTATTTGGAAATTTAATTTTTTTAACTTCTTTTGAATAATTTAAAACAGCTTTAGAAATATCATTTCTAATGTTGGCATATTTTTTTACAAACCTATAATTCATTGGATTTAAACCAATTAAATCATCAAAAACTAGTATTTGACCATCACAATATTTTGATGCTCCAATACCAATAGTTAGTATATTTAAATTTTGTGTGACAAACTTTGCCAAAGAAGTTTCAACACATTCTAAAACAATTGAAAACACTCCAGCTTTTTCTAATAATTGCGAGTCTCTAATAATATTGTCTCTCTCTAATTTTTTTTTGCCCTTAAATTTAAAAGTTTTATCTGACTGAGGAAGCAAACCTAAATGACCCATAACTGGAATTCTGTTTTTAACTAAAGTATTGACTGTTTCGTAAATTTTTTTTCCACCTTCTAATTTTACTCCATCACATTTGGTTTTTTTCATTATCTTTTTTGCATTTTCCAAAGCTTCTTTTGGAGTTCGATACGTATTATGTGGCATGTCAACAATCATTAAACTTTTCTTTATACCCATTCTGACACTTCTAGAATGTTCAATCATGGTATTTAAAGTTACCTCTCTCGTTGATTTATAATTATACAAAACAGATCCAAGAGAATCTCCAACAAGTATGATATCACAATGATTATCTAAAATTGATGCTACGTTTTTGGAGTAAGCAGTTAAACTTACAATTTTTTGTTTATTTTTTTTTTTAATTAAATCTGAAATTTTTTTTTTCATTAACCTACCAAGAGCCAGTATTTTCCATTGAAGCCCAAGGTTCTTTAGGTTCTAGATTTCCCTCTTGAAGTATTTCAATTGAAATTTTGTCTGGTGATCTAACAAAAGCCATATGACCATCTCTTGGCGGTCTATTTATCGTGTATCCCATATCCATTAATCTTTGGCATGTTTCATAAATGTTATCTACTCTATAGGCAAGATGGCCAAAATTTCTTGAACCTTCTCCAAGCTCATCACCATCCCAATTATAAGTTAATTCTATTTCCGCTTTTTCATCATTAGGGGCAGCAAGAAAAATTAATGTAAATCTTCCTTTTTCATTTTCCATTCTTCTCGTTTCTTTTAAACCAAGCCCTTCGCAGAAAAATCTTAGAGACTCATCTACGTCTTTAATTCTTATCATTGTATGTAAATATTTCATAATATTAATTTATAATTAAAAACTACTCTAATTCAATAGTGCTAGGTGGTTTTGAGGTGACATCATAAACAACTCTATTAATACCTCTTATACTGTTAACTATTTTATTTGATATAGTCTGCATAAAAGATTTTTTAAATTCGTAATAATCCGCTGTCATTCCGTCTTCAGATGTAATTGCTCTTAATAAGCATAAATACTCATAAGTACGATTGTCTCCCATAACACCCACAGTTTTAACTGGCAGCAATGCTGCATATGCTTGCCAAATCTTATGATAAAAACCGTGATCTTTTAAAGCTTGGATAAAATAATAATCAGCTTCTTTTAAAATTTTAATTTTTTCATTAGTTATAATACCTGGCATTCGAATTGCTAAGCCTGGTCCAGGAAAAGGGTGTCTTGAAATAATTTCTTTACTTAAATTTAACTCTAATCCTAATTTTCTTACTTCATCCTTAAATAAGAATTTTAGTGGTTCTACTAATTTTAAATTCATTTTTTTGGGTAAGCCACCAACATTATGGTGTGATTTAATTTTAGAGGTTTGGCTACCAGTTACAGATTTACTCTCAATTAAATCAGGATAAAGAGTTCCCTGAGCTAAAAATTTAACATTTTTGATTTTCTTAGCATACCGTTCAAATATTTTGATAAATAAATTACCAATTATTTTTCTTTTTTTTTTCAGGATCAGAAACATTTTTTAATTTTTTTAAAAATTCTTTTTCAGCATTTACATAAATTAAATTCATTTTTAAACGCTTTTTAAATGTCTGAACTACTTGTACTTCCTCATTTTTTCTTAAAAGGCCTGTGTTCACAAAAATACAATAAAGTTTTTTTCCAATTGCTTTATTCAGTAATTGGGCTACCACACTACTATCTACACCTCCTGATAAAGCACAAATAACTTTATTATTTCCAACTTGTTTTCTAAAGTCTTTAATAAGCTGATTTTTTTGATCCTTTGAGGACCAATTTCTTTTAATTTTACAAATTAAAAAAATGAAATTACTTATTAATTTCTTTCCATTCTCTGTATGAGTAACTTCAGGATGAAATTGCACTCCATAATATTTTTTAATTTTATCTTCAACAATTGCATATTTTGAATTAGTACTTGATGCAACAACTTTAAAATTCTTAGGAAGTTTTGAAACTTGATCAGCATGGCTCATCCAAACTCGTTTGGATTTTTTATTTCCAAAAAAATTAGTTGTTAAAAGACTGCTATTTTTTTTATAAACATTAGCTAGGCCAAATTCTCTATATTTAGATTGTTTTACTCTTCCACCGTTAAGTTTTGATAAAATTTGATGCCCAAAACATATTCCAAGAACTGGTACACCAAGTTGTAGAAT
>CACHCM010000041.1 GCA_902578325.1 uncultured Pelagibacteraceae bacterium
ATTTTCATCTCCTCTATCTAAATGATACTTTCTTATTACCATTAAGCCAGCATACTCACCTTGGGCTCCCGCATTTGGCTGAAGTGAAACACCAGAAAAACCAGTAATAGATCTTAACCAATTTTTAAGATCTGTGAACATTTCTCTATATCCCTCCATCTGTTCTACGGGTACGAATGGGTGGGGCTCAGCCAATTCTCTCCATGAAATAGGTATCATTTCTGCAGTAGCATTTAATTTCATAGTACATGAACCTAGAGCAATCATTGTTCTATTAAGAGCTATATCCTTATCCTCTAACTTTTTAAGATATCTAAGCATTTCTGTCTCTGAATGATATGAATTAAAAACAGGGTGTTCTAAATATTTTGAAGTTCTTAATAAATTTTTTGGTAGATTTGGTAAACTGACAGTTGGATCCTCTTTTTTAATTGACTCTGCAGCATTAAATATTTTTAGTAGTTGGTTTACTCTATAAACATTTTTTCTTTCATCGAAAGAAACAGCCAGCATCTCTGAATTTACTTTTCTAATATTAACTTTTTGGTCTAAAGCATTTTTGAAAATCTGATCTGTCTTTTCTTTGGTTATAATAGTTACAGTATCAAAAAAATAATCTGAGTATAATTCATATCCAGATTGTTTTATTTTATCTGCAAAATTTTTTGCTAGTTGAGATACTCTTTCGGAAATACTTTTAATTCCATCAGGGCCGTGATAAATGGCATATGCTGCTGAAACAATCGCTAGTAAGGCTTGAGCAGTACAAATATTACTTGTAGCTTTGTCTCTTCTAATATGTTGCTCTCTAGTTTGTAATGACAATCTATAGGCCTGGTTTCCATGCCTGTCCACTGAAACTCCAACAATTCTACCTGGCATAGATCGTTTGTATTCATCTTTTGTTGCAAAAAAGGCTGCATGAGGTCCTCCATAACCCATTGGAATACCAAATCTTTGGGAACTACCGACTGCAATATCTGCTCCAAGCTCTCTTGGCGTTTTTAGCATAGAAAGTGCAAGGAGATCACAAACTAAAATTGCTTTTCCATTTTTTTTATGAATTTTACTTATGGCCTCACTAGGATCTTTAATATCACCTAAAGTTCCTGGATATTGTAAAACTCCGCAAACAATATCTTCTTTTAACTGCTCTAGAACTTTATCCTCGTTTCCAACAAGTACTTTAAGACCCATTGGCTCTGCTCTAGTTTGAATAACGTCAATTGTTTGTGGGTGGCAGTTCTCTGAAACAAAAACTAAATTACTATCACTTTTATTAAGTCTATGACTTAAACCCATAGCTTCGGCAGCTGCTGTTCCTTCATCAAGTAAAGACGCGTTTGCTATATCCATTCCTGTAAAATCAACAATCATTTGTTGAAAGTTTAATAGCATCTCTAATCTACCTTGTGCTACTTCAGGCTGATAAGGTGTGTATGATGTGTACCATCCAGGATTTTCTAATATATTTCTTAAAATTACATATGGTGTGTAGGTTCCATAATAACCCATGCCTATAAAATTTGAGTAAATTTGATTTTTTTTTGAAATTGCTTTTAATTTTCTTAAAGCTTCATATTCTGAATTTGGTTCACCAATATTTAATTCACCTTTAAACTGAATCTTTTCTGGTATGGTACTATTAATAAACTCATCTAATGACTTAAAGTTAAGATCTTTAAGCATTTTTTCTTGGTCCTTTTCAGATGGACCTATGTGTCTTCTAATAAAATCTTTTTGTGAATTATGTAACATTAGCTTGATGTCTCCTTTGCAAATTTATCGTATTCTTCTTTGTTCATTAAATTATCTAGCTCAGATGTGTCTTTAATTTTCAATTTAAAAAACCATGCACCACCTTCAGGGTCCTCATTGATTTTGGCAGGATCATCTACTATAGACTGATTGGTATCTACCACTTCACCACTAACTGGAGTATAAACATCACTAGCAGCTTTCGTAGATTCTACTACTCCTGCAGTACCATCTTTTTCAACATTAGATCCTTTTTCAGGAAGTTCTGCAAAAACTATGTCTCCAAGCATTTCTGTTGCATGTTTTGTAATTCCTATTGTGGCCACATCTCCCTCCAAAGTAATCCACTCATGCTCTTTCGAAAATTTTACTTCACTCATTAATTTACTCCTTTCACATAATTTTTCTTATAAAATGGTAATGCGCAAATATTTGCTGGATATTTTTTTCCTCTTACCTCAAGCAAAATTTTTGTATCAACCTTTGAAAACTCTTTATCAACATAACCCATCGCTATAGGACCGTTTACACTTGGTCCAAACGTTCCACTAGTTATCTCACCAATTTGTTTATCTGTGTCATTAAATATTTTAGTTTTTTCTCTTGCAATCAGTCTACCCTCAGGCTTAATCCCTACTCTTATTTGGCTTGCTCCATCTTGCATTTGGTTCATTATTTTTTTCGATCCAATAAAACCCCCATTTGATAATCTAGATTTTGAGATTGCCCATCTAAGGTTTGCCTCAACTGGTGTTTTATTAATATCTAATTCGTGACCATATAAACATAATCCAGCTTCTAATCTCAAGGTATCTCTTGCCCCAAGTCCTATAAGTTGTGCTCCCTTTTCTATTAAATTTTCAACAAATTTTTCAGCTTTATCGTTAGAAATTGAAATTTCAAATCCATCTTCCCCTGTATAACCTGATCTTGTGACAAATAATTTTTGATTATCAGAATCAAACCAATTTCCTGTCATAAAATTTAGTTGATCAACCCCATTAATAATTGAGTTTAAAATTTCAACAGATTTAGGTCCTTGAATTGCTATTAAAGATCTATTGTTATCTAAATTCATTTTAAATTTTGAACCTAGTAAATTAGATAAAATTTCAAAATCTTTATCTTTGCATGCAGCGTTTAAGATAATTAAGTAACCATCCTCTATTTTAGTAATAATTAAATCATCATAAATTCCAGCATCTTCATTCATTAAAAAACTATACTTAGAGCAGTTTTGTTTTAGATTTTTTAAATCTAATGGAAAAATCTTTTCTAATTCTCCTGTTAAACTTTCATCACCATATATAAATAATTGACCCATATGAGATACATCAAATATTCCAGAATTTGATCTTGTGAATTTATGTTCTTCAATAATACCTTTGCTATACTGAATGGGCATTTCATAACCAGCGAATTCAACAAACTTAGCGTTGTTACTTTGATGAAGTTTATTAAGCGATGTTTTTTTTATTTCCATATTAACTCTTCTGTGCCCCCTCTGTCTTGGTGCCTGAGAGATTTGCTCCTTCGGCGAGAATAATTCTCTTTCCAGAGTTAATATGTACGGTCCTTTTGCCTGAGAGTTTCCGGGGTGGTTGCTCCTTCGGCGCTACAAAAGTAGTCTCTCCCGTATATAAATTTATAACACATTTTTAAATGTTTATGTGAAATTTATTTTGCTACCTTTTTGACAAGTAATGGAGACAAAAACTGTATAACTACCGCTGTTATAACTACCGCTCCACCAAAAAGCACTATAAGTGGAGGGTTTTCGTTTGCAAACATCCATGCCCACAAAGGGCCTAAGACAGCTTCAGTTAACATAATTATTCCAACAAATGCTGAGGGAGTTGATCTTGCTCCAATAGTTATAAGTATAAAACCAAGTCCAACTTGAAAAAATCCCGCAATAAAACCTAAAAAAATATCATTTGTTGAAACAATAATACTTGGTGACATAAAAAAACCTATTAATGTTGCAAAAATTCCAGCAACGAGTTGTAAAGGTATCATGTCAACTTTTGGATATTTTCTAACAATTAAAATTAAGATCGCAAATGATATTGGCATAATGAATGCAACTAAGTTTCCAGTCATTTGACCTAGTGTTAGTGAACTTCCTAACATTAAAATAATACCAACGACAGCTGTAATAATACAAGTTAATGTAATTTTTGAAATTTTTTCTTTTAAAAATACATAACCAAAAATTG
>CACHCM010000042.1 GCA_902578325.1 uncultured Pelagibacteraceae bacterium
CACAATTATAATTATAGGAGGTAGTCAGGGTGCAAAAATCTTTGATGAGCTTTTAAATAAATTTTTTGTGAGTATAGCAAAACAGGTTTCTATAAAAATTATTCATCAAACAAGTGAGAAAAATATTAATTTTTTAAAAAATTTTTATTCTCAAAATAATATTGAAAGTAGAGTTTTCAGTTTTGATCACAATCTTAATGAAGTTTTAAAACAGGGGGATTTATGCATAACGAGAGCAGGTGCATCAAGTTTAGCTGAACTATCTTTTTTAAATATTCCATTTATAGCAATACCACTTCCGTCATCAAAAGATAATCACCAGTATGAAAATGCAAAATATTATGAGGAACAGGATTGTTGTTGGATAATTGATCAAAAAAATTTTGACGACCAAAAATTTGAGAAATTTTTATTAGAATTGACAAATAAAAGCCAGGATTACATGACAAAAAAAAATAATTTACAGAAATTAAATTATCAAAATACATGGAATAATGTTAATCAAAAAATATTAAAAATTATTAATGAAAATTAAATTAGCAAAAACAGAACTTATACATTTTGTAGGAATAGGTGGAATAGGTATGAGTGGCTTAGCACTTATTATGAAAGGTAAAGGTTTTAAAGTTCAAGGTAGCGATATTTCAAATAATAAAAATATTGAAAGATTGAGAAAAGAAAAAATAAAAGTTTTTATTGGACATAAGAAACAAAATATAAATAAGGGAACTATCCTAGTTATATCTTCGGCTATAAAAAAAAATAATCCTGAACTTGCTGCGGCAAAAAAAAAACAATTACCTGTTTATAAAAGAGGAGAGATGCTCGCCAATATTGTTTCTTTAACAAAAAATATTGTAGTAGTTGGATCACATGGTAAAACCACAACAACATCTTTGATAGCTTCTATATTTCAAGAAACAAAAATTGATCCTACAATAATCAATGGTGGAGTAATAAATTCAATTAATAATTCTGCAAAGCTTGGAAAAAGTGATTGGTCTATATTAGAGGCAGACGAGTCAGATGGAAGTTTTATTTTTATACCTCCAACATATTCAATCATCACTAATATAGATCGAGAGCACATGGATTATTATGGCAGTATGGATAAATTAAATAAATATTTTGAAAATTTTGTAAATAAGGTTCCTTCATTTGGAAAATCATTTATTTGTTTAGATGACAAAAATAACAGAAATTTAATTAAAAATATCAAAAATAAAAACTTCTATACATATGGTATGGATAACAAATCAAATTTTTGTATTAAAAATATAAAACAATTAAAAGATCACTCTGAGTTTGACTTAATTATAAAATTACCTAATAAAAAAAATCAATTAATTAAAAAATTCAAAATTCCTTTATTAGGAACTCATAATATTAAAAATTCTGTAGCTGCAGCCGCATTATCTTTAACTGTCGGTCTACCAATAAATGATATAAAAAAAGGACTTAAAAATTTTAAAGGAGTTCAAAGAAGATTTAACAAAATTTTCAATTTTAATGATGTAGATTTTTACGATGATTATGCCCATCATCCTACAGAAATAAAAGAGGTGCTAGATGGTGTAAAAAATGTTTATAAAGATTATGAAAAAATATGTGTTTTCCAACCACATAGAATATCAAGACTAAAAGATTTAAAAAAAGAATTTACTTTTGCTTTTAAAAATGCAGATAAAGTAATCTTGTTTCCAATTTATACTGCTGGAGAAAAATTAAAACTTGGATTTAAATACATAAATTTTGCCAAAGAAATAATTAAAAATTCGAAAGTTAAATTATTTTTAGTAGAAGATAAATTTCAATTAGCAAAATTTATTAAAGCAAATATATTTGGAAAAAAAATTGTTATAGGAATGGGCGCGGGGACTATTTCAAGCTGGATGCGAGAATTACCTAAATTGTTATCATGAAAGTTGATTTGAAAGAGCTGATCCCAGAATTTAATAACAATTTAAAGTTAGATTATGATCTAAAAAAAAAAAATTGGTTTAACATAGGAGGCAAAACCAAAGCTTTCTATAAAGCAGGTGATTTAAAAGAATTAATTAAGTTTCTTAAAAAAATTCAAGATAAAGAGAAAATATTTATATTAGGAGCTGGTTCTAATACACTTATATCTGATAATAAATTTGATGGAGTTGTAATAAAACTTGCTCAAAATTTTAATAATATTTCTTTACATTCTAAAGAAATCATAGTTGCTGGTAGTGCAGTTACAGATAAATCATTATCTGAATTTGCAATGGAAAATAGTTTAGGTGGTTTTGAGTTTCTTTCTTGTATACCTGGAACAATAGGTGGTGGTATTAAAATGAATGCAGGTTGTTTTCAAAGAGAGTTCAAAGATATTCTTATTTCTATTCAAGCATTAAATAAATCTGGTCAAGTAATTACTATACCTGCAAAAGATATTAATTTTAAATATAGAGATAGTGGATTATCTGAAGATTTAATTTTTTTAAGTGCATCATTTAAAGGTTTTAAGAAAGACAAGAGTATAATAGAGAATGAAATAAGGCTTCTAAAAGAAAAAAAAGAGCAAGCTCAGCCAACAAAAATTAGAACAAGTGGTAGCACTTTTAAAAATCCCATAGATCAATCTGATAAAAAAGTTTGGCAATTAATTAAAGAGTCTGTCCCGTTAGAAAAATCATTTGGAGATGCATCAATTTCCCAAAAGCATTGTAATTTTTTTGTAAATAAAGGTAATGCTAAGTTTGAGGATATGAAAAAATTGATAAATTTTGTGTCTGAAAGTGTTTTTAAGAAAACAGGAATTAAACTAGAAACTGAAATAAAAATATTAGAATAAGTTGAAAAAAAAAATATTAATAATATCAGGTGGAATATCAAAGGAGAGACTAATTAGTCTTGATACAGGTCAACAGGTTTATACAGAGCTTAAAAAAAATGGTTATAGAGTTAAAATCACTGAACCGGATAATAATTTAGAAAAAAATATTAAATTTTTTAAACCAAATGTAATTTTTAATGCATTGCATGGCCAATTTGGTGAAGATGGTTATATTCAAACTATTCTGGAGAGGTTTAAAATTCCTTATACACATTCAGGTGTAATGGCATCGTCTATTGCAATGGACAAAGAAATTTCAAAAAAAATATTTATTAAAAATAAAATAAATACACCAAAATTTTTTACTTATTCATACGATGTTAAAAATGAAGATTTAATAAAAAAAATAAAAAAAAAAATTAAGATTTCCTGTAGTAGTAAAGCCTTTAAATGAGGGCTCTAGTGTTAATGTATATATTTGTAATGAAAAAAATATAATTAAAATTCTTAATTCACTTAATCAATATAAAAAAGTTATGATTGAAGAATTTATTGGTGGAAGGGAAATACAAGTTGCAATTATGGGAAATAAAAAACTAGGAGCAATAGAATTAAAACCGAAAAGAAAATTTTATGATTATCAAGCAAAATATAATTCCAGTGCGAAAACAGAACATATAATTCCAGTTGATTTACCCAAAGGTAAAATGGATATAGTTATGAATATGGCATATAAAGCTCATAAAGTGATTGGATGTATGGGTGTAACAAGATCTGATTTTAAATTTTTTAATAATAAATTTTATCTTTTAGAAATAAATACTCAACCAGGTATGACTAAACTTTCACTTGTACCTGAAATTGCAGCACATAGAGGTATGAGTTTTTTAGAGTTAATCGAGTGGATAATGCAAGATGCATCAAAGAAAAACTAAAAAGTTATTAATTTATTTTTTTTTGTTAATTATAATAAGTTCGACTAATAATATTTCATTAAAAAATTTAGAATTTCAAAAAGTTAGAAATATTGAAGTTTCAGGATTAGATGAAATTGAAAATAAACTCATAATTGATCAAATAAAAAATC
>CACHCM010000043.1 GCA_902578325.1 uncultured Pelagibacteraceae bacterium
CATTTTGGACAACTAATAATCATGCTTCGTTATATACCAGATTTTAATCAAATTTCTTTTAATTTTGGTCTCTTTATACATTGAAATTATCAATAACTGCTGTATTAGTACTCGGATCGGAGTGTAGCGCAGCCTGGTAGCGCATCTGGTTTGGGACCAGAGGGTCGCAGGTTCGAATCCTGCCACTCCGACCATCATTTATGAAAAAAGCTATTATTTACATTCCAAATAAAAATCCGATGCAATCTGGATTAGCAAAAAAAAATAAATGGATTTTAGAATTTAAAACAAAAAATCCAACAAAAAATCCTTTAATGGGTTGGGAGAGTTCATCCGATACGTATACAGAGTTAAAATTAGAATTTTCTTCGAAGGAATTAGCAATTAATTATGCAAAAAAAAAGAAAATTGATTTTGAATTAATTGAACCACGTAAAAGAAAAACTGTAAAAAAATCTTATGCTGATAATTTTTTAAAGTAAATAATGTTTAGATTTTTTACACAACGAAATTGGTTTATCTGGTCATGGTTTGGATCAGCAATTATTTTATCGTCGCTTTGGATACAAGTTAAAATTGATGTTAAAATAAATGAATGGTTTGGTGAATTTTATGACATGATACAAAAAGCATTAGGAGCACCAAATTCAATCACTATAGAGGAGTATTGGGCAAGCTTGTTGTCATTTATTACATTGGCTGCCATGTATGTAGGAGTTGCAGTAGTAGTCAGTTTTTTTACATCTCATTATTTGTTTAGATGGAGAACAGCTATGGTTGAGTGGTATCATAGTGTTTATGATAAAGCTCGAAAAATTGAAGGTGCGTCACAAAGAGTTCAAGAGGACACAATTAAATTTTCTAGAATTATGGAGTCTTTAGGTACCAGCTTAATTGAAGCTATAATGATACTTGTTGAATTTATGCCTATTTTATTCGGATTAAGTTTAGGAATACCAATATTTTTTTTTGGTGATTGGGATTATGGATTAATTGTTGGTGCTTTAATTTGGTCAGTTGGAGGAACTTTTTTTCTAATTATACTCGGTTTAATCTTGAGATTAGTTGGTGTTGAATATGATCTTCAGAAAAAAGAAGCTGCTTACAGGAAAATACTTGTAATTGCAGAAGATGATGGAACTGTAAGACCTAAAACTATTGAAGAATTGTTTGACGGCGTGAGAAGTATTCATTTTTTAAGTTATATTAGGTATTTGTATTTCAATATTGGAAGAATAGCTTATTTACAGGCTAACGTTTTATCCGCGTACGTCTTTTTAGCACCTGCTATAGTAGCTGGTGCAGTTACTCTTGGTGTTATGCAGCAAATTATAAGAGCTTTTGGTAGAGTAGAAGGGTCAATGCAATACATATTAAAAGCTTGGCCAACAATCATTGAACTTGCAAGTGTATATAAACGTTTAAGAGAATTTGAAACTAAAATAAATCATGATTATTTAATTGATGAAAAAGTTTAATGGCTATTGATAAAAAATTTATTGATCAATTTATTTACGTTACAAATAAAGCTGCTTTAGAATCATCATATATGGTAGGAAAAAAGGATAAAATTGCTGCTGATAAGGCAGCTGTAGATTCAATGAGAAGTGAATTAAACAAAATTAATTTTAAGGGTGAAATAGTTATTGGTGAGGGCGAGTTAGATGAGGCTCCTATGCTTTATATTGGAGAAAGTTTAGGTAATAGTAAAGCTCCAGAATTTGATATAGCTGTTGACCCGTTAGAAGGTACAAATTTTGCTGCAAACAATTTGCCTGGTGCATTATCAGTTATAGCTATTGCAGAAAAAGATAATTTATTTAAAGCTCCTGAAACCTATATGGAAAAAATATCCTGCAGAGTTAATGAAAAGAACGTTATTGATTTAGATTTTACAGTTAAGCAAAATATTTCTAATTTAAGTGATTATTTAAATAAAAATCCAGAAAATTTAACTGCATGTATTCTAGATAGGCCAAGACATAAAATAATAATAGAAGAGTTAAATAAGTTAAAAGTTAATTTAAAATTAATTACTGATGGTGATATTTCGGGAGCATTATTAGTTACAGATGAAAAATATAAAGTTGATATATTTTTAGGTATTGGGGGTGGTCCAGAAGGTGTCCTTGCCGCAGCTGCTTTAGATGCATTTAATTGTAAGTTTCAAGGAAGATTTTTGTTTAAATCAGATGAGGATAAAGCAAGAGCAAGCAAAATGGGAATAAAAGACCTAACAAAAAAATATGAATTAAATGAAATAGTAAGAGGTGACTCAATTTTTTGTGCAACTGGAATTACTTCAGGTGATTTGGTTTCAGGTATTGAAATTAAAGGCAATGACTTCATTTCAGAGACATTAGTGACTCATAAATCTTCAGGTTTTAAAAAAGTAATAAAATTGAAACAAAATTTATAATGACACACTTGATTAATCGTTTAATTTACAATAAAAAGCAGCAATTCGGTCCCTTCGTCTATCGGTTAGGACACGTGGTTTTCATCCTCGAAAGAGGGGTTCGATTCCCCTAGGGACCGCCAAAAAAAATTAAATATTCTTAATTTCATGACATATTATGTTTATTTAATTAAAACAATTGAGGGTTACAGAGACAAATCCTATGTTGGATATACAAAAAATATTAAAAATCGTCTTGATAAACACAATACAAATTTAGGTGCTAAATCAACAAGAGGTTACAAATGGGAACTTGTATATAAAAAGAGATTTATTTTAAAACAAAAGGCACTTTCATTTGAATATAAACTCAAAAGAGATAGAAAAGAAAGATTAAAAATTATTTATGATTTTAAAAAAAAATCAAAATGTTAAAATAGCAACAATACTACCATATAAAGAGAATTATTCTGAAGATAAAGCTTCGGCAGCATCTCTATGGGTTTCTGAATTTTTTAAAAAATCAAAGTTCAAAAATGACAATTTAATATATGGAAATACTAAATCTAAAAATTTTTTAACAACAAATTATAAAAATATAGCTTTAAAAAACCTTGCTTCAAAATTTAGAAGCTCAACAAAAGAATATTGTTACAAGCTTATTAAAGAAATTAAAAATAAAAATTACGATTTAATTGAAATTCATAATCGCCCATTAATTTTATTCAATCTTTTAGGGAAAATTAAAGGAAGATTTATTTTATATTTTCATAACGACCCACTTTCTATGAAGGGATCTAGTTCAATTAAAGATAGATTAAAAATATTAAAAAGTGTTGAAAAAATAATTTTTGTAAGTGAATGGACTAGAGAAAGATTTTTTTTGGATATAGATCAAAAACTTCAAACAAAAACAGAAATTGTTTATCCTAGCGTTAATAAACAAAAAAAAACAAAAAAAAAACAAGTTATAGTTTTTGTTGGAAAACTCAATCATTCAAAAGGATATGACATATTTGGTGAAGCCATAATAAAAATTTTAAATAAATTTCCAAAATGGAACGCTATATCAATAGGCGAAGAAGAAAGAAGATCTATATATATTAATCATCAAAATCATAAAGAGCTCGGATTTTTAAATCATAAAAAAACATTAAAACTTTTAAATGAGTCAGAAATTGCTGTTGTACCATCTAGATGGGAAGAACCTTTTGGAAGAACTTCACTAGAAGCTACGTCAAGAGGATGTGTAACAATTATAAGTAACAGGGGTGGATTAAAGGAAACAACTGACAATGCAATAATATTAAAAAAGCTAGACAGTTTAAGCC
>CACHCM010000044.1 GCA_902578325.1 uncultured Pelagibacteraceae bacterium
AAAGCTTTCCAAAGAAGATTTAGGCAGGATTTGGTAAACGGGATAATTGATGAAGAATGTTTATTGATAAGTAAAAATCTTACTAAAAAACATAAATAATTTTACTTGAAAATTTTAAGTTTAGTAATAAATTGATGATGCCAGATAAATGATTTATCGCTTTAAGTTTTCTTAAAGAGGAAAGTCCGGGCTCTACAAGGACACAGTGCCAGGTAATACCTGGCGGGGGAAACCCTAGGGATAGTGCCACAGAAAATAAACCGCCATAACATGGCAAGGGTGAAAAGGTGTGGTAAGAGCACACCGGTTCTATTGGTAACAATGAACGCTGGAAAACCCCACTGGGAGCAAGACTAAGTAGAGATGACATTGTTGAAAAACTAAAAGCCGTCCTTGGCTAGTCATCAGGGTTAGTTGCTTGAGCTTAAGAGTGATCTTAAGTCTAGACAAATGATAAGTTTAAATGACAGAACCCGGCTTATAGTTTATCTGGCACTTCAAATTAAAATATCACTATAGGTTTCTTTGTTTGTTCTCTTTTTTTTAAGTACGAGTGTCTATTTTCGTTATCACTAAAACAATAATAGTGCCTAAATAATAGGTATTGACGTTCAGTTGTAAAACCCATAATATCCCATAAATTCCCATTACAAGGGAATAAAGGGATTTATGTTTTATGTTTTTATCAACATACGAAAACAAATTAGACAAAAAAGGGAGAGTATCTGTGCCTGCTAGTTTTAGGTCACATTTATCCAATCTAGGTTACAATGGTGTTATTTGTTATCCATCATTTAATAACTCCTCTATAGAAGCGTGTTCTCAAGATAGAATTGAAAAAATTTCTTCAGCAATTGACTCCTTAAACCCTTTTGAGGAAAAAAGAGATTACTTTGCAACATCAATATTAGCAGAAAGTATAAATTTACAATTTGACAGTGAAGGCAGAATTTCACTTTCATCAAAATTATTAAAACATGCAAAAATAAAAAATAGCATGTTGTTTGTTGGTCAAGGCCAAACATTTCAAATATGGGAGCCAACAGCATTTGAAAAATTTAAGATAACAGCGAGGAAAAAAGCAAATATTAATCGTGGTAATCTTAAATGGGAGCTTCAACATAACAAACAATAGGGGATAAAAGATGACAATTAACTTTAAAGCACCAGAGATAAAAGAGCTACAGCCACGACTACTAGTTTTAGGAGTTGGTGGAGCAGGTGGAAATGCAATTAATGAAATGATTGAAAATAATATGCAAGGAGTAGAATTTATTGCTGTAAATACTGATGCTCAAGATTTGAAGCTTAGCAAAGCGAAAACAAGAATTCAAATTGGTTTAAATTTAACAAAAGGTTTAGGGGCTGGTGCAAAACTTGATATTGGTCAGGCAGCTGCTGATGAATCTTTAAATGAAATTGTAAATACACTTCAAGGTGCCAACATGGTTTTTATTGCAGCTGGTATGGGTGGTGGAACGGGCACTGGTGCTGCTCATGTCATCGCAAGAGCTGCTAAAGAATTAAATATCTTAACTGTAGGTGTTGTGACTCTTCCATTTTTATATGAAGGCCCCTCTAGAATGAGAAGAGCACAACAAGGTTTAGAAGAGTTAAGAAAACATGTTGATACAATAATTGTTATTCCTAACCAAAATTTATTTAAAATAGCGAATGAACAAACAACATTTGAAGAATCTTTTAATCTTTCAAATAATGTTTTGATGCATGGTGTTCAGAGCATAACTGATTTGATGGTAAGACCTGGTTTAATTAACCTTGATTTTGCTGATGTTGAAACTGTAATGGCTGCAATGGGTAAAGCTATGATGGGAACTGGTGAAGCTGAAGGAGAAGGTAGAGCTCTCAAAGCTGCAGAGATGGCAATCAGCAATCCATTAATAGATGACTATACTTTAAAAGGTGCAAAAGGTTTATTAGTAAATATTACTGGTGGTAAAGATCTTAAACTTTTTGAAGTTGATGAGGCTGTAAATAAAGTTAGAGCGGAGGTTGATCCGGAGGCAGAACTAATTATTGGTGCAATCACTGATACAGAGCTAGATGGAAAAATGAGAGTTTCAATTGTAGCAACTTCTTTAGATGGTCAGCAACCAGAGTCAAAATCTGTTGTAAATATGGTTCATCGAATTCAAAATCGTAACCCTGGTTACTCTGATTTTTCAAATATGGGATCCACTCAATCTTTCAATTTTTCAAACCCAACAGCATCAAATCCAATTACACATGGTGCCAATGCTTTAAAGCTTGAAAATGAGATTATCCAAGAACAGCAAACTGAGAGCACTCATAATCAAATGATGAATGAACAAGTTATTGAAAATGCTAGCACGGAAAGCGAGAGTATAGTTCAGGATAGTTCAGTTAATGAGGTGGAGAAATCTTTTGCTCAAGAAGCTATGGAAACTACCCATGAAGATCATCAAGACATTAACAATGAAGAAGAAACCTCTAATGATTTAAAAGAATTCGGAGTTGACTCAGATGCACCAGATTTATTTAGTTCAGAATCTGATAATTCAAGCCCTGAAGATTTATTGACTTCAGATGAAGAGGTAGAAGATGATCTTGAGATACCAGCATTCTTAAGAAGACAAAAAAATTAATGGTCTTCCAAGAAATAAATGGACGCCACCATAGTACCGAAAATGCAAAAGCATTATCCGGTGCTGCTAAAAGAAATTATTAGCGTTATTTCCCCTCAACATGGTGGCACATTTATCGATTGTACCTTTGGTCAAGGCGGTTATACCAAAAAAATTTTAGACTTTGAAAATACAAATGTAATAGCTCTTGATAGAGATAAAGAGAGTGAAAAAATTGCCACTCAATTAAAAAAAAACTTTGAAGATAGATTTACTTTTAAAAATATTAAATTTAGTCAATTAAATAATTTAAAGCTTAAAAACGAAAATATAAGAGGAGTAATTTTTGATCTTGGTTATTCCTACACTCAAATTAAAGACTCACAAAAAGGATTATCCTTCGATGCTCATGGTCAATTAAATATGCAGTTGGGATTAAATAGTTATTCAGCAGACGATGCAATTAATAAACTAGATCAAAAGCAATTAGAAAAAATTTTTAAATTTTTTGGTGATGAAAAAGAAGCAAAATATATTTCAAGAAATATTATAAAAGAGAGATCTAAAAATAAAATTGATACTAAATCATTAGTAGAAATTATTGACAAATCAAAAAAAAGAAAAAATTTTAAAGTTCATAATGCAACCAAGGTATTTCAGGCTCTTAGAATATTTGTAAATAAAGAAATAAGTGAGCTAATTTTTGGACTTATTAATGCCGCTAAAGTATTAAAAAAAGGAGGGATTTTAGGGGTAGTTACATTTCATTCTTTAGAGGATAAAATAGTAAAATATTTTTTTAAAAGTCTCTCTGAAAATAAAAGTATTTCGCGATATAGTCCTGTTGTAAAACAAGCAGATACATTATTTAACTTAATACAAAAAAAACCAATAATTCCTTCAGATGAAGAGATAATTGAAAATCCACCATCCAGATCTGCTAAATTTAGATATGTAATAAAAAAAACTGATTTTTATAATTTTGATACAGATATA
>CACHCM010000045.1 GCA_902578325.1 uncultured Pelagibacteraceae bacterium
CATCTTTAAGACAAAGTGGAGCAAGAGTTTTAGTCACAGAAGCAGATCCAATTTGTGCTCTTCAAGCCGCAATGGAAGGCTATGAAGTAGTATTAATGGAGGAGGCTATAAGTAGAGCTGATATCGTTGTAACAGCAACAGGCAACAAAGACATAGTTACAGCAGATCATATGAGAGAAATGAAGGATAGAGCCATTTTATGCAATATTGGTCACTTTGATAATGAAATACAAGTTGAAGCTCTTAGAAATTATAAATGGACTGAAGTAAAACCCCAAGTGCATGAAATAGAGCTGCCTAGTGGTAAAAGAATTATTCTTTTAGCTGAAGGAAGATTGGTAAATCTTGGTTGTGCAACTGGACATCCAAGTTTTGTTATGAGTGCATCATTTACTAATCAAGTTATTGCTCAAATAGAACTTTGGCATAATCATAAAAATTATGAGAATAAAGTTTATGTACTTCCGAAACATTTAGATGAAAAAGTAGCAACTTTGCATTTAAAAAAAGTTGGGGCAAAACTTACAAAATTATCAAAAGAGCAAGCTGATTATATAAGCGTTGGAACAGAAGGTCCTTTCAAACCAGATGCCTATCGCTATTAAAGATAGCAAAATCGATATCACTTCAGAGAAGTTAACTAAAGAATTAGCTAAAGAATTTACGACATATCTTAAAGGTGGCGAGTTTGTTTTTTTATATGGAGAGATGGGTGTCGGCAAAACTACCTTTGTTAAACATTTTATAAATGAGTATCAAAAAAAAAATAATTTAACACAAACAGAAATTACAAGTCCTACTTTTAGTTTATTAAATGAGTATCAGGTTAAAGATATAAGAATAAAACATTATGATTTATTTAGAATTAATAGGAAAGAAGATACCAATAATTTGGATATTTTTGAAAAAAATAATAAATTAATAACACTTATAGAATGGCCACAATTGATTGATGATAAACAGGATATAAAATTTATAACTTTAACATTTGATTATTTAAATGAATTAAATGATAGAACTGTAGATATAAAAGTTTAAATTAAAACCTATTTTTGATGAAAAGCTTAGAAAAATTGAAAAAAATAAAAGGTGACGCGTCTTTTAGAGAATTTTATAGAAACAGAGAAAATAAATCAATTATTGTAAAATCTGAGAAAGAAAAGTTAAAAAATCTTTTAATTTACGATGCGATAAACAAAATTTTAGTTAAAAATAAAATTTTAGCACCAAATCTATTAAGTGAAAATTACATTAATAATTATATAGAAATAAATGACTTTGGAGATCAAACTTTATTTCAAATTTTAAAAAACAAAAAAAATAATAAATATGTCATTTTTAAAAAAATAATAAAAATTTTAAATAAAATACAATTAATAAAAGATAAAAAAGTAAAAAATTTTAAAAATGAATTTTATAAAGTTCAAGAGTATAAAAAAGAAGTTTTATTTGATGAAACTAAACTTTTTTGTGACTGGTATGCACCAAAGATATTGTCTAGGTTAAAAATTATTAAATTTAAAAGAAAATTTAAATTAGAGATAAAAAACTTATTATCAAAATTAAATTATAAAAATGTAACGTTTGTTCATAGAGATTTTCATGTTTCAAATTTGATGTATCACAATAAAAAGATTGCAGTAATAGATAGTCAAGATGCACTAATTGGCAACAGAGCTTACGATTTAGCGTCCTTAATTGACGATGTAAGATTAAAAACATCTAATGAATTAAAAGAGAAAGTATTTAAGTTTTACGTCACAACAAATAAAAAAATTGATTTAGAAAAATTTAAAAAAGACTTTGAAATATTATCTGTTTTAAGGAATTTAAAAATAATTGGTATATTTATGCGTTTAGCTGTAAGAGACAATAAAAAAAAATATCTTAAATTAATCCCTTACGCTTGGGAGATGATTAATCATAGAATTAAAAAGCAAAATGAATTCAATAATTTGATTTTGCTATTAAAAAAAAATTTTCCAAATTTTATTAGGTAGAGTGGTGAAAATAAATACAGCTTTAATTTTATGTGCAGGTTTTGGTAAGAGATTAAATCCAATTACTTTAAATACCCCAAAGCCCTTATTAGAGATTAAAGATGTAAGTATGCTGGAGAGATGCATTAGTTTAATTGAAAAACTAGGTATTCAAAAAATCTTAATAAATACTTTTTATTTAAAGGATCAATTTTCAGTTTTTTTAAACAGTAAAAATTTCAATATTGATATCAAAATAATTGAGGATGGTGAGTATATTTTAGATACAGGTGGAGGTATTCAAAATATGATTAAAGACTCCAATGAAAAGGATTTTATAATTTTTAATCCAGATACAATCTGGAGTAATGACTATAAAGAGGAGATAATAAAAATGGAAAAAAAGTATTTTTCCGAAAAATTAGAAAACATTCTTCTCTTAGCAAATAAAAAATTAAGTTTTGATAAAAAGTTAAAAGGAGATTTTAACTTAAAAAATAATCTAATTAACAAAGAGGATGATAAAGAATTTATTTATATTGGGTGTCAAATAATTAATAAAAAATTATTTATTAAAGAAAAAATAGAAAAATACTCAATTTTGGAAATTTGGAATAATTTATTGGATCAAAAAAAGTTATTTGGTTATGAAAGCAAAAAAGACTTTTATCATTTAACTGATCTGGATATTTTTAAAAAACTAAAAGATCTTTAGCTCTTTCTTGATCAAGATATTTGCAATTTGAAATTTTGATGTCTTCCAATTCAATTAAAAGTGGGTTTCCTGTTGGAATTTCAAGTTTAGAGATCTCATTGTCATCTAAATTGAATAAATATTTGCAAAGAGCTCTTATGGAGTTTCCATGAGCAGAAATGAGAATGTTTTCATTTATTTTGTGTTCTATCTCTTTACTATAAAATTTTATTACCCTTTCATATGTATCTTTTAGTGACTCGGTGTCAGGAATTTTTTCTAAAGGAATTTCTTTGTAAGTTTCAATATTTAGCGGATGATATGGATTTTTTTTATCTAATGGGTCAGGTCTAAGATCCCAAGAACGTCTAAATTGATGAACTTTTTCTTCTCCAAGTTTTACTTTCATTTCATCTTTATTTAATCCAGTCAGAGCACCATAATGTCTTTCGTTTAATTCCCATGCACTTATAACTTTTTTAAAATCTTTCAATTCCTCTTGTATTATTTTTAAAGTATTTTTTGC
>CACHCM010000046.1 GCA_902578325.1 uncultured Pelagibacteraceae bacterium
TACATTTCCTAATTGTCTCCAATAATTATAATCATTTGATTGCCCTCGAATATAAAGCATTCCATTAATAGAAGAACTTCCTCCAAGTGTTTTTCCTCTTGGGTAAGTCATTTTTCTATTATCACAGAAAGGCTCTTCCTCTGTATTAAAACACCAATCTGTCTCAGGATTATGCATTGTTTTAAAATACCCTCCGGGAATATGTATCCATGGATTAGTATCTTTACCACCTGCCTCTAAAAGTAAGACTTTATTATTAGGATTGGATGAAATTCTGTTAGCAAGAACACATCCAGCTGATCCAGCACCAATTATAATATAATCAAAATTATCCATTACTTAGAACTCTTATAAATTAAATTTTTTTTATTTGTAACATTTCTGTACACAAAAAAATTAAAATAATCCAATATTAACACTTGTTTTAGATTTCATTCTTTGACAAGCTTTCATTTTTTAAAAATATAGAGAGGGAAAAACAATATGAAAAAAATCATTTCAATGTTATTTGCGGTTGCGATGGTATTTGGATTTATTTCAAATGCTAATGCTGCAAAAACACTAAAATGTCAGACAGTTCTTAACACTAAAGCTGATGAAGTTAAGATGTTAAAGGACTTTACTGATACAGTAACTGAATTAACTGGTGGATCTTTAAAATTCGAAATCTTACCTGCAGGAGCAGTTGTTGGAGTTAAAGAAACTCTAGATGCTGTTGACAAAGGTTTGATTGACTGTGGATTTGCATGGACTCACTATTGGTCAGGCGAACACCCTGCTGCAATGCTATTTGGTTCTCCAGTAGCTGGTGGTGGAATAGGTATAGATAATTTAGCGTTTTTATCTTGGTTCCAATATGGTGGTGGAAAAGCGCTTTATGATCAATTATGGAAAGAAATGGGAAGAGATATTAAAGGATTTATGCTTCAACCTGTTGGACCAGAGGCTTTAGGTTGGTTTCCAAAACCAATTAAAGATATGGCTGATTTTAGAAAATATAAATTCAGAACTCCTCCAGGAATTCCAGGACAAACTTATAAAGACATTGGTATAGCATCTGTTGCTATGGGCGGAGGAGACATTCTACCAGCTTTAGAAGCGGGAACTATTGATGCTGCTGAATGGTGTTGTCCAAAGCCAGACTTAACTTTTGGTTTCCAAAAAGTTTTAAAGCACTATTATTTACAAGGTTTACACCAAGTAGTGGTAAATGCTGATTTTTATATTACTGGAAAAACATATAATGCTATGACTGCACACGAGAAGAAGTCTCTTGAAGTTGCGGCTGATGCGTCTTTGATAAAATCTTTAAGTTATAGAATTTTATCAAATGGTGAAGCTTTACAAGAACTTACAACAAAACATGGAGTGATTTTAGAAGATACTCCATCTGACTACTTCACTGAGTATATGGCAGCTGCTAAAGCAACTTTGAATAAAAATGCAGAAAAAAATGCATTTTTCAAAGAAGTTTATGACTCTATGAAAGTATTTGCTGATAAAGCAGTTCCTTTCTGGAGTGGTGCTCAAATGTCAAATGCTAAGCTAGGAATGGCTCACGCAGCAACATTAAAGTAATCATTAAATAATTAAAGTATTAGAGCGGACTTGTTAGTCCGCTCTAATTTTTTTTAATAAAAATTTTTATGGCAGAAGAACCAAGTAAATTAGATATTTCAGATGAAATGATTGCCGAAAGGCGAGGTGGTTCGGTAAAGATGCCAGAGGATATGCCATCTTGGATGGCAAAGTCTATAATTAATATAGACAAATTCAGCAAGAGGGTTGGTAGTGTAGTCTGTTGGATATTAATGCCACTTATTTTTGCTATGACCTATGAGGTACTTGCCAGGAAATTATTTCTAGCACCGACAATATGGGCTTATGATATTAGCAGATTTTTATATGGAGCTCTTTTTATGCTGGGTGCAGGTTATGCACTTTCAAAAGGAGTTCATATTAGGGCAGATTTTTTATACAGAAATTTTAAAATTAAAAACCAAGGATTAATCGATTTTTGGTTGTATCTTTTATTTTATTTCCCAGGTCTAATAGTATTTTTTTATATGACTTTTGGATTTGTTTTAGAGTCTATCCAAAGAGGTGAAAGAGGAATGGATACTACCTGGATGCCATATATGTGGCCAATTAAAACATGTTTATTAATTGGAATTATATTTTTACTTATCCAAGGATTTTCAGAATTACTTAAAAGCTACTGGGCAGCTAAAAAGGGTGAGTGGCCAGGACAGGATAAATGATAGCAGAATTAATTGATCCAGCTATTTTAGGTTTTATTTTAGTTGGAGTAATGCTTTTTGCAATCTTTGTTGGATTTCCAATTTCTTTCACTTTAATTTTTCTAGGTTTTGTATTTGGTTATTTAGGATTTGGAAAATTAGTCTTTTATTTAATGACTCTCCAATTTTCGATGGTGATGACCGAACAAACCCTTGCCGCCGTTCCACTCTTTGTTTTTATGGGAATTATGATGGAACAAGCAGGTTTAATGGAAAGGTTGTTCTCAGCCTTCCAGATGATGTTGGCAAGAGTAAAGGGATCATTATATTACGCCGTATTGTTTGTTTCGGTTATTTTTGCAGCTGCAACAGGAATAGTTGGTGCCTCGGTTACTATCTTGGGAATTATGGCAGCAAAATCAATGAACAGATCAAATTACGATGTAAAACTTGCTGCAGGTACGATTACAGCTGGTGGAACTTTGGGAATTTTAATTCCACCCAGTATCATGCTTGTAGTTATGGGACCAATAATGGAAATTCCAGTTATAGATTTATTTGCTGCTGCAATTATTCCAGGAATTCTTCTTGCAAGTTTATATGCAGGATACACCACAATCAGATGCATGATAAACCCAAAACTAGGACCTGTTCTTCCAGAAGAAATGAGAGCTGCTAGTATGAAAGAAGTTTGGATTGAGTTTTTTTTTAGGTTTAGTCCCACCCGCAGCATT
>CACHCM010000047.1 GCA_902578325.1 uncultured Pelagibacteraceae bacterium
CAACTTCATGGTGATGTTTTTCAACTTTAATACCAACTTCTTTTAAATTTTTAAGATACTCACCACGCATGTCTTGTTCACTATCAACTGGCGGTACTGGGAAATATCCTCCTTTAATTTGAGGTCTATGACCCATATTTCCATTTTCATATTCTTTACCTGAATTGTAAGGACCTTCCTTACTGTCTAACTTAAATCCACACTCATTCATATCATTTTTGATTCTTACATCGTCAAAAACAAAAAATTCTGGCTCAGGTCCAAAAAAAGCTTTATCACCAATACCTGAAGCTTTTAAATATTCTTCAGCTTTTTTAGCAACGCCTCTTGGATCTCTTTCATAAGGATCTTTTTTAATTGCATCTAGGATGTCACAAAACAAAACCACAGTATTATGAGACGTAAAAGGGTCCATGAACATTCTTGCAGTATCAGGTTTTAAAATCATGTCTGACTCGTTAATTGCTTTCCAACCAGCAATAGACGAACCGTCAAAAAAGACACCTTCATTCAACATACCTTCATCAACTATTGAAGCATCCATTGTTAAGTGTTGAAGTTTTCCTCTTGGATCAGTGAATCTTAGATCCACAAATTCTGCTTCTTTTTCTTTGATAAATTTTATTACGTTTGCTGCACTCATTTTGTCTCCTATGTAATTTTGTTTGGCCTAATTAGCAAAAAAATACTTAAAAATATTGCTTATTTAATAAATAACACCTATGCAATTTTCACATAAGTAGTGTAATTAGTCACTAAAATAATAAATATATTAAACCTGTGAAATCAATATTAAATAAAGAGCCAGTTTTAAGAGCAGAAAAATCGCTTAAACAATTTAATCCGGATATTAAAGTGATTGTTTTAGAGCAAACTGCTAGAACAGCTAACGATGCAGCTACAGCTTTAGGTTGCAAAATAGGGGCAATTGTTAAAAGTTTACTTTTTAAAGCAGGGGACAGTTATGTTTTATGTTTAGTTTCTGGAGATAAAAGGTGTTCATTAAATAAATTAAAAAAAATTTTAGATCAAAAAAATGTTTCAATGGCGAACCCAGAAGATGTTAAAAAAATTACTGGATATACAATTGGTGGAGTATCACCAACAGGACATTTAACAAAAATAAAAATTTTTATTGATGAAACTTTAAATAGATTTTCTTCTATTTTTGCAGCTGCAGGTCATCCTAATGCAGTATTCGAAATAAATTTTGAAAATTTAATTGCCTTAACCTCTGGGGAGATAAACGAAATAACAGAATGAGAAAACCACAATTAGTTGATTATTTGTTGTTGACATTTTTGTCATTAATATGGGCATCTGCCTTTTTTAATATAAAGATTGCCACATACTCATTTGGACCTATTACGATAGGTTTTTTAAGATCTTTTTTAGGAGCTATACCAGTTTTAATTTTATGTTTTTATAAAAATATAAAAATTGAAGCATTCTCAAAAGACTGGAAATGGTTTGCAATCATTGGATTGGTAAATTTAGTTATTCCATTCATACTAATATCTTATGGAGTGAATTTTGTTCAAAGTAATTTAGCAGCTATCTTGATGTCCACAACACCATTAAGCTCAACAGTTCTAGCTCACTTTTTTTTAAAAGGAGAAAAATTTAACTTATTAAAAACTATTGGATTATTAATTGGATTTTCAGGAATAGTATTTTTGTTTTCAGATGACTTTTTAATTAATGAAAATAACTTTGTTGCTGCACTTTTAATTCTGCTTGGATCAACTTGCTATGTAATTGGAGGAGTAATAACCTTAAAAATAAGCAATAAAGAAAATGAAAATGTTACAGGTTCAATTTTAATCTGGTCAACAATTATACTTCTTCCGTTCACTTTAATTTTTGAAAAACCTTGGATGTTAAATCCTTCAACAGACTCTATTATATCGGTAATATATTTAGGAATTTTTCCTACTGGGATAGCGTGGTTATTGAGATTCAGAATTTTAAAAACAAATGGTCTCATATTTCATTCACAAGTTTCATATATCATTCCAATATTTGGAATTATTTTAGGATACATATTTCTCAATGAAATAATTACCTCAAAAATTATAGTTGCATTAATTGCTGTATTTATTGGAATATATTTAGCAAGAAAAGCAGATTATAAAAACGTTACTTAAGGTTTGCGATTGCTTTTATGTGTGAAGGACTTGTTTCACAGCATCCCCCAAGAATAGTTGCCCCAGCGTCTTTAAATTTTTTAGCAATTTCTTGAATTTTAATTGGTGTCAAATCTTGTCTTTTTCCCAAAATTTCATTTGGATTAGATTTTTTTCCTAAAAAAACTGATGTGTAACTTTCTCTTAGTTTGGTGGTAACAAAACCATTTAATTTGAAACCAAATGGTATATTTAAACTTTTTAATTCTTTTAAGTTTTTCTCAAAATTTTCGGGAGAAACACAAGACAACAGCACTCCAAGAGCGTTTTCATCAATTATTTTTTTTACATCTTTGATCTTTTCCCTACTTGGTAAAGTTGTTCCTTCAGATACATGTAATCCAACTAAATATGGTTTTTTAAATTCTTTTATAGCCTCAATTCCACATTTAACCTCTTTAACACTACTCCAAACATCAAAGTAAAAAAAATCGACATATGGATTTAACGCCTTTGCTTGACTATTAAAGTTTTCTGTAATTTCGACCTCATCTCTATCATCTGCTTCATAGGTTAAATTTTGTGGAGGTATACCACCAGCAATATAAGTATTGGGAAATTTTCGTTTTGCAGATTGAGCAATTTCACCTGCTTTTTGATTTAAATATTCAAATTTATCTAAAAGATTATTCTCTTTTAAACGTTTTTGCCGTGTAGCAAAAGTTGTTGTGACAATTATTTCCGCACCTGCTTTTATGAAATCAATATGTGTGTCTAAAACAAGTTGGTGATAATTTTCATCTAATATTGCATTAGCACT
>CACHCM010000048.1 GCA_902578325.1 uncultured Pelagibacteraceae bacterium
TAAGCATATGAACTTCATCAATTATGAAAATTTTATATTTTGCAGATGTTGGCCCATATCTAGAAAATTCAATCAAATCTCTTACGTCATCTACGCCTGTTTTACTTGCGGCATCCATCTCAAGAACATCAATGTGATTTGAGTTTGTAATCGCATCACAATTATCACATTTAATTTTACATTTATTTTCTATTCCATTTGAGCAATTAAGTGCTTTTGCAACAATTCTTGCTGTTGTGGTTTTTCCAATACCCCTTATTCCAGTGAACAAATATGCATTCGGTATTTTGTCAGCTTTAATAGAATTAGTAATAGTTTCTGCAACAACCTCTTGACCAATAAGATCGTCAAAAGTTTGTGGTCTATATTTTAATGCTAATACTTTTGAGTTATTATTCATATATCTATAAGGAGACTAGAACCTGAATAACTGTCTCTACGACTGCTTCCGTTAAGATCTGGTCGGGTTCAAGCAGCATCCACCTCTAGCCTCCAAATCTATTATAGCAGTTAAAATTTCTAATCTACAAGAAAAGATTCTTATTTTTTTTGTCTCAAACTATCTGCCTCAAAAACACCTAGAACGTGAAAATCCTCACAATGTAGGCCTAGCTCTTCAAGAGATTTTTGAACTTTTGGATCTTCTATATGTCCATCTAAATCACATAAGAAAAAATAAGAGTCGAAACTATTTTTTTCTGGATAACTTTGTAGCTTAGTTAAATTTACACCATTAATAGCAAAACCTCCAAGCGACTGATAGAGGGCAGCTGGCTTACTTTTTAATTTAAACAGAAAAGAAGTTATATAAGTTTTATCTTTAAATTCTGGCTGAGAAATATTTTTTCCCATAACTAAGAACCTAGTTAAATTACCAATCTCATTTTCTATGTTCTTTTTTATAATTTCTAATCCATAAATTTCAGCACTCAATGAGGATGCTATGGCTGATTGCTTAATATCTTTTGTTTTAGAAATCATTTCAGCAGATCCAGCCGTATCTGCTCTAATATGTTCTGCTAAATTGTTTTCTTTTATAAATTTTGAACACTGAGATAATCCTTGAGCGTGTGAGTAAACTTCTTTGATATCTTTTAATTTAGCACCAGGTTGTCCTAATAAGTTGTGTTCAATTTTTTGAAAATGCTCTTTATAAATATTTAGTCTGTGTTTAAATATTAAATATTCAATTCCAATGTTACCAGTGATTCTATTTGACTCTGGAATTATAATTCTACTTTCTGGCTCATTGGATGCTTTATAAAAACAATCATCAAAAGTTTTACAGGGCAAGATTTCTGCTTTAGGATAAATAGAAAGTGCTGCCAAGTGAGAATATGCACCAAAGGTTCCTTGAAAATAAATTTTACTCATCAATTCTTATATTCCATTATTTTTTTCAAGGCTAGATAATCTTCCTCTGTATCTACTCCTATTGGAGACGATTTGGCAAGTGAAACATTAATATCAATATTATTGTCTAACGCTCTTAATTGCTCTAACCGATTTTCTATTTCATTTTTAGATTGACTTAATTGAACAAATTTTTCGAGTGAGTCTTTTGAATAACAATAAACCCCAATATGATGATAAATATTGTCTACTTTCTCAGACTTTCTTGAAAAAGATATACCCTTAGGAAAATTGTTCTCACCTAAAGTATTTTCTGTAATAACCTTTACAATATTTTCATTTTTCAAGTTTTTATTGTCTTTTATTATTGCAGCAAGAGTTCCTATATTAGAGGGATTTTGCAACATTTTATGATTCAATCTTACTATATCTTGGATATCGATTGCTGGTTCATCACCTTGTAAATTCATAATGAAATCAACATCTCTAATATTTGATTTTTTAAGTGCCTCATGGATTCTATCTGTACCTGTCTTATGTTTATTACTAGTTAAAATAGCATTGAAACCGTTTCCTTTAACATCATCAATAATTTCTTGGTCCTCTGTAGCCACAATGACATCTCCAATATTTGCTTGTTCTGCTTTTTTAGATACATGTGAAATAATTGATAAGCCATTTATTTTTAGCAAAGGTTTGCCTGGCAGCCTAGTAGCAGACATTCTAGAGGGTATAATTACTAAAGTTTTCATTATATTTTCAAATTATTATACTCATTAAACAACTATAGAGGCAAATTTATACATTAAATTTTAGCTTTTTTTTAATTTATCGTGTTATACGTTCACTACAAAATTTAAAAAAGATGGATTCTTTCGAAATAAATAAAATAGTTGCTGCAGTCTTAATGGTTGCCTTGCTTGTTATCGGAATTGGAAAATTATCTGATGTTATATTCCATGTAGAGAAACCTAAAACACCTGGTTATTCAGTTGAAGTAGAAGCTGCCACTGCTGTATCCACAACTAGCTCAAGCACTGCGTCAGATAAAATTGATATATCAGCATTAATGGCAATGGGAGATATTGCCCATGGTGAAAAAGTTTTTAAAAAATGTGCAGCTTGTCATTCAATTGTTAAAGGGGGAAAGAATGCTATAGGTCCAGCACTGTATAATGTTGTGGGAAGAAAAGTTGGAGCTATTGAAGACTACAAATATTCCAAAGCGTTAGCTGCATATGATAAGAATTGGACTTTTGAAGAATTAAATGGATTTTTAATAAAACCTGCTAAATGGATTAAGGGAACAAAGATGGCATATGCAGGTCTTAGAAAAGAAAAAGATAGAGCCTCTGTTATAAAATATCTAAATGAGAGTTCAGACAGTCCTTTGCCGCTACCTTAATTTTCCAAAACAATATAATAAAATACTTTTTTGTACGTGAACTCTATTGAGTGCTTGTTGCCATACGTGAGATTGTTTTCCCAAGAAAACATCATCACTCACTTCATCTCCTCTAGGTAAACAATGTAAAAAAATACAACCT
>CACHCM010000049.1 GCA_902578325.1 uncultured Pelagibacteraceae bacterium
TAAAACTATTTTTTTTGGATCAATACCTGACAACAAAGCAAGATCTTCATTATCAGAATAAGCTTTCATACTTTTTCCAGTTTTTGTTCTATTTAAAAACCAAAACAATAAAGAGACTAAAACTATTGTTACAAAAATAGTTATCACTTGAGTTGATTTCAATGCAAGACCTTCATTTAAACCTGTCATCTCCTTAAATTCACGAGCTTTAATAATGAATTTTTCCCCATCAAAAAATCTTCTGTCACCAGGTCCAATAATAATTCTTACCACTGCTTGTGTTACAAACATTACTCCAATACTCACCATAGCAAATTGAACTGGGGGGCTTTTTTGATTTCTATAATACTTAAAGACAAACTTATCAATTAAGAGCATGTAAAAAATCATGAAAATTATTCCAAATGGAATAGCCAATAAAGCAGTAGGTAAAACCCCTAAAGAAACACCTAAAGATTGAAAATACCATGTAAACAATATTGTCATCATGGTTCCAAAAGACATCATGTCACCAGTCGCAAAGTTTGCAAATCTTAAAATTCCATAGATTAATGTTACAAATATTGCACCTAATGCTAACTGAGAACCATAAGTTAATGCAGGAATAAATATATAATTTAATAAAAGAATTATTGCATTTACAAAATCCATATTACCCTCCCAAAAAAGAGCTTCTTACTCTTGGATCGTCTAATAATTCTTTTCCAGTTCCTGAATAACGATTTTCTCCAGTAACTAGCACGTAGCCTCTATCTGAAATGCTTAAGGCTTGTTTTGCATTTTGTTCTACCATTAAGATAGCAACGTTTGTTCTTTTTACTTTTACAATATGATCAAATAATTCGTCCATCACAATTGGCGATACACCGGCAGTTGGCTCGTCTAACATTAAAACAGTGGGTTTAATCATTAAAGCTCGACCTAGAGCTACTTGTTGTCTTTGACCTCCAGAAAGTTCACCAACCAACTGATTTCTTTTCTCTCTCAAAATTGGAAATAATTCATAAATTTCCTCAATTATATTTTTGATTTCATCCTCAACAAGAAATGCACCCATTTCTAAATTTTCTTCAACAGTCATCCCTGCAAAAACATTTTTAGTCTGTGGCACAAAAGAAATACCTTGCTTAACTCGATCTTGAGGAGATAATTTTGAAATATCCTTACCATCAATCTTTACTGATCCAGACTTTAAATTCAACAAGCCCAACATTGCTTTCATGGCAGTTGATTTACCAGCACCATTAGGTCCCAAAATAGAAACTATTTCACCTTTATTAACATTTACTGAACACGAAATAATAATGTCAGGACCATTACCATAACCACCTGTCATTTCTATTCCTTCAAAATATGCCATTAGTTTGTTTCCTTTAATTTTGATCCTCTTCCAAGATAGCTTTCGATAACTTTCTCATCTTTTTTTGCTTCTTCAACACTTCCTTCAAATAATACTGACCCCTCAGCCATTACAATCACTGGATCACACAATCTTCCAATAAAATCCATATCATGTTCAATCATGCAAAAAGTATAACCTTTTTCTTTATTTAACTTTTCTATTGCAGTTCCAAGATCTTTTAACAAAGTCCTGTTAACTCCAGCCCCTACTTCATCTAATAATACTAATTTTGCATCAACCATCATGGTTCTTCCAAGTTCTAATAGTTTCTTTTGTCCACCTGAAAGATTTCCAGCGAGCTCATTTGATAAATGTCCTAAATTTAAAAATTCAACAACTTCTTTTGCTTTCTCTTTGACCACAGTCTCTTCTTGTGCAACTAAACCTGGTTTAAATAATGCTGTCATTATTTTTTCTCCAGATTGATTTCCAGGAACCATCATTAAATTTTCTAAAACAGACAAATTTGAAAATTCATGTGCAATTTGAAATGTTCTTAACAACCCTTTAGAAAATAATTCATAAGATGGAACATCAGTAATATTTTCATTATCAAAAACAACATTTCCACCAGAGGATTTTAAGTTTCCAGCAATTAAATTAAATAAAGTTGTTTTACCAGATCCATTTGGCCCAATGATACCAGTGATAGTTCCTCTTTTAACTTTTATTGAACAATCTGAAACTGCAGCTAATCCACCAAAATATTTACTTAGATTATTAATCTCTAAAATATTTTCAGACATTTGATTTATTTGTTAAGTCTTCTGTGAATACTATTTAATGTTTTTTCTAGAGATCTATAAAATCCAGCTTTAGTTAATTCTTTAACACCTTGTTCATTTAACCCTTTTGGCGTTTGAGACTCTTTTACTAAATTCTTTAAATTTTCTTTTGAATTTACTACAGCATCTTCAGATAAAGCTAAAAATAAAGAAGTAATATATTTTTGAGCATTATTTCTTTTTACCCCTCTTTTTACCAACCAATCAGTCATTACTCTTAACATCTCATAAAAAGTTGCCATCATGCCAGAGGTTGACCAAAAATTTATAGATGATTTTTCGTTTTTAATTTCTACAGTAGTGCCCAAATTATTAAAAAATGCTTTAACTTTTGAATTAGGAGGGCAAATAGGCACCGGACCTTTCTTTAATGAAATTGGAGGTAAAGGTATTGCTCTTACAATTTTTGCTTTTACTTTAATTGCTTTCTTTAATTGAGATAAAGTAATTGTTGAAATAAAACTAACAACTGTTTGGGTCGATTTAAATTTTAAATCTTTAATAATTTTTTCACCAACAGTAGGTGTAACAGAT
>CACHCM010000050.1 GCA_902578325.1 uncultured Pelagibacteraceae bacterium
TTCTGATGTACTTTCAATTCACGTTCATGGAGGTGAAAGATACAAAGACTGTATTACCATAAAAGAATTTGATAAAATGAAAAAAACAGCTTTTTTGATAAATACTTCTAGAGGACCTATTGTTAATGAGGATGATTTAATTATCGCATTGTCAACCAATGTAATTGCAGGAGCTGGGATTGATGTCTATGATAAAGAACCTTTACCTGAAAATAATAAACTCAGATTTTTACCTAATGCACTTCTTACACCACACATAGGTTATGTGACAGCAGAAAATTATAGTATTTTTTATAATCAAATGATTGAAGGATTAGAGGCTTGTGTTGATGGAAAGCCAGTACGTGTTTTAGAGTAGTGATGGATTTACCAGTGGTTAATCATGAGGATTATTTTGCCAAAATTGGAGATGATCATAAATTTCCTATAAACAAATTTGGAGAATTGGCAAATTATTTGATCCAAAATAAAATCGTTAAAAAGTTTCATAAACCATATGCTTGTTCACTTGAAACATTAAGTTATGCACATTCAAAAAATTATATTTCTAACGTGAAAAATAAAACATTAAGTAAAGAGGAAGTAAAAAAAATTGGATTTCCACTTGTTGATAGTGTTGTTCAGAGATCATTAGTAGCTACTGGTGGTACTGTTTTAGCCTCTAAACTAGCAATTAATTATGGAATATCATGTAATACTGCTGGAGGTAGCCATCACGCAAACTACAATGGTGGAGCTGGATATTGCGTTTTCAATGATGTGGCTGTTGCTGCTCATTATTTACTAAATCGAGGTTTGGCTAATAAAATATTAATTATTGATTTAGATGTTCATCAAGGAAACGGAAATTCAGAAATTTTTAAAGAAAATAGAAGTGTTTTTACGTTCAGTATGCACTCTAAAACTAACTATCCAGCGAAAAAATCTAATAGCGATTTAGATGTGGAGCTTGAAGATAATTTAGAGGATGGCGCTTATATTAAGACACTTAAACATTATTTAAATGCGCTAAATCAAGAAAATTTTGATTTTGTTTTCTATATAGCTGGAGTAGATATTCATTTTAACGATAGATTAGGTAAACTAAAAATATCTGATGAAGGGATTAAATCTAGAGACGAGCTTGTTATTGAAAACTTTTTTTCTAAAAGAATACCTTTTTGTGGTGTTTTAGGTGGTGGTTATAATAAAGATTTCAATAAATTAGTTGAATTACATTCAATTTTGCACAAATCCTGTGCTAAATTTATCGGATCATGATAAAAAAAATAAATCCAAATTTAACTGCGGAACAAAAATTAATTTTGTTCGAAGAAGGAACAGAGCGTGCAGGTTCAAGTGAACTTAACCATGAAAAGAGAGAAGGGAGTTTTCATTGCGCAAATTGTGGTGAAAAATTATTTGACTCAAAAACAAAATATGAGAGTGGATCAGGCTGGCCTTCATTTTACGAGTCTTTACCAAATGTATTTGAAACTAAAACGGATCATCATATAGGTTATGCAAGAACTGAGTATCATTGTAAAAAATGTGGAGGACATCATGGCCATATATTTGATGATGGACCTGAACCTACAGGAAAAAGATTTTGTAATAACGGTGTTTGTTTAGTTTTTAAACCAAAAGAGTAGATAATCTAAATTAATTTTTTAAAAGATCTTGAAGTTTATTTTCTTTTTC
Source organism: uncultured Pelagibacteraceae bacterium (assembly GCA_902578325.1). GTDB lineage: Bacteria > Pseudomonadota > Alphaproteobacteria > Pelagibacterales > Pelagibacteraceae > Pelagibacter. The sequence goes on from CACHCM010000050.1 coordinate 1,681, forward strand.
TAATGCTCTAACTTCATCATAACCACCGATATGCTCTTCATCAAAAAAGATCTGGGGAATTGTTCTTTTACCATTTGCCTTTTTAATCATTTCATCCATTGCTCCATCAACTTTTGAAATATCAATTTCATTATATGTTGCATTATTTCTTGCTAATAATCTTTTAGCTGCTTCACAATAATTACAAAAGGGACCTGTATACATGGTAATTTTTTTCATATTTTATAAATAATCACCTTTTTTAATTTTACTAGTTATTTTTTTTCTCGAATATTCGAACTTTTTTCGATGTTTAATACTTTTTTGATTTACTCTTTTTCTCCATAATCTGAAAGATGATGGTTTTAGAGACCTCCTCATAATTTTAATTACATCAGATTCTTTCTTTCCAGTTTTTTTTTCAATTTCTTCAAAAGTTATCCTGTCTGCCCAAGCTGCCCAAATGATCCAATCAGGATCGTCCATTTTGGGTTCTGGATTTTTGACTTTTGTAATTGGCCTGTGACCTTTTTTTTTCATAAATCCTTTATATTTGAAAAAAATATTTAATGCATTTTATTTAGCCTCTGATATTGTAGATTTGATAGTCCTTCTTAGCCATCTTTAGCTCCCGGTTTTTAAGGACTATCTTTTTTATGCTCCCCCTAGATTTTATACTTTATCTTCAGATAATCATTTTTTTATTTATTACACCCGGAACCCCCAGAATTGTAATTATCTCTTATTCAATGAATTATGGAGTTGCGAAATGTGTGTGGTCAGCTTTTGGAGATGTGACGGCTAATTTAGTTCAAGCCACTTTAGTAATTTTTGTAATTGGATCTTTCTTTGCTGAAAGCTCAACAATATTAAATATTTTTAAATGGGTAGGAATAATTTATTTGTTATATCTTGCTTATGATATTTATAAATCAAGGCCCAAAGATATTAATGACAAAAGTAAAGTAAAAAAAAGTAAATTATCTTTTTTCAGAGATGGTTTTTTAGTTGCTGGTACAA
>CACHCM010000051.1 GCA_902578325.1 uncultured Pelagibacteraceae bacterium
GAAGGATTAGCAACAAATAAAATATCAAAAGTTTATGGAATTCTGAATGGTACCTCAAATTATATTTTATCTGAAATGGAAAATTCAAATGAAAATTTTGCTGACGTTTTAAAAAAAGCACAGATACTTGGTTATGCCGAACCTGGTAATCCTAAATTAGACTTAAATGGTTTTGACGCATTTGCAAAAGTTAGAATTTTGTCTGCTTTAGCCTTTAACAGTAAAATTTCAAAACATAAATGTTTAATGGAAGGAATAGAAAAAATTGAACTAAAAGATATTAAAATTGCAAATCAATTAGATTTAAGAATAAAGTTGCTGGGAATTTCTGAGCTAAAGAATAATCATCTTTTTGAAACTGTTCATCCATGTTTGGTTAGTAAAAAATCTTATATTGGTAATGTTAACGGTGTAATGAATGCAGTAATTCTGCAAGGTAAACCTGTTGGAGAAAGTGTATTGCAGGGGGAGGGAGCTGGTCCAGGTCCTACTTCTTCATCATTACTTTCTGATTTATTATCGATTTTGCGTGGAAATATAAAAAAACCTTTCGGTGTTAGTGTTTCTAAACTTAAATCTTTAAAGCCATATAATGTAAATAATTATGTAAATTCATTATATTTAAGATTTGAAGTAAAAGATAAGTCTGGTGTATTATCTGAAATTACTAATCGTTTAGCTAAATATAAAATTTCAGTTAAAAGATTAATCCAGACACCTGATAAAAAAAACAATAAGGCAACAATAGTTATTATAACTCATAAAACATCTGAAACTAATATTCATAATTGCTTGTCTATTTTCAAAAAAAATAAAAATATTTTAAAAACACCAACATTAATTAGATTGCTTGGTTAATGGAAATTTATTTAAAACTTTTTGAAGTTTTATTTCCAGTATTCCTAATAGTAGGTCTTGGATATCATTTGGGTAAAAAAAATCCCAATTTTGATACATCATTTATAACTACATATGCTGGTAATTTTGGAACTCCAGCTCTCGTTATTTTTGCTATTACTGCAGGTGGAGTGAGTTTTGAGTTATTTAGTGAATATTTTGGTTACGCAATTATTTTATTAACATTATTTGGGATTGTAGGTTTAATTTTTCTTGTTCTTATGAAGAAAGATTATATTCGTGAATTACCAACTTTTATATTACCGAATACTGGAAATATGGGTATTCCGATTTGTTTATTTGCTTATGGTGAATTAGGAATGGGTATAGCAGCTGCAATTTCATCTCTTATTGTTTTACTTCACTTTACTTTAAATATTTTTTTAGCAAAAAGAGCCTTCGATTTTAAAACAATATTAAAAAGTCCATCATTTTATGCAATTTTGATAACAGTACTCTTTTTGTATTTTGAAATTCCATTTCCTCAATTTGTATTAAATACTGTAATGCTTTTAGCTTATGGAATGATTGTAATGATCCTTATGTCACTAGGTGTTGCTCTTACACAAATGAAAGTATTTTCTTTTAAAGATGCATTAATAACTTCTTTTGGAAGAGTAATATTAGGTCCTATTATAGGATTTGCTGTTATAAAATTTTTTAATTTATCTGGTATACCAGCCGGTGTTCTGTTAATTCAGTCTTGTATGCCTAGTGCAATTTTGTGTTATTTGATTGCACACATGTATTCCCCTAAAGAAATTGTAGATAATATATCTAGCACAATTGTAGTATCTACAATCATGTCCTTATTTACTATTCCGATTACATTATTCTTTGCTTTAAAATACTTCTATTAAGAGATATCCTTCTTTTATGAAGGCTATAATTTTAAATGCATCTGCTTGGATGATTGTTCCTGTAATGGATGCTTTTGCTAAATATTTAAGCTCATCTATGGATGTTTTACAGATAACGTGGGCAAGATATTTTTTTACTGTAGTCTTTACATTATCCCTAATGCTTATCTTTTATAGGCATTCATTAGTTTGGACAAAAAAACCAGCCCTTCAATTAATTAGAGGATTAATTTTTGTTTTTTCTACTTATTTATTTTTTTATGCAATATCGGAAATTTCACTTCCTAAAGCCTTAACCTTAGCTTTTGTTGCTCCAATTTGTGTTACAGCCTTATCTCCTTTTTTTTTAAATGAGAAAGTAGGGGTGAAGAGGTGGACTGCTGTATCATTAGGATTTATTGGAACTTTAATTGTAATCAGACCTGGCTTTATAGAACTTAATTTAGCTACCATGGCCGCTTTAGGTAATGGAATTTGCTATGGGTTTTATCTTATCATCACGAGGAAGCTCAGTACCTCTGATAATCCTCTTTTAACCCTTTTACTATCGGGTTTAATAGGAACCATAATAATTAGCCTATTTATGCCCTCAGTTTGGGTTAATCCTACGTCAAATCAGTGGATTTTAATGGCTTTAATCGGCCTTATAGCCTCTGTAGCACATCTTTTCCTCATATTATCACTTAAATACGCTGATGCCTCTAAATTAGCTCCTTTGGGCTATACAGAGATAATTACCAATATACTAATCAGTTATTATTTCTTTCATGAACTGCCTGAT
>CACHCM010000052.1 GCA_902578325.1 uncultured Pelagibacteraceae bacterium
TAAAATTAAAGATTGGCTAGATGAAAAATAAAAATAAATATTTTCTTTCAGAATTTATTGGAAGTTGCTTTCTAGTAATGATCATAGTTGGGTCAGGTTTAATGGCAGAAAATCTTACCAATGATACAGCGGTAATGCTAATTGCAAATACTATAGCAACTGGAGCTGGATTGTTTGTGCTAATAACTGTTTTTGCTGATGTGTCTGGGGCTCATTTCAATCCATTTGTAAGTATTGCTATGACAATTACAGGAAAGTTAAAAAAACGTCTTCTACCCTTTTATATTTCAGCTCAGATCCTAGGATGTTTGTTAGGTGTGGCTTTAGCTAATTTCTTTTTTGAACATCAGATTTTTGAATTATCGACAAAATCAAGAGATGGTATCTACATTTTTGTATCAGAAATTATTGCTACTTTAGGACTAATAATCATTATTTTTGGATCCATGAAGTCAGGTAAAATTACCGTAGCTGCATCTGTTGGGTTATATATTACAGCTGGTTATTGGTTTACTTCATCAACATCCTTTGCAAATCCTGCTGTAGCAATAGCAAGAACATTCACAGAGTCTTTTACTGGTATAAGTTATTTAAACACTCCTTTTTATATAGTTGCTGAATTAATTGGTATGTTAATTGCTGTTTTTATTGCAAAAAAATTATTCTTAAAAAAAAATTAAAAAATTTTAAAGTTATAATAAATACGCCCGATAAAATTAATCGAGCGTATATTAAGGGGTGGATTGATAATTAAAAATTTAAATATTTTATAATTTATTTATAAAATAAAAATGAATGAAATATTTATTTTTTATTAAAAATTTATTACAAAGAAACTATTATTAAACTAATAGTTGTGTTTTTTTTAAAGAGTTTAACTATTTGAATATAATACTCTTGGTTCTAAAAATAATTCTCGTGCAAGAGCTTTAAATCTTTTTGTAACTTGTTTAGAAATTATTTCTTGATGTTGTGCTGGAATTTTTAAAAATACAGAGTTACCTCTTTTATACAATTTAAATTCCTCTAAGAAGATAGTTGAAATAGATGTAAGTGAGTGAGCAAATCTTAAGGCTGCACCAACTTGTTTACTAGAAAAAATTTCATTATTATTTAAAAATGTCAAATATTCTATTTTAGGGTTGTATTTAATGCTGCAGTACCTCCAATAACATGAAAGAGCTATTTGAATTCTTTCTTTATGTGAAAGTCTCAATAAAGGGGTATTTAATGTTTCTTGAAAAACTAATTCTGCCTTTTGAAAAGCACCAAGTCCCCAATCCATATGACTTAAAACACAAGCCAAATTAAGTAATTTTTCATTAAAATGTTCATTACCCTCAAATACAGGTTTGATAAATTCATGATATTTTTTGTAAGTTAATCCCAAATCACCTCTTTTCTTAGAAATATATTCTAATGATTTCTCAAAAACTTGAGAGTTATCAATATTTTTAAAGTAATCTTTTGCTAGAGATCCCTCTCTAATTCCGCTTATAGAACATATTATGTTTTTTGGATTTGTTACATTCATGATCTCATCTAATATTATAGCGCTGTATGGTAGATAAGGTGTTCTAGATTTAGATATATATTCAACTGTTTTTAGTTTTGCTTTATTGAAAGATGCAATTTTTTCTAAAAATGATGATATAGTTTCATAATTTACCGAATACTGATGAATTACGTGGACAGGGTGTTTATTTTGAAACAAATGAAGTTTAAATAAAGCTCTCCATGTTCCACCAACTAAATATAGGTTTTCAAATTTTTTTTTAGATAACCATTTCTCGTCTTTGAAAAGTTTTTTTATATATTTGGAAAGGTTTCTCTTTTTTACAATTGGATTATTTATTAATCTTAAAACACCTAAGGGTAAAGATGTTTTATTAGTGATCAAACCATTTTCAACTCGAGCTAGTTCTAAACTACCTCCACCAAGATCAGCAACTAACCCATCTACATTATCAAATCCAATTTTAACACCTTCTGCTGAACAAATTGCTTCTTCCTCACCACTTAAGATTTCTATTTTTTTCTTAAAAAGATTTTCTACATATTCAACAAATGGTTTTGCATCAGTTGCTTCTCTTAAAACAGCAGTTGCTATTATTTTTAAATTAACAATTTTAGAAACATTTAAAATCTCTGAAAATCTCTTCAATACTTTTTGAGCATAATCAACACCAGACTTATGAAGTTTTCTTGATTTATCTAAATTTTTACCAAGTTCACAAACAGCTTTTTCATTGAAAAATGGCACACGAGAAGAGCTAAAATCTTCATAAATTAGCATCCTAATAGAATTAGATCCTATATCAATAACTGCTAATTTAGCAGGTTTTAATTTTAAATTTTGTTTATTTTTAAAAACTTTAATTTCCACTTTTAATTAATCTTAAGTTTAATTTTTTCGGTTTCATTTTTAATTTAGCTTTACCTCTTCCAGATAAACTAGGATTATTCATAAAATAATCATGGGCTGAAAAAGAATCATTTTCACTATAT
>CACHCM010000053.1 GCA_902578325.1 uncultured Pelagibacteraceae bacterium
ACGGTAGCAAAATTAACTGAACGATTAACATATATTAACGAAAAAGTTGCTGCTTTCAAAACTGCCTCAAATTCAGAAAAAATGATTGCAACTTTAGAAAAATCTTTAGCTGGAGCAAAAAAATCTGGCAATGATTCAATGGTGGAAATTTTGACAAAGAAAATAGAAGCTGGAGTTAATGTTCCTGAAGTTGCAGCAAAAGCAGTTACTGATATTGATATAGCAAAAGCTTATATTGATACAATTTATACCGCAAGACCAGTAGCTAACTTCTTTGGAGGCGATATTATGGAACCAATTTTTAACTGGTTGTATTTTACAGCAGACTGGAACGTAAATAACTATGGTAACATTTTTGCTAAAGGAATGTATTCCTGTTTAATGATATGGGCACTTATAGCTCTAATTTTTTATTTAATTTTGAGCAAAACTCAAGCAGGTAACTGGATTTATTCAACTGGAGGAAATCTTAGTGCTGCAAAAGCTAATGGTGTGCCAACAAACAAAGTTAAGATTTCATTATTTGTGAATACTGCATTCTGCGCAACTATGTTTGCAGCATGTCAAGTATTTGAAGTTAATACTGCGGATACAGCTAAAGGTAATTTAAAAGAATTAGAAGCAATTGCTGCAGCTGTTATTGGTGGTGTCGTGCTAACAGGAGGTTTTGGAACAATAGGTGGAATTATTCTAGGTACAATTATTTTTGGAATAGCAAAAGAAGCTTTCTTTTATATTCCAGGAATTGATGGATCATTCTATAGAGTCTTCCTTGGAGCTGTTCTTGTTACTGCTGCTCTCACAAATGAGAATATTAGGAAACGAATTATGGGAAATATCTAATGGATAAAAAAACCATTAATAGAACTAAAAAATGTAGTAAAAAAATTTGGATCATTTACCGCTTTAAATGGTGTTTCATTAGATGTCTATCCAGGAGAAGTTCACGCTCTTTTAGGTGATAATGGAGCTGGAAAGTCAACTTTGATAAAAGTGTTATCCGGAGTTCATCTTATGACAAGTGGAGAAATAAAAGTTGATGGAGAAACTGTAAATTTTTCTTCACCGCGACAAGCATCTGATGCGGGTATTGGTACAGTTTATCAAGATTTAGCACTCAATGCTTTAACTTCAGTAACAAGAAATTTTTTTCTTGGACGTGAAATAAAAAAAGGTCTTGGACCATTTGGCTTAATGCAAATGGATGAGATGGACAGAATAACAATAGAAGAAATGTCTAAAATTGGAATTAACATTTCAAACCCTAACCAACCAGTTGGAACAATGTCAGGTGGACAAAGACAAACTTTGGCTATTGCAAGAGCAATTTACTTTGGTGCAAAGATATTAATATTAGATGAACCTACATCTGCATTAGGTCAAAAGCAGCAAATGGAAGTTTTAAAAACAATAAAAAAAAGTTCAAAGACTTGGAAATATTGCAATTATACTTATTACACACAATGAAATCCATGCACGTCTTATTGCAGATAGATATACTTTCTTAAGTTTAGGAGAAGTGATTGGTTCAGGATTGTCTTCAGAACTTGGCGGTGAAGATGTAAAAAGATTGATGTCAGGTGGTGCAAAAATTGGCGATCTTGCTCAAGAATTAGAGTTATAATTTTTTTTATTTTTTTTTGATTTTTTTTCACTTAAGATTTATCTATGCGCAAATTTTCAAGAGAAGGTTTCAATATTACCGAAGCAATAAATGAATTAATGCATGAAACTGGAGTTATAGTTATTGAAAATGCATACAATTTAAAAGATATCAAAGAAGCAAGAGAGATTGTTAATTATTTTGCAGATACACAAGAGCAAAAAGAAACCCACTTTAATGCTGAGGCTGAATCATCTGACAAAATTAAACTTCAACAAAGGATATGGAACTTGTTTGGTAAAGGAGAGGTATTTAGTAAATTAATTACAAATGATATTATTTTTAGCTTAATGTCCAAACTTTTAGGTTCGGAGTTTTTTTGTGGATCTTATTGTGCAAGTAGATTGCTACCAGGGTCAATAGGACAGGAACTGCATATCGATTATCCATATTGGGATTTTTATAATAGTGAGACTTTTCCTATGGGTCTTAATAGTTCATTTGCACAAAACTGTCAGGCTACTATACCTCTAGATATTTGTTCAGAACAATCAGGTGCAACTGCATATATACCGGGATCACAGAAGAAATTACATTATCCAAATGAAAATGACGATTTTTCAAATAAACAACAAATGACTGCTAATCCTGGAGATTTAGTTTTTTTTAATGGTAACTGTTGGCATGGAGCATCATCGAATAAATCAAATCACCAAAGAGCAGCATTATTGATAGAGTTTCTTCCTAAATATATAAAACCAGTAGAGGATTTAGTCACTTATTTATCTAAAGACTTTAAAAATAATTCAAGTCCAAAAGTGCGACAGCTTTTAGGATTAAATTATGAAT
>CACHCM010000054.1 GCA_902578325.1 uncultured Pelagibacteraceae bacterium
TGATTTAAAACTATCTTTTATATTAAAATAAAATTGACCTAAAATGCCTAAGGAATTTGTATTAATCATTAACTTATTTTAATTTTAATAAATTAATATTTTTCTTTATATCTCCATCATTACTTTTGAACACTGTAGTGCCGGAAACAAGAATGTTTGCACCAGCATCAATTGCACTTTTGCAGTTATCAAAATTGATTCCACCATCAACCTCTATGTCAAAATCTAAATTTTTTTGCTCTTTTATTCTTTTTAATTCTTTAATTTTATCTAAAACTTCAGGCATAAATTTTTGCCCCCCAAATCCAGGATTTACACTCATAATTAAGACTAAATCTATTTGATCTAATAAATCTATTATTAAATCAATTTTAGTTTCGGGATTAAGTGAGACTCCAACTTTTTTATTTTTTTTTTTTATTTTTTTAATTGAATTTTCTAAATTATCAGTTGCCTCAGGGTGAATAGTAATTATATCAGCTCCTGCATCAGCGTAAGCATCTATGTATTTATGGACTGGGGATATCATTAAATGAACATCAAATTTTAATGAACAATGTTTTCGCAGAGCTTTAATTACAGGTGGACCTATTGTTAAATTAGGAACAAAATGTCCATCCATCACATCTACATGAATCATATCAGCCCCAGCTTCTTCTAGTTTTTTTATTTCCATCCCTAACTGACTGAAGTCAGCTGATAAAATTGATGGTGAAATTTGTATATTTTTCATTGATTACTAGATTAACTAGTATCAATTTTAAAAATTAAAATGAATTAAAAAATTGATAAATTTGTCTAGAAATTTCACTCTCCAAAGGAAATGACAACATTCCCATGACTGAATAGCCTAAGATCCAAGGCATTAGATAAAATCTAATCATGTAGAAAAACCAAGCAACATACAAGGGTACCAATGGCCCAATGATAAATGAAGGTGTGATTGGTTTAAATAATTTAATTAAAGGGTTAGTATATTTCACAAATACTCTCATGAAAAAGAATTGCGAGTCCTCTCTTTGAAAAATATTCATCGCTACTCTTCCAATAAGAGTCCACATAATGATCCCAAGCAAATAATCAATAAAATATATTAAAGGATGAAAATTTGCTGACATTCAAAATTTATATTGGAAAATGTATTGAAATAAAAGGGGCGAAATTAATCGCCCCTTTAAAAGATTATTTAGTGTGATCTACCAAGAATTGATTTACCACTCGGTACACGTACATCGTCAACCATTTTTTGAGTAGCTTTATCTGGTTCTGCAGTCATTAAACTAACTACTACCATCAAAACTAAACTAACAGCTGATCCGAAGATACCAAATGTTAACTGTGTAATTCCTAGGAATCCACTTCCACCAGTTCGTACCCAAACTAAGTACCACGCACCGGCGGCAAGACCACCTAGCATACCAGCAACCGCACCTTGTCTATTAGCTCTCTTCCACCATACACCAAGTACAAGTGGGAAGAACAATCCAGACATCGCAAAATCAAAAGCCCAGATAACTGAACCTAAGATTCCTTGAATCTCCATTGCTGCAATAGTTGCTCCAGCAAAACCAATTACTACAAGTAATACCCTTGCAACAAGTAGTCTTTTTGCAGTTTCCGCTTTTGGATCAATGATCTTATAGTAAACATCATGTGATATAGCGTTTGCAATCGCTAGAATCAAACCATCAGCAGTAGACATGGCAGCTGCCATACCTCCTGCAGCAACTAGACCTGAAATTACATAAGGTAATCCAGCTATCTCTGGTGTTGCTAATACAACGGCTTTACCACCCATGAAGAACTCATTTAATTCAAGAGTTCCATTTCCGTTAAAGTCGCTGATAAACATTAGGTTTGCTTGGTTCCAGTTTTGGTACCAATCTATCGCTTCTACTTCTGCAAATGTCTTACCGATAATACCAGTTGGTAAATTCGGGTCGATCAATGATAACTTAGATAATGTAGCTAACATTGGAGCAGAAGAATAAAGTAGGAAGATAAAAAATAATGACCAACCTACTGATTTTCTAGCTGCTTTTACACTTGGAGTAGTAAAGTATCTCATCATCACGTGCGGTAATGAAGCTGTTCCCATCATCATCGCTAATGCTAATGAAATAAATGCCCAAGGTGTAGCGTTCACTGCAGAGTGAGCTTTAGTTATTCCTGCTAAGCCTTTAGGTACTGATTTTAGATCAGCAGCTGCGTTTTTAACAAACCCAAACTGTTGCTCTAATTCACCAATTCTAGCTACCTCGTCAGCTAACATAAAGTGAGGGAAGAAACCCGCACCCATTTTGTTACTGATCCAGAATACCGGAAGTAGATAAGCTATAATTAGTACAATGTATTGTGCAACCTGTGTCCAAGTTACCCCTCTCATACCA
>CACHCM010000055.1 GCA_902578325.1 uncultured Pelagibacteraceae bacterium
ATAACTTTTGTAACTTCTTTATGTTTTTTAAGAAAATCAACAACATATTCGGCGTTAGCACAATGCTGTCTCATTCTTAAAGCAACCGTTTCAAGTCCTTGAATAATTGCAAAAGCATTATCTGGAGCTAGAGCTGATCCCAAGTCTCTCAATAAACAAACTCTTGCTCGAACAGCGAAGGGAACATTAGCACCAGTTAGTTCTGGTACAGCTTTTCCCCAAACAACACCACCATAACTTGCATCTGGTTCGTTAAATAATGGTTGTCTCTTAGGATCTGCAGTCCAATCAAAGTTACCACTATCAACTATACTACCTGCAACTGCTGTACCATGCCCACCTATATATTTTGTAAGTGAGTGAATTACTACTGCAGCTCCGTGTTCAATCGGTTTGCATATTACTGGTGCAGCTGTGTTATCCATAATTAATGGTATGTTATATTTTCTTCCAATGTCTGAAACTTCCTTTATTGGAAAGACTCTTAAATACGGATTGGGTAGAGTTTCACCATAAAAAGCTCTAGTTTTATCATCTATTAACTTTTCAAAATTTTCAGGATTACTTGGATCTGCATATCTTATCTCTATACCAAGTTTACTAAGCGTATGTGTGAATAAAGATACTGTTCCGCCATAAAGATCGGTTGAGCTCACTATATTATCACCGGCTTGGGCTACATTTAATACAGCAAACGTTGAAGCGGTTTGGCCTGAAGATACAGTTACACATGACAGGCCTCCTTCAAGAGCAGCAACTCTTTTTTCTAGGACATCATTTGTAGGATTCATTATACGAGTGTATATATTACCAAATTCTTTAAGAGCGAAAAGGTTAGCAGCGTGCTCTGTGTTGTTAAATTGGTACGATGTTGTTCTATAAATTGGAACAGCTACTGCGTTCGTCGCTGGATCACTCCTATAGTCACCACCATGTATGGCAATAGTTTCAGGGTTATTTCTTTTTTTAGTCATTTTACTCCTTTTTTAGTGCTTCAACATTATGTTAGGCGCACAATACAGTTCAAATGCCTACCGATTTTTTTTGTTTTATGAAAATTCCTTTTTAGCAGTTATAAGCCCGCAATAGGATCAAATCGGCATCTGATTTCTAGCATATTAGCTACATATTTCAAGCTAAATATAAAATTGACTTTGTAATTATTAATAGTATTAATCCTCGCACAATGACAAAATTCACTAAAAAAGACCAATTAAATTCATCTTGGTATGAAATAGACGCGAAGAATGCAGTAGTTGGAAGATTAGCAACTGTTGTTTCCAATATAATAAGAGGCAAGAACAAAACTACCTATACACCTCATATGGATGATGGTGACTTTGTTGTTGTTAAAAATATTGAACAAGCAAAATTTACTGGAAAAAAATTTCAAGATAAAAAATATTACAGACACACTGGTCATCCAGGTGGAATTAAAGTTACAACACCTGAAAAACTTCATGAAAAAAAACCTGAAGAAACTTTAAAAATGGCAGTTAAAAGAATGTTACCTGGTGGAGTATTGGGGAGAAAACAATTAACAAAATTAAAAATTTATGCAGGAAATGAACACCCGCATTCAGCACAAAATCCGACTGTAATAGAGTTAGATAAATTAAACAGTAAAAATATAGCTAGAAACTAAGATGGAAAATACTCAATCAGGATCAAAATCTCCAAAATTAAAATTAGATTTTAAAGATAGTAAATACGCTACGGGTAGAAGAAAAACATCAATAGCAAAAGTTTGGTTAAAAAAAAGGTTCTGGCAAAATTTATGTAAATGGTAAATTATTTAGTGATTATTTTGCTGACGAAACTCATAAAATGCAAATTACAAGACCTTTTGAGATTATTAATCAGGCTACTGATTATGATGTAAGATGTAGTGTAAAAGGAGGAGGACCTACAGGCCAAGCAGGGGCAATGGTTCATGGTATTTCAAAAGCTTTAGTATTATTTGATAAAAATCTAAAAGCCACCTTAAAAACAGAGAAACTTACTACTAGAGATTCAAGAGCAGTTGAAAGAAAAAAACCTGGTAGAAGAAAAGCTAGAAGAAGCTTCCAATTCTCTAAAAGATAATTTTTTTTTAATTTTTAACTGTTATAATAAAAAATGCCTAAGCTTAACGCATTAGTTGCTGGATCAACTGGATATATTGGTGTTCAATTAATTAAA
>CACHCM010000056.1 GCA_902578325.1 uncultured Pelagibacteraceae bacterium
TTTGTAATTAAAATCTCTCTAGGATCATTTCTTTCAAGGAAAGAGTCTGTTGTTAATCCTTTTGTTTCATTAGCAGGCATATCTTTCAGTGCATGGACTGCAATATCAATATTTTTTAACTGAAGTTCTTTTTCAATATTACTAGAAAACAAACCTTTGCCACCAAGCTCAGATAATCTTATATCCTGTACTTCGTCACCTTTAGTTGTAATTGATTTAATTAAAATATCCTCATTACCAAGGTCGGTATTTTCAATAATCTTATCTTTGGCTTGTTGAGCATAAAGTAAGGCAAGCTTGCTACCCCTAGATCCAATTATTATTTTTTTTATCATAAAAATTATTTCTTACTTGTATAAAGATTGTACAATTATTAAAAACTATTTGAATGAGCAAAAAACCCTTAATTCTTGGAATAGAGTCTAGTTGTGATGAAACAGCAGCTTCTTTAATAACTGAAAATGAAGAAGGATTCCCAGTAGTTTTATCCAACATTGTTTCTAGCCAAGTGGAGGTTCATAGGGAGTTTGGTGGTGTAGTTCCAGAACTAGCTGCACGTTCACACATTGAAAAAATTGACTGGATTGTCAAAAAAGCTATTGATGAAAGTGGAAGAAAAATTGAAGAAATAGATGCGGTTGCTTCTACCGCTGGTCCTGGATTAATTGTTTGTCTATCAGTTGGATTAAGTTTTGGTAAAGCTTTTGCAACAGCAATGAATAAACCCTTTATAGCTGTTAATCATTTAGAGGGACATGCTTTAAGTCCAAAACTAAATACAAATTTAAATTATCCATATTTACTTCTTTTAATTTCAGGTGGGCACTCACAATATTTAAGTGTTCAGAATCTTGGTAAATATAAAAGATTAGGAACAACTATTGATGATGCATTAGGTGAGGCGTTTGACAAAACGGCAAAGCTTTTAGGAATAGAATTTCCAGGAGGACCTCAAATAGAAATTTTAGCTAAAAAAGGTGATCCAGAAAAATATGATTTACCAAAACCAATTTTTAGCAAAGGAGGGTGCAATCTTTCGTTTGCAGGTTTAAAAACTGCCGTGTTGAAGATAAGCAAAACAATTAAATCAGAACAAGATAAATATGACCTTGCAGCATCTTTTCAAAAAACAATTGAGGAAATTTTATATAAAAAAACAAAAATTGCTTTTACTGAATTTGAAAAAAAAAATGAATTAAATGAAAAAATTTTCGTTGTTGCTGGAGGAGTTGCAGCAAATAAAAAAATTAGGTCTATGTTAATTAATCTATGTGAAGAAAATAATTATAAAAGTATTTTTCCACCTATAGAGTTTTGTGGAGATAATGCAGCAATGATTGCAATGGTAGGTTTGGAAAAATTTAAAATAAATCAATTTGATGATTTAGATTATCCAGCAAAACCTAGATGGCCTTTAGATGAAGATGCAGCTTTTCTCAAAGGTGCTGGAGTTCAATTGTAATGAAATATTGGTTGATGAAATCTGAACCAGATGTTTGGTCAATTGACCAACAAAAAAAAGCTGGAATTAAAGGTGCACCTTGGGATGGAGTCAGAAATTATCAAGCTGCAAAAAATTTAAAAAGTATGAGTAAAGGAGATCTATGTTTTTTTTATCATTCAAACATAGGAAAAGAGATAGTTGGAATAGTAAAAGTTATTAAAGAATCGTATATAGATAAAACAGACAAAACGGGGAGATTTGTTGCCGTTACTGTTCAATTTAAGTCTAAATTTTCAAAGCCTATAACGCTCGAAAGTATTAAAAAAAATAAGGATTTAAGCCATTTAGCTCTGATAAAGCAAAGTAGGCTTTCTGTAATGCCTGTTGATTATAAAAGCTGGAAAATTATAAATAACATGAGTAAAATTTAAAAAAAAAATTATCCTATGCCAAAAAAAAAGAAGAAGAAAAGCAAGGTAAGAAAAAAAAAGTCTAAAGTTAGAAAAAAAACCCCAAAAAAGGTGAAGAGAAGATCTAAAGTAAGAAAAAGATCTTCTAAAAAAGCAAAAAAGGAAAACGGAAATACACCTCCTGAAGTTGTTATTA
>CACHCM010000057.1 GCA_902578325.1 uncultured Pelagibacteraceae bacterium
AATTTTCCATGAATAATAAATTGTTAAAGACCAGAAAGGTAACTGGCAAACATTTACATTAAATTCTGGAGTGGTGAAATTATAAAAATAAATAGCTTCAATTAATAAAACAGAAACTAAACCTAATAATTTATTATTAAGTATTTCATTTGAAAATTTAAAAACATAATAAAAAGAAATAATTACAAAAATTTGACTTAACAAATAATAAACCCAGTCTTTAGGACCAAATATTTGAAAAAAAACTTCAGAGAAAAAAGCGCTCAATGGTGGATGTTTGTTAAATCCCCAATCTAAATTACTTCCCCAAGCTAAAGCTTCGATTGTATCAAGTGGTAAATTATGATTTGTAATTGATGGAATCAAAGTCCATAAAATTAGATGAGCTGTAACAAAAATATAAAAAACATTATCAATATTTTTGTTATTAATAGTCATTTATAAATATTTATATCAATTAAGCTTGCTTGACACCCCTAATTTGCTGAATATACTGCGAGCGACTAAAATTGAGCTATGCCAAAAACAGCTAAAGCAAAGAAAAAAGTATCAAAACCAAAAACCAAAGTTGTAAGTAAAGCAAAAGCAACTACAGCTAAAGTTGCACCAAAAGGTCCTGTAAAAATTTCAAAAACTTATGTTCCAAAAGATACTGAAAAATATATGTGTGAAAAACACAAAGTGTATTTCAGAATTAGACTGACTGAATGGAAAAAAGAATTAATTAAAGCAAATAACGAAGCTCTTTATAATGGTGGGATGGATGACAATAATATTTCTGCAGATATTGTTGACCAAGCTAACTCCTATATTGATAGCAATGTAGAGATGAAAGCAATCAATAGACAAATTAAATTAATTTCAGAAATTGACAAAGCTTTAAGAAGAATTAGAGAAGATACTTATGGTTATTGTTTGGATACAGCAGAGCCAATTGGATTAAAAAGATTAATGGCAAGACCTGTTGCTAAATATACTATTGCCGCACAAGAAAAGCATGAAAAAGAAGAAAAAGTTCATGCAGATGACTAAAAATGAAAAAGAAACCATCTAAGCAAAATTCAATCTCATTCTTATTTGCTAAGAAATATATTTATTTTTACTATCCTTTCTTCTGGATTGTGTTGTTGTTATATTTATTTTTAAAATGAACAAAAAATTAGTTTTAATCATTATAGTAATTGTTGCTATTGAATTTTCAGGTTATGGAATACTAAGTACTCTGTACAGACTTTTTGGATAAATTCTAAAGTTTAGGAATTTTTGCATCTCTATTCATAAAACTGTAACCTTTAACTACAGCTTCACGATCTGCTATTTCTAAATACCATCTAGATAAATTTTTATAATTATTCAAACCAATATCATGCCATTCGTGTCTTGCCATCCACGGCCAAGTTGCAATATCTGCAATTGTATAATCATTACCTGCAAGAAATTTAGATTCTTTTAATCTAGCATCTAGTTCTCCATAAATTCTTTTGGTAATTTTAAAATATCGTTGTTCACCAAACTCACTTTTACCAGGATTATAGTGATGAAACTGATGATGTTGACCAATCATAGGACCTACAGTGCCCATTTGAGCCATTAACCACTGATTAATAACTAGTCTATCTTTTTCATTATAAAGTTTTCCACTTTTGTCTGCTAAGTACATTAATATTGCACCAGACTCGAAGATGCTTTTATTATTTTCATGATCAATGATCACTGGAATTTTTCCAAAAGGGCTTAATTTGATAAATTCTGGTTTAAATTGTTCTTCTTTACCTAAATCAACTTTGGTTACTTTGTACTCATAACCAATTTCTTCAAGCATAATACTTATTTTCCATCCATTGGGAGTGTTGGCAGAAAAAAGTTCTATCATTTTTTTATACCAAGTCTTTCTTGTGCAGCTTTAGATGTTGTTGTGAATTCAAATCTTAATTTTTCATCTGGTTTTGCATATTTAAAACAACCCCTTGCCGCTAACGCACCTTCATGGAATCCTGAAAGAATTAATTTTAATTTTC